>JBAPXA010000355.1:0-9396 GCA_049283975.1 Pyrinomonadaceae bacterium | reverse complement strand
CACCCGGATGCCGCGGCGGCCGATCTTGTCCTCGTAGGCGGGACCAATGCCGCGCGACGTCGTGCCGATCTTGCGCTCGCCGCGCCGCGCTTCGCTCAAGACGTCGAGCTCGCGATGATACGGCAGGATCAGGTGCGCCTTGTCGCTGATCAGCAGCCGGTCGCCGACCTCGATGCCCAGCCCCGCCAGCTCCTCGATCTCCTTGAAGAGCGCCTGCGGATCGACCACCACCCCGTTGCCGATCACGCACATGACACCGTCGTGCAGGATGCCGGACGGAATCAGGTGCAGCACGAACTTCCTGCCGCTGACGTAAACCGTGTGGCCGGCGTTGTGTCCGCCCTGGTAGCGCGCCACGATGTCGAAACGTTCAGCCAGCAGATCTACGATCTTGCCTTTGCCTTCGTCTCCCCACTGAGCGCCGATGACGACGATGATTTTAGACATAAAAAAGATGGTCTTTGAACTTAGGTCTTTGGTCTTTGATCAGGTTCGGCAGTCGATACCATTCAATCAACCACTCGAGCTCCGTAAGAGATCAAAGATCAAAGACCAAGGTTCAAAGACCAAAGTTTCAAAAGCTTGTTAACGATTAAGCAGTGGCTGCGCCGCTCACGTGCTTATCAATCATGCGCGAGATCGCTTCCTTCGAGGTAGCGCCCACAACGCGTTCCTCTTCTTTGCCGCCCTTGAAAAGAATCAACGTCGGGATGCCCTTGATTCCGTAACGCTGCGAAATCCCGGGATTGTCATCCACATTCAGCTTAACGACGCGGGCGTTGCTCGCATACTTTTCGGCTACCGCTTCTACTGTCGGTGCCAACATGCGACAGGGCGCGCACCAGGCGGCCCAAAAGTCGACCAGCACAGGCTTGTCGGACTGCAACACGTCCTTCTCAAAGCTGCTATCACTAACTTCACTTACATGCTCACTCATCGAAATCTCCTTGATGTTCTAAACAGTTTTCCTAACGCTTTCCACAATGAAAGGAGTTAGAGCTTCCCTAACTCCTTATAAATCTCAATATACTTCTGAGCGGCGGCTGACCAGGAGTTGTCCATCATCATGCCGTTCCTCTGAATCTGCTGCCAGGCTTTAGGCTTACCATAAAAGTAAAGTGCTTCTCGTATTTTATCAAGGAGCGCGGAGCTGCGGTACTCCCGAAACTTGAAACCGTTTCCCAGGCCGCTGGTTTCCTCATAGTTTTGCACGGTATCGTCCAAGCCACCGGTAGCCCGCACAATTGGCACGGTGCCGTAACGCATGCTGTACATCTGGTTCAGGCCGCACGGTTCATACAATGATGGCATTAAGAACATGTCAGCGCCGGCCTCGATCTGATGGGCGAGGGGCTCACCGGCGTAGCCTTTATATATGCCAACTTCGTGTGGGTAGCGGTCGTGCCAGCTTTGGAGAAAATCTTCATATTCGCGAGCTCCCGCTCCCAAGGCTATGAAGAAAGCGCCCGTCTGGGTGATCTGGTGGGCAATCTCGCGAATTAGGTCATAACCCTTTTGGGCAACCAGGCGCGAGATGATGGCGATGATCGGCCGTTCCGGATCCCGGGGCAGGTCAAAACGGCGCAAAAGATCAAGCTTACACGTCAGTTTTCCCGACAGATCAGCGACCGAGAAATTGGCAGCGATATGCGGATCATTTTCCGGGTTCCAGAGGTCGTAATCTACTCCGTTGGTTACGCCAACAAAGCGGTCGCGCCGCGCCCGCAGAAGCCAGTCGAGACCATAGCCCTGTTCGCGCGTTTGAATTTCTTCCGCGTAGCGACGACTCACGGTGGACAATGCATCCGATGCAATCAGTCCGGCCTTTAATGCGGACGCAGCGTTCTTGAACATGAAGTCGGCGCGCTCCGGCTGTTCGCCAAAGCCGAGCCACCAAAGATCATTCGGATCAAACGCACCCTGGTAGGCAATGTTGTGAATTGAAAAGAGGGTCCGCGTGGGCCGGTAGAATTCATCGTAACGACGCCGGGCCCGCAACTCGATTGCGGCAAAGCCACAAGGCCAGTCGTTCGTATGAATGATATTAGGTTGCCAATCGAGGTACTTGAAAAGTGCCAGGGCCGCCCGGGAAAAGAAGGCGAAGCGCTCATGGTCGTCGCCAAAGCCGTAAATGGAGCTACGGGAAAAATACTCGGGCGCGTCGATTAGGTAAGCTGGCGCTCCCGCGGTGTTACTCTTAAATACTTTGGTAAGCCGTGTCCCGCCGCGCCATTGCACCGGTACCTCTCCGACTACCTCATCCTCGAGTAACTCGCGATCAATTTGCTCGTAAAGCGGTAGAACTACGATTGCGTCGACGTCGCTTTCGCATAACGCTTTGGGCAGGGCGCCGGCGACATCCGCCAGCCCACCGGTCTTGGCAAAGGGCACAACTTCAGAGGAGAGAATCGCTACGCGCATCAATTAAAGAAAGTCCAATGTCCAAGCCCCAACGTCCAAAGTCCAACGTCCAAGGTCCAATGTCTTCTAGAATCAGCAGACTTTGGACCTTGGACGTTGGACTTTGGACACAGCCGTTAGCTTTGCATGGAGGCAAGAAACTCGGCGTTCGACTTCGCCTTCTCGAGACGCTCGAGGACTACTTCCATCTGTTCCACGGGTGAAAGCGGATTCAGGACGCGGCGCATCACCCAAATCCGGTTGAGATCCTCTTTGCTCAAGAGCAACTCTTCCTTTCGCGTTCCGGAACGCTGCAAATCGATAGCAGGGAAGAGACGCTTATCGCTAAGGCGTCGATCAAGGTGAATTTCCGAGTTACCGGTGCCCTTGAACTCTTCGAAAATAACATCATCCATGCGCGAACCGGTGTCGATCAGCGCGGTGGCGATGATGGTCAGTGAGCCACCCTCCTCGATGTTGCGCGCGGCGCCGAAGAAGCGCTTCGGTCGTTGCAGGGCGTTGGAATCAATACCACCGGAAAGGATCTTGCCGCTGGGAGGCACGACCGCATTGTGGGCGCGCGCCAGACGCGTGATGGAGTCAAGCAGAATTACCACGTCGCGCTTGTGCTCAACCAATCGTTTGGCTTTTTCGATCACCATGTCGGCAACTTGCACGTGACGTGTGGGCGGCTCGTCAAATGTCGAAGAAATTACTTCGCCGTTTACGGAGCGCTGCATGTCGGTAACTTCCTCTGGACGCTCGTCGATTAGCAGCACAATAAGTGTAACTTCGGGATGGTTTTGCGTGACAGAGTTGGCGATGGTTTGCAGCAACATCGTCTTTCCGGTGCGCGGCGGGGCGACGATTAGTCCACGTTGACCCTTGCCGAGGGGCGTCACCAGGTCAATCACGCGTGCCGAAAGGTTCTCGGGCGTAACTTCCATCTTCAACATCTCGTCCGGATAGAGTGGCGTGAGGTTGTCGAAGAATACTTTTTCGCGGGCCTGATCCGGTGATTCGAAGTTGATGGCTTCAACTTTGATGAGCGCGAAATAGCGTTCGCCCTCTTTCGGCGGACGAATCTGGCCGCTGACTGTGTCCCCCGTGCGCAGGTCAAACTTGCGAATCTGCGAAGGCGACACGTAGATATCGTCTGGGCCCGGAAGGTAGTTGTACTCGGGCGCGCGCAGGAAGCCGAAACCATCCGGTAACGTCTCAAGCACACCTTCAGAGAAAATGAGGCCACTTTTTTCCGTTTGTGCGGCCAAAACTTTGAAGATCAGCTCCTGCTTGCGCATTCCGGTCGCGCCGGGAACGTCCATGGCCTTGGCAATGGAAGTAAGCTTGGAGATGGACATATCTTTGAGCGTGGCCAGGTTCAACATCCCACCCTCTTCCATGAAGTCCTGGGGTTCGCGGCCGTCTCGCTCCGGAGCATCTTCGGTTGCAACGCGGACATTGCCGTCGTCGTTGTTATTCGCGCTCGAAGCGCGTGATCGTGGTCTTTGTGCCATAGTTCTTCTCTATCTGAATGATCGGTAAATAACTAGCCTTTGATTATGGCAGCGCCCGGTGGCGCCACAATAATTCGCGAGCGAAAAGCGCTCCTCCTTAACAATGACTGCTGTGATTTCGAATAGGGCGGATGTTTACCGGGCAGCTCTTGGATGCCGAGTCCTGTTCCGCGCGTGGCCTATAGTTAGACTAAGGTTGACCAAAAGGGGCGGCTGAGAAATTTTCCAGGCTTGTCTACCAGATTCCTTGTCGACGATTTATTTGCCGATGACAATCAAAACTCAATCAAGACTCAAGGCGTTTTCGATCGCTCGCCAAACTTCAGCTCGTCCATGCCCAGTGCGCGCCGAGTAAGCTATCACGCTTTCCTCGCCGAACATGCGTTTGGCGCGTCCCAGGCTCTCTCGCAACTCATTGTTAGACAGCTTATCGGATTTTGTGGCCACAATTAACCGAGGCTTGGCGGAGTACTTAAGCCACTCGTGAAGCTGCAAATCCAGTTTTGTGGGTTCGTGGCGCGAGTCGACGATATGAATTGATAGCATAAGCTGACTACGCTTTGCAAGGTAGCTTGTCACCATCTCACCCCAAGTCGATTTAATGATCTTTGGCACGCGCGCATAGCCGAAGCCGGGCAGATCAACGAAACTAAACTCACCATTGATTAGAAAGAAGTTTAATGACTGAGTCCTGCCCGGTGTAGATGATGTTCGCGCCAAACCGTGCACGCGCAAGAGCGAGTTGATTAAGCTGGATTTACCAACATTCGAGCGGCCCATGAAGGCGATCTCCGCCCGCTTGTCAAGCGGCCAATCGGCTTCCGTAAATGCACTCTTGATAAACTCCGTGCTGGTTACCTTCATCTGGCTGCGCTTCCACCGCGTGGCGCAAAGCGGCTATGCCTTACCGGCAACCGCCTGAGCAGTAGCAGCCCGTTGCTGCCAGATTGCAACCATCCTTGCAATTCGAGCGCGTAGCGCCGTTATCTTCTCCTCGTAGTTAGGTACCTGTTTGACCACCTTTTCCAAATGCCCGAGGAAGTTAGGGTTACCGCTTTCGCGCCGCAGGTCGGTGAGAAATGGCTCCATCTTTGAATAGACGAATAGGTGCTCGCCATTAGCGTCATTGAACATTTGCGCGTCGATGGCTCCGTTGTTAACTAATGAAGCCGCCATGTCCCAGTAGGAAACTACCATGCGGTAATAACCACTCTTGTCGCTGGTTAGGGTATCAAGAAAGTCTTCAACTTTCTGGGGGTTAAAAGTGAAGAACCAGGTGCGGGCTTCTCGCATTACCGGTTCGCGGCGGAGTTCATAAAGTTTCAGAATTAGTTCGGCGTCGTGATGTTTACTCATTTGGATCTCCAGCAGTTGGGGTTGGCAAGACAGGTCCGACCTGACTTGGATGAAACGCAAGGCGAGCTGCTGCCTTTAGCTCTCACGTGAGAGTGCAGGCCAGTTTAGCGGCGCGTCAGCGAACTTTGATTAGCTTGTCTGAATTCCTTGTGAAGGCGGCTCGGTTGTCCAGAGTGGCGGTGCCTTAGACTGATCGGCAGCAGCCGCATCCGTCGGGCACGCATCTTCGAGCGCAAGCGCCAGCACTTCATCAATCGTTTCTACCAGATTGATGCAGAGCGCATTGCGAACTTCCTCCGGAACCTCAGGCAGATCCTTCTCATTGTCCCTGGGCATGATGATGGTGTCGATTCCCATACGATGGGCGGCGAGAAGTTTTTCTTTTACCCCGCCAATCGGAAGGACACGACCCCGCAGCGTTATCTCACCCGTCATAGCGACATTCCGGCGGACTGCGGCGCGCGTCAAAGCCGACGCCATCGCGGTTGCCATGGTGATGCCTGCGGAAGGGCCGTCTTTAGGAATCGCACCTTCGGGGATGTGTATATGCAAATCGCGTTTGCGAATAAAGTCGAGGCTCATGCCAAGCCGTTCAGCGCGCGACTTAATACAGGTTAGTGCGGCCTGGGCTGACTCCTGCATGACGTCTCCCAGTTTCCCGGTGAGCTGCACGGCACCGCGGCCTTTGGTCAGAGTTGCTTCAATCTGAAGCACCTCGCCGCCGACCTCGGTCCAAGCCAATCCGGTGGCAAGCCCGACTTCACTTTCAGCAGCAATTACCTGTTGCCGGAACTTGATCGGACCCAGCATCTCTCGTACGCGAGCCGCATCCACTATCTCTTTGAAATCTTCTGTAACATTCTCAGTTACAAACTTGCGCGCGAGTTTCCGACAACACGAACCAATCTCCCGCTCGAGGTTACGAACACCGGCTTCGCGCGTGTAATGGCGAATGATTTCCTGTAACCCTTCATCGGAAAACTCAAACTGCTCCGTCTTCAGGCCATTACTTTCTGCTTGCTTCGGCACCAGATGTCGTTTGGCGATTTCGAGTTTCTCGCGCTCGGTATAGCCGGAGAGTCTCAGTATTTCCAGCCGGTCTTGCAGGGCCGGAGGTATCGTGTGCAACACATTGGAAGTAGCAATAAAGAAAACCTTTGAAAGGTCGTACTCGACATCGAGGTAATGATCCTGGAACGTGTGGTTCTGTTCCGGATCCAGGACCTCAAGCAAAGCCGCACTCGGGTCGCCGCGAAAGTCAGCGCCTAACTTATCAACTTCATCGAGCAACAAGACCGGATTAACTGCTCCGGCTTTTTTCATCATTTGAATGATCTGGCCAGGCAGGGCACCAATGTAGGTGCGTCGATGACCGCGGATCTCAGCTTCATCACGAACACCACCCAAGGAGAGACGCACGAACTTGCGACCGGTAGCTCGAGCAATCGACTTGCCGAGGCTCGTTTTCCCCACTCCCGGCGGACCAACGAAACAGAGAATCGAGCCCTTAGGGTTCTTGACGAGCTGTCGCACCGCAAGATATTCAAGAATTCGCTCTTTGATTTTCTCCAGACCAAAATGATCCTCGTGCAGAACTTCTTCAGCCTTGGTCAGATCCCTAATCTCCTTGCTCTTTTGCTTCCAGGGAACGCTGACCAGCCAATCAATATAAGTCCGGGAAACGGTACCCTCGGCTGACATCGGCGGCATGGCCTCGAGCCGGTGCAGTTCCTGCATCGCCTTCTCTTTAGCCTCTTCGGTCATGCCGGCTTCTTCGATCTTTTTCTTTAGATCTTCCAGCTCCGCTTTCTCGTCTTTGCGCCCGAGTTCCTTATGAATCGCCTTGATCTGCTCATTCAAGTAGTACTCTTTTTGCGCCTTTTCCATTTGCCGCTTCACGCGCGTCTGAATGGTGCGGTCAAGTTGGCGCTTCTCAATTTCCATCTCCAGCAATTCAATGAGTCGCTGCAAGCGGGCTTGGGAGGAAAACAACTCCAGTAGCCCCTGCTTGTCTTCAACGGAAATCCGTAACTGTGAAGCCAGGGCATCGGCGAGATGGGAAGGATCCTGATTGCGGAGGGCAGTCTGCAAGGCATCGGTCTGCGTATCAGGCGCGAGTCGTAAGTGCTGTTCTACTAACTGTCCAATCTTTTGAATCAATGCGTCGAGGCGAGTGCCTTCTTCGTTCACCACCGGGGCACGCCTGACGAGCGCCATGAAAGCGCCGTCGGTATTTTCAACCCTAACTGTGGTGGCGCGTTCGCGACCTTCGACGACAACTTTTATTTGGCCATTTTCCTGTTTCTGCGATTGCAGGATGCGGCCGAGAGTTCCCACTCCATAGATTTGTTCCGGCGCCGGTTCATCCACGGTAGCGTCGTGCTGGGTAGCGAGGAAGATAGTCCGGTCCGCAGCGAGGGCCTGCTCCAGAGCTCGTACCGATCCGGAGCGGCCAATTTTGAAAGCAACTTTTGTAAACGGGAAGATTACAACGTCACGAATGGGCACCATCGGGTACCACGCAACATCGGCCGGGGAATGATCAGAATATTCTTCCATTAGTAGATAAAGCCTTTTTTCCGCTGATGCATTAAGGGCGAGCCGCTTGAATTGCCGTCTCGCCCTTTAAGTCGTCCTGATTGTAAATCATTTCCTGCGGACGCGCCACTAACCTTTCAGTGCGCTTCCGGGTTCAGGCGGCAGCGCCGTCAACGCCGCTAAGTCCTTCTCCTGGAACGGCGCGTCGCCGCTCGACCATCTCGCTAGTGATCACAAATTCCTTAATCCGTTTTTGTGACGGGAGGGTATACATCGCGTCCAGAAGGAGCTCCTCGAGGATCATCATTAAGCCGCGCGCTCCTACCTTCCGCTCGACCGCCTGGCGTGCCACAGACTTCAGCGCGTCTTCAGTGAATTTCAACTTCACGTTATCGAAATCAAACTTTTTCTGGTACTGCTTGACGAGGGCGTTTTTCGGCTCCGTCAGTATTTTTATTAGCGCAGCTTCGTCGAGCTCGTGTAGCACACCGCAAACCGGCAGGCGGCCGACAAACTCGGGGATTAAACCGAAACGAATGAGATCCTCCGGCTGTACTTGTGCAAGGGCTTCGGCGTGCCGGTGCGAGCCGGTCTTAACTTCAGCCTGGAAGCCGAGTGACTTGTTACGTAAGCGGCGGCCGATTACTTTCTCGAGTCCCACGAACGCTCCCCCACAGAGGAAGAGAATGTTGGTTGTGTCGATAGGGAAAAATTCCTGATGGGGATGTTTGCGTCCGCCTTGCGGGGGGACATTTGCAACCGTGCCTTCCAGAATCTTCAGCAAAGCCTGTTGCACGCCCTCACCTGAAACATCTCGTGTGATCGAAGGGTTTTCATCCTTACGACAAATCTTGTCGACTTCATCAATATAGATAATGCCTTGTTGCGCGCGTTCCACATCACCATTCGCCGCCTGTAAGAGTTTCAGAATGATGTTTTCTACGTCCTCACCAACGTAACCGGCTTCAGTCAACGTTGTGGCATCGACGATCGTGAAGGGCACGCTCAGCAAGCGGGCGAGAGTTTGCGCGAGCAGGGTCTTACCGGTTCCAGTCGGCCCGATTAAGAGAATGTTAGCTTTTTGAATTTCAACATCACTGCGCCGCCGCCCAAGTTCGATGCGTTTGTAGTGCTGGTATACCGCGACGGCAAGACGCTTCTTTGTTTCGTCCTGGCCGATGACGTACTCATCAAGAAAGTTTTTGATTTCGCCGGGCTTGGGAAGCGGTGGTCGCGTGGCTACGGATTCTGCTTGCTGATCATCAGTGATGATCTCGTTGCAAATGTCGATGCACTCGTTGCAGATGTAGACAGTCGGACCGGCAATGAGTTTCTTCACTTCGTTCTGCGACTTGCCGCAGAATGAGCAGCGCAGAGTGTCGTCGGTTCGTCGTACCATAGCGGAGGGAAAACTCCTTGAAAAAATCAGCCCTTATTTTGGAGTAACCACCGGCGGTTGGGAAACTTCCACGCCAGTGACGATTTGGTAGTAGCGACGGACGCATTCATCACAGATGAACGCGCTCTTACCTATCATGCGCCGGGGCACACCCGGCATGCGTTGCGGTGTGCCTGTCACGATCTT
>JBAPXA010000354.1:0-7132 GCA_049283975.1 Pyrinomonadaceae bacterium | reverse complement strand
AAATCACTACTGTCCCAACGTTTTTTGGTTCATTGCCCGTAGGTTATTGAAAGTGAGAAGGTTAGGCCCAATGCACAGAGGGATCGATTTGAAATCAAAACCAGTCCAGCAGCTGCATTCGCAACTTTTGCGGCAGCGGAGGGCTGATGAATTCTGGCAAATCGATCTTTTCTCAACTGATGGACTTTCTTCCTTCGAAGGCTTTTCGACGTTCTGTCAAACGCTACAAGGGCGATTACAAACTCAAGACATTTTCCTGTTGGGATCAGTTTCTTTGCATGGCCTTCGCGCAGCTCACCTATCGCGAGAGTTTGCGAGATATCGAAGCTTGTCTGCGTGCGCAACAGACCAAGCTCTACCATCTCGGGATTCGCGGCCAGGTCTCGCGCAACACCCTGGCCCATGCGAACTCGGTCCGCGATTGGCGCATCTACGCCGACTTCGCGCAGGTGCTGATTACACGCGCCCGTGTGCTCTACGCGGACGACAGCTTTGGCGTCGAATTGGCCCAGACTGTTTACGCGCTCGATGCCACCACCATCGACTTGTGCCTGGCCCTTTTTCCCTGGGCCCAGTTTCGCAAGCACAAAGGAGCGGTGAAATTGCATACGCTGCTCGACCTGCGCGGCAGCATCCCAACTGTTGTGATCATTACACATGGCAAGGTTCACGAGGTCAACATCCTGGATCAACTCAGCTTCGAGGCGGGCGCGTTCTATGTAATGGACCGCGGTTACCTCGATTTCGCACGCTTGTACAAGCTGCACCTGGCTTCCGGCTTCTTTGTTACCCGCGCCAGAAAGCGCTTCGATTTTCAGCGCCTCTATTCTCAACCAGTCGATCGAACTACCGGAGTGATCTGCGATCAGACAGTGACGCTCGTCAATCCTGTCCCGCGCCAGGGTTATCCCGAGAAGCTACGTCGCATTCGTTACCGCGATGCACTAACCAATCAACGACTCGTCTTTCTCACCAACCACTTCAACTTGCCACCACTGACTATTGCCGAACTGTATCGCAGCCGATGGCAAGTCGAGTTGTTCTTCAAGTGGATCAAACAACACTTGCGCATCAAAAACTTCTACGGCACTTCGGACAACGCTTTGCGCACTCAAATCTGGATCGCGATCTCGGTTTATGTGCTGGTGGCCATTGTCAAAAAGGAACTCCACCTCGAGGCCAGTCTCTACAGAATGTTACAGATCTGCAGCGTCACACTTTTCGAGAAAACCCCCATTTCACAAGCTCTTTCCTTAGCAGGCGATCAAACCGACTTGGACCATTGGCGCAAACAACTCATTCTATTCAACTAACGTTGGGACAGTAGTGATTTTTCATTTCTCATTTGTCATCGGAAGAAATGCGACCGCCAAGGCGCCAAGGACCGCAGAGTTCGCCAAGAAATAAAACGAACTTTGAGCTTGGTGCTTAGTACTTTGTGCTTAGTACTGAACTGCACTGATTGACTGCGACAGAAAGTTAAGTCTACTACTCTAACGGAGCAGGAGGCTTACGATGGCTGTCAAACGCAGAGTATTCAGCCGTGATTTCAAGTTACAAGTGGTGCGCGAAGTGGAAGCTGGTAAGAGCCAGGCACAAATCGCGCGGGAACATCGCATTAGTCAAAACGTAATTTCGCGTTGGTGCCGTCAGCACCGGCGTTACAAAGATCGGGCTTTTGCCGGCAAGGGCCACGCCTACACTGACGACGCGAGGGTGGCGGCTCTCGAACGGATGGTCGGCAAGTTGACCATGGAGAACGACCTTTTAAAAAAAGTCTTACAGAAGCTCGAGGAAGAAACGTAGTCAAACAACGGGATTGGAATCGGCTGATGACTCCGCTAATCACCCAGGTCACGAGCGAGGCAGACACCGGCGCACGAGCCATTAAAGAGCTCAGTGCGGCGGTGTCGGTCTCGCGGTCGAGCTATTACCGACACCGTAAGAAAAAGACCAAGTCGCCCAGGATGCCCCCGCCAGAGCAACGAAGACGCGAGCGGATTCAGGAAATTGCTTTGACCATGCCCAACTATGGTCATCGTTCCATGACGGCCGAATTGCAGCGTCGCAAACTGAGCACCGGCCGCGATCGCGTCTTGCGTTATATGCGCGAAGCTGAGCTGCTTTGTCGGCGGCGCCGCGCCTTTGTCACTACGACAGACTCTAACCACAACTTGAAAGTGTTTCCCAATTTGACGCGCGATCTTAAAGTCACCGCCGTCGATCAACTCTGGGTCGCAGATATTACTTACATTCAACTGCCACGCGGGTTTGCCTACCTGGCCGTCCTGCTGGATGCTTTCAGCCGGCGCGTGATTGGCTGGTCCCTGGATAGTCACATGATGACGGAACTGCCGCTCCACGCATTAAAGATGGCCCTCAGCACCCGCACTGTAAAGCCTGGTCTGATCCATCATTCGGATCGCGGCAAGCAATATGCTGCCGCCGCCTACGTTTCTTTACTTGTCAAACATCAAATCCGCGGCAGTATGAGTCGCCCTGGTAATCCTTATGACAATCCCCAGGCAGAGCGCTTCATGCGCACGCTTAAATACGACGAAGTTTACTTGTCTGATTATCAAACTCTGAGTGAGGCACGCGCCTCAATCAGACACTTCATCGAGGAAGTGTACAATCGCAAGCGACTGCACTCGGTGCTCGGTTACAAACCACCCGTCGAGTTTGAGCAGTCCTTGGCCCGGCCAAAACTTGCTTAACTATCTGTCTCATTTCGTCAGTGCACTACAAACTGTGGACTGTGGACTTTGAACTTTGGACTTTGGACTTTGGACTTTGAACTTGTATTCCGCCTACTGTCTACTGCCTACTGTCTACTGATTAGTGGTGCCCCCGGCGCGATTCCAACGCGCGACCTTCCGCTTAGGAGTCAACGGGGGCATCATTGCTGATGCTTACCATTCGTCACTCTATCCACAATTATTCCTGGTTTGCGGAACAATTCCTTGCTGCGTGATGTAGATTTAGGCGCACGTTGAGTGAGCTCTAGCATTAAAGCGGAACTCAAGGCGGAGTGCAAACAAAAAGCAGCTTTGGTCCTACTGGGGAGGAATACAGCGATGGCTACGGTGGGCTGTTCAAATATCACCGAAGTCGGGAAGCGATTCTCCAGCGAATACCGACCTACTAACAGAGGCCGACTGAAGGGATCGCTGAACTCACGAACGATCTTCCGCCACTATCTCCAACTATGAGGAGCCACCCACGAAGAAAAAGTAGTGGTGCAAGGTTCGGTAGAGCTGCACCGAGTTTCACTTCCAGATCGCCCTTAACTATGCGGCTGCTTTGCGTAGAGTTTTCCATCTCGCGATGCCAACAAATGGTTTGGTTTCAACTCGGAATGCTCAGGGACACCAATAGGTCTGGACACGTTGAGGACCTCATGGATCGATCAACCTATCAGGGCCTCGCAACTCTAAAGTTGTCAAAAATAACCGTCCCTGGCGGCAAAGACTCGGGTTGCCATGTGCCTCCTTTAATCTCGAACATCACTGTTGCCACTGGAACAGAAATGTTGTTCCATTGTTGGTTGTAACGCAGTACCCAACCGCCAGGTAGTCCTGCGTTATCAGGTGCTGTCTCAAAGATCAGGTTGCCTGTAGCCACCTCATGGCGGATGCGCCAGTATCTGTGGGCCACAGTGTCGTAAGAAGCTGTAAATAGGTTCCTCTTAGTGCCGGCTATCCTCTCCTGGCAAATCAGAGTGCCCTCTTCGACGTATACGCGATAATAGTTATGAGCATCTATCCCCACGGTAAACATTGCGTCGGCTTTAGTTGAAGTTGTGGGGCCTTGAACCAGCTCAACGTAGCTATAGGCACCTCTGAAATCATAAGAGTTCGATGATCTGATACCGTTGTAATGCGATCCGCTCCGTCCCTGCAAGAGTGGGCCTATCTGCAACCGCTGATTGGTCTCAACGATCGGCACAGCTGCATCTGTGAATCCGCTGAACAGGTTGTTGCTGGTCCATTTTGCCGAATCCAGCGCGTTGTCATTGAAAGTATCATCGAGAATGGTGGTTTCAGATAGAGCGGTATAGGTAAACCCGCCCGTCTTGGTTCCGCTCAGTCCATTTGTATTTGTAACAACTACGTCGACTGTTCCTGCGGTATGTGCAGGCGTCAACGCCGTGATCGACGTGCTGTTAACCACCGCAACGCTCGACGCGGCAGTTCCGCCGATTGAAACAGTAGCACCGGACTGGAATCCCGTGCCGGTAATCGTAATTGAAGTGCCGCCAAAGGTTGGTCCCGAAGCAGGGGACACTGAACTCACCGTAGGTGGCGTAGGTGTAGGTGTAGGCGTAGGTGTAGGTGTAGGTGTAGGTGTAGGCGTGGGTCCGGCACAAGGATCAACAGTTCCCAGGCGTGTCCACCCATTTTGCCACCAATACCATGCCGAGTCGGTGCCGAACACATACACGTTGTGATTGCAGTAAAGAATTTCAGAACCGGCGCCGCTTGTTCCTTGACCGTTGCGCAGGATCGCGCCGTTTGATGTACGCGTCCAGACGGCAGCGGTGCTATCGACGATCTGCGTAGCGGGCGGAACGCGCGTGTTATTCGGCGACTCCACGAACGGCGTGGGAGTTGGCGTCGGCGTCGGTGTCGGTGTCGGTGTGGGCGTGGCGCCGCAAGGATCAACAGTTCCCAGGCGTGCCCACCCATTTTGCCACCAATACCATGCCGAGTCGGTGCCGAACACATACACGTTGCGATTGCAGTAAAGAATTTCAGAACCGGCGCCGCTTGTTCCTTGGCCGTTGCGCAGAATCACGCCGTTTGACGTGCGCGTCCAGACGGCACCTGTGCTATCGATGATCTGAGTCGCTGGTGGAACACGTGTGTTATTCGGCGACTCCGTGCCTGGCGCCGGTGTCGGAGTTGGAGTTGGGGTTGGCCCTGTGCCCGACGTTGTGAAGCTCCAAACGGGACCGATGGCCGTCCGGTTGGCCATAGTCTTACTGACTATCTGCCAATAATAGGTGCTGCCCGTTGTTAACCCTGAAACCAAGTAGCTCTCTGAACCCGATGATCCAAGAGTGCCGGTAATCACGTCGGTTGCAATAAGAGCTAAGCTACTCTGGTTCGTCCCAAAGTAAACATCATATTTGTGCGCCCAGCCACCTCCCTCCCAAGTCAACGTTACAGACGACTGTCCCAATGTGATCCCATTTGCAGGTGATAGGTTTACAGGCACGCTCGGTGGCAGGGGCACAAACGGCTCGTACTCTGTCGCCGAGTCCCACTTTCTATTGAACTGATTGACGAACCACTGAAAGAACCACGTCTTGTTGGTGAAGTAGTTGTGCTCTTCCTGGTAGTTGAACGATTCCCAACTCCAATTAGATGAACCGAATATTGTTAGACCCCTCCCATACAGAGACACAGTTTTTTGGTGATTAAGCCCCCGATGTTTTCGCATTCGGATCTGAATACCCGCCGAGTACAGCCGGTCGATATTGTAAGGTCCCGTGAATTCGGCTCCGAGCCTGCTACTATCGAACCGGTATTCATGAGGTTCAGCAAGCAACCTCACTGGCACACCGCGATTGATTGCTCTAAGCAAAGCGTCACAGATGCCGATGTCCGTGAGGCGATACATAGTGAGGTCGATCTTCTGTGTTTCCAGATCAATCTGCGCAATCGTGCGCGCGCCGTAATCCTGTGATAAATCCTGATTGGGCAGGAAGTTCATCGATGGGTCGATAGGGTGGGTCGGGTACTTGCGAGTTAAGCCGCCATTGATATTCGCATAGTTGCCATAAGCGGTCGTGTCGGTCCAAAGGTCGTCATATCGTGTTTTGAAACTGTTGACTACTGCCGGGTCATCGCTGAAGTACCACGCTCCATCTACATAATTAGCGTAGGGCTCGTAGGGCCAAACATCGCCGTCACCAAAATTGGAGCCGGTAAAGACCGCTCTATTCTGCCCGGAGAGCAGCATCATCTTTATGTGTACAATGCCGTCACCAAGCTTGTAACGCATCGGAACACCCGCGTTCCTGAATTGGTCAAGCAAAGGCTGGTTCATGGGAAACTTAAGATTTCCGCGCGGCTCAACGATAATGCGGACAGGCACACCAGCCTGATGTCTGCTGATAATGGCATTAGCAAGCCCCGGCAGCTCTATCATATAGAACGCGATGTCTATTCCAGCATTTTCAGCGTTGACGAGGTCAAGTAGAGGCTGGTAACAGTTCTCGAAGGACGGGTCGCACAGTCGCTCCTGTGCCGCCATCGGATGTGAGGTAAGAAGTAAGAACCCAATGATCAGCCAGAAAGTGCGCATAAAACGAATCCTAGCGTTCATGGCTTGTCCATTCTCCGATTTCAACAAACGATTTAAACGCCGACAGGTCGGCGGAATTCAGGATGCCAGTTTGTTGTCCTCGCGAATCAGCTTATCAACAGCGGATTTATTTCAGTCGAATATGAAGTTGCGAACGCAAATCTATCACGACTATCTCGCAGATCTACGAATAACTCCAGCGCCGTCGCGAAGCAATCGAAACAGACCTCGAGATGAGGGGTAGTGCACTGTGTACCCATTTTATTTCATCTTCGAGCGGAGTGGCAGTATTTACTCTCTATCACGATTCAGATTTCCGCACAGCGCGTTTCTATGAAAGCTAGGAAAGCTATTTGATCCGAGCGGCAATAAAAGCCGAAAAGTTGGGGGCGCTGGCAAACAACGCCTACGAAAGTTTTCGGCTAAGGGCGGAGGTTTCGAGGAAGATCTGCTTCCCAAAAGATGAACGAGCCGGCGTTGCGATGTGCACAGATCAACCAAGATCTGTGTGCAAATTTGTGAGCGGAACCCCCGACGCCGCTCGCGAGAGAGTCTCTCGAGCACTAACGGAGATACTTCACAATTCGCAAACGCCGGCCTATCGGGATGAAGCGATTCGCTGGTTTCGTCTCCGGCGTCAACAACGATCTGGCTCAACCAGCGCTCGAGTGGTCGGCCAACTCATTGCTTTGCTCCACGACCCGATCGCGAAATGTCAACGGTAAGGGATAACGCCCATTGCGGATATGAAAGCGGAGAAATGAGTCTCAAATAATGGTGCCCCCGGCGCGATTCCAACGCGCGACCTTCCGCTTAGGAG
>JBAPXA010000353.1:0-3983 GCA_049283975.1 Pyrinomonadaceae bacterium | reverse complement strand
TGCCTCCAAGTTTGGCTTGCTCGGTTACGCGGAAGCCTTACGTGACGACGTGCGCAAGACAGGGGCAAACATTCGCGTCTTCAACTTTTGTCCGGGGTTAGTGGACGTGGAAAACACGAAGCCGAATCAGGAACCGCGTTCGGGATTCATTCATGTAGCCAACGTAGCGCGCACTCTGATGTATGTGCTCTCGCTCGATCGGAATGTGGTGGTAGAGGACATCAGTATCTATGGAAAGTAGGAACGCTTGGCGGCGCGTAGCGTCGCCTGAATTTAGCCCGGCCTTTTAAGGCCGGGAGCGCGATTTCCGATTGACCGTGTCGCGTCAGCGACACAGGGAATCGGTCTTCATTCGTCGCTACGCGACGAGGGCCGCAGGTTCCTACACCCCGGCCTTAAAAGGCCGGGTAAAATCATTTCGACGCTACGCGTCGAGTCCATTAACGCAAGAGGTGTCATTAAAAATGAACAAGCCACGTCTTAGTTTCTGGCAGATCTGGAACATGAGTTTTGGGTTCCTCGGGATTCAGTTCGGTTGGGGCCTCCAGCTCGCTAATATGAGCGGAATCTATACCTACCTGGGAGCAAAACCTGAGGATGTGCCTATCTTGTGGCTTGCCGGACCTGTGACTGGCTTGTTGGTTCAGCCAATCATCGGGTCGATGAGTGATCGCACCTGGAATCGACTCGGTCGTCGTCGTCCCTATTTCCTGACTGGCGCAATTCTGGCAAGTATTGCTCTGTTCTTCATGCCTGATTCCGGCACCTTGTGGATGGCGGCGGGCTTACTTTGGATCCTCGATGCGAGCATCAACGTCAGCATGGAACCATTCCGCGCTTTCGTTGCCGACAAGTTAAATGTCGACCAGCGAACCGCCGGATTTGCCATGCAGAGTTTCTTTATCGGGATTGGCGCCACTCTCGCGAATGCGCTCCCGCTGATCTTCCGCCGACTTGGTGTCGACGACCGTCCTATAGACGCCGCCGATCAGGCGGTGCGCATCATTCCTGCCAGTGTCAATTACGCGTTTAAGATCGGAGCCGTAGCCTTTCTTGTCTGCGTGCTCTGGACCGTTATCACCACCAAGGAATTTCCGCCGGAAGACATGGCGGAGTTTGAACGTAAGAAACGCGAACGGAAAGGTATTGGTGCGGCGCTCGCAGAAGTTGCAGAAGCCTTTCGCGAAATGCCAAAGACGATGAAGCAGCTCGCCGTAGTGCAATTCTTTACCTGGCTAGGACTGTTTTGCATGTGGATGTTCTTTGGCCTGATGACTTCCTATCACATCTTCGGGGCCACGAACGAAAGAGATCCGCGTTTTGCTGATGGCCAGGCTTGGGGCGGTTGGGCCTTTGCGATTTATTCGATCACTTGCTTCCTGGTGGCCTTCCTGCTGCCGCCACTCGCGCGCGCCACAAACCGCAAGGCGGTTCATGCCGTTTCCCTCCTTTGCGGTGCTCTCGGGCTCGTTTCGGTTTACTTGATCCAGGACAAAACCATCTTGTTGCTCACGATGGTTGGTGTCGGCATCGCCTGGGCGTCGATCCTATCAATGCCTTATGCGATTCTTTCCGGCGCTCTACCGGCAGCGCGCATGGGCGTCTACATGGGAATCTTTAACTTCTTCATTGTGATACCGGAGATCATCGCCTCTTTTTGTTTCGGTCCTGTTATTCGCGCGGTCTTCGGGCGCGATAATCCGAATGCGCCGATGTATGTCGTCATGGCGGGCGGAGTTTTTTTGGCGTTTGCTGCGATCAGCGTCTTATTGGTTCAAGACGTCGCTGATAAGAATGTTCCGGAAGCTGCGGTTATTGAGGCGGATGAGCATGAGCTGCTTTCTGTTCCGGGGTCGGTGCAACCTGTTCCGAGTACGGGACTGATCGATGAGAAGTAACAATGAAAGCAGGAAAAGCCGTTACGGACCGGAGGGGTAGCTACGGCATTGAGGTACCGAAGCCACTCGGTACATTACGGGAGGGGTAGCGACTGCATTCGCATACGGAAGCCACCGGTACAGTACGGGAGCGGTAGCGACCGCATTCAAGGAACAATGGAATCCGGATTCAGACCTTGGCGTAACTTGGGAAGAGGTACTTGATGGGTCCTAAACTTGATCGAGTAGTTCTTGAATGCGGTCGCTACCGGTCCCGTACTGTAGGTTCGCCTCATTTACACCGGGGCGTCAGCCCGGTGACCTGCGACCAATAAATATGGAAACCGTTTCAAACGGTTTCCGGTCCTGAACTTCACCGAACACCGCGCTGAAGCGCGGTGAGAATGAAAGGATTAACCTGATGCTCAGAGAGGTTTTGAGTCAAAAGCTAAAGTTTGCCCTCCTCGCCTCAATTCTGATCGCAGCATGCTGCCAGGGAATTGCCACTCAAGAATCGTCCCGCAATGTCTCGAAGCTGCCGGCCCGCGCTACTCGCGATTGGGTGCGCGATGGTGTCGTTTACGAAATCTATCCTCGAGCCTTTTCGGCGAGCGGAGATTTCAATGGCATTACCGCGCGACTTGATCGTCTTAAGGATCTTGGAGTGAACATTCTCTGGCTGATGCCAATCCATCCCATCGGTCAGGAGAAGAAGAAAGGAACCATTGGCAGTCCTTACGCTGTTCGCGACTACTACGGGATTAACCCTGACTATGGCACTAAGGAGGACTTCAAAAGGCTGGTCACTGAAGCGCACCGTCGCGGAATGAAAGTGATCATCGACGTCGTGGCCAACCATACCTCCTGGGACAACGTAATGATGAAGAATCCCGACTTCTATGAGCGCAATGCCGCGGGACAGATCACTTACCCGCATGATTGGAGCGACGTCGCCGAACTGAACTACAAAAATCCACAGCTGCGCCAGTACATGACAGACATGCTCAAGTACTGGGTGCGTGAATTTGATCTCGACGGCTTTCGCTGCGACGTTGCCGAAGAAGTCCCCACCGACTTCTGGGAAAACGCCCGTGAGGAGTTAGACAAAATAAAACCTGACATCGTGATGCTCGCTGAGGGACATAAACCGGAATTGTTAGTTAAGGCTTTTGACTTTGATTATTCGTGGCCAATTCACAGCTCACTGACTCGTGTTTTGCAGGGGCAGACTCGGGTTTCTGACCTGCGCTCTGAGTGGGAGAAAGAAAGCAAAGAGTGGCCCCGCGGTTCGCTGCACCTCCGCTTCTCTGACAACCATGATGAGCGTCGTGCAATCGCGCGCTTCGGAGAACCTGCCGCACTCGCGGCTTCGGCACTGATGTTTACGCTCGACGGCGTGCCGCTTTTGTATAACGGCATGGAGGTTGGCGACACCACCGAATCGGGCGCGCCCGCACTCTTTGAAAAGCTGCCTATTTTTTGGCCCATCGCCGAAAGACGACCGGAGTTTCCGCGCTTCTATAAACAGATGATGGCGCTGCGGCGATCAAGTAATGCATTGCGGCGGGGCACGGTTGAGTGGTTGGCAAATTCCGATGAGTCGCGCGTCTTGACCTACATGCGACGTACGGCTGATGAGGAGGTGCTTGTCGCGATCAATCTCTCGAATCGCCCGTTCTTTGGTTCCACTGAAGTTGCGAACGCCACGTTCGCCGATATTACTCCCGACGTGGGACCACCTTTGCCGCCCGACGCACCAGCGCCTGAGCGGGCTGCGAGAGAACGATCAGTCGGCCTGCCGGCACTTTCGCTCGACGCCTGGGGGTATCGGATATTTCGGCGAGCGTTGAAGTGAGAGAGTGGCTGTCCATGAAATTCGACCGTGGGATCGACTCTGCACAAAAACCCGAAGTTCAACCAACCTGCGAAGCAGGTGAATAGCATAAAGCCTGGGGCGTAAGCCCCAGATCAAGGAGCGCTGAAGATTTACAAGCCCGCGAAGCGGGCGACAGCGAATGCAACCACCCAGGGGGCTTTCGCCCGTTTCACGGGCTCGATCACATTTCGGAACCCTACCTGGGGCTTACGCCCCAGGCTCTATGCTTC
>JBAPXA010000352.1:0-8133 GCA_049283975.1 Pyrinomonadaceae bacterium | reverse complement strand
GCCCCTTGCCGGCGCAGACAAGCTGTTTGGCACCGAGGACGACATGATTCTTATCGACGGTGTTATCAGTAAGGCGTCTGAAGTCGTCCGTCGCAACGCTGCTGCAAAAGCCGCGCGCCCCTAGCGTTTTAAATACCCATTTTCCATTTCTCATTTTCCACGTTTCATTTTCCATTAGTCAGCGGACCTGCGTCAGTAGTAAACGGCCGTGGGGATCTGTTGGCAGTTGTCTGTACTTTGGTGTTAACTAGGACGCGTACGACTTCAGACTACTGACTACGCACTACTTACTACTGACTTCTGACTCCTGACTTTCCGCCCTTGTTCAAGAAAATCTTAATCGCCAATCGGGGAGAAATCGCGGTGCGCATTATTCGTGCGTGTCGTGATCTGCACATCACTCCGGTGGCTGTTTATTCCGAAGCGGACGCCGGCGCCTTACACGTCAGACTCGCTGACGAAGCCGTCTGCATTGGTCCGCCGCCGTCGAATCAAAGTTATTTGAATATTGAAGCGCTCATTCGCGCCGCAACGGAAACTAAAGCCGAAGCAATTCATCCGGGTTACGGCTTTCTTGCTGAGAATCCCGAATTCGACCGAGCCGTCGCTGCCGCGGGTCTGATCTTCATCGGACCCGAAGCGTCGGTGATGGAGGTGATGGGGTCGAAGACTTCAGCTCGTAAAGCCGCAGTTTCAGCCGGCGTGGCTGTCGTGCCGGGCACAGTTGAAGCATTGACTTCGTATGCCGATGCCAGCGCGACCGCGGAAAAGTTTGGTTATCCCGTGATGTTAAAAGCCTCGGCTGGCGGCGGCGGCAAGGGTATGAGGCTGGTGACAACACCGGCGGAATTGCGCTCGGCGTTTGAAACAGCGCAATCGGAAGCGGCCGGCGCTTTCGGAGATTCGGCGCTCTATCTGGAAAAGGCAATCGAGCGTCCCCGTCATATCGAGATTCAAATCTTTGCCGATGCGCAAGGCAACGTCGTTCACCTCGGCGAACGTGAATGTTCGATTCAGCGCCGTCACCAGAAAGTCGTCGAGGAATGCCCTTCTCCGATTAATGATCCTGGCTTGCGCGAACGCATGGGCACAGCCGCCGTTAAGATTGCTCGAGCGGTGAACTACACCGGAGCAGGCACGATTGAATTTCTCGTAGCTGATGCGACGCGTGAGTTTTACTTCCTGGAAATGAACACACGTTTGCAGGTCGAGCATCCGGTTACTGAACTCGTTACCGGCATCGATCTGGTGCGGGAGCAAATAACAGTGGCAGCCGGAGCGAGGCTGTCGTTCAGCCAGGAAGATGTTTCCTGGCGCGGCCACGCAATCGAATGCCGCGTTTACGCTGAAGATCCTGAGAACAACTTCTTCCCCTCACCAGGGCGGATCACAAGTTTGCAGACTCCCTCGGGTCCGGGCATCCGTGACGACAGCGGTGTCGATGCGAGCTCTGAAGTCTCGATTCACTACGACCCGATGATTTCGAAACTTGCTGCCTGGGGGCGCGACCGCGACGAAGCGATCGATCGGCTGCGCCGGGCGCTCGATGAATACCACGTCGGTGGTATCAAAACGACGCTGCCGTTCTTTCGCCAGATCGTTTGCGATGCGGAATTTGTCGCCGGCAAACTCGACACCGGCTTCATCGAAAGATTTCAGGGCCGTTTGCGGCGCGAACAAGCCGCGCGGTCTGACTCGCTGACAGAGTTGCAAGATATCGCATTGATTGCAGCTGCCCTTCAGTACATGCAAGTGCAAAGAGCTGGGCGGAACCACGGCGACGAAGCAGTTCAGAATCGCTGGAAGATGATAGGCCGCGCTACCGGCCTAAACGCGCGCAAAACGATCGAGCGCGGTAGTCGTCGAAGGGACCTGGCTAAATGATTAAGCTTCAAGCTGAGTTCAACAACACGCGACACGATTTGCGGCTGCGGCGCGAAGGCGAGGAGGTGGCGGCGGATGTCGATAACAGAAGCTATTCTCTGGAGGTCCACAATTCTGCTCCCGGAGTCTTTGTGCTCAGAAGCGACACAAATGTTTACCATTGTCGGGTCGAGACTGGCGGCAAGCCGGAACTTCTCAATGTGAGTGTGCGTGGCAGCAGCTATGCAATTCACCTCATTGATCGGAAGCGCCTACGTGGCTCGCAGAATTCCGGCGCACACGATCACGGGTCTGCGCAAATTGTCGCGTCGATGCCTGGCAAAGTTGTGCGCGTGCTGGTTGAGGTCGGGGCACAGGTAGAAGCGGGGGCCGGCATCGTCGTGGTGGAGGCAATGAAGATGCAAAACGAGATGAAGTCGCCGAAGGCCGGTGTCGTCACCTCTTTAACCGCCGCCCCTGGAGCCACCGTGAACGCCGGGGATGTCTTGGCGGAGATTGAGTAGGGATGGGGGGACGCGGGATAGGGAGATGGGGCGACGCGGGGACGCGGGGACACGGGGACAGGGGGAAAGGGAGACAGGGGGACAGGGAGACAGAGACAAGATTGGATAGAAAAGACCTCGAAAAGAACGAGCCAGAGTCGACCGAAATCTCCGCGTCGCCCGCTCCCCGGGTCTCCGCGTCTCCCCCTCCCAGCGTCTCCCCATCTCGAATCTTGCTCTGGGACATCGACGGCACCTTGATGCGATCCGCGCGCACCGGCGCGTTCAAGGACTACACCATTCCCATGCTCGAACAGGTGTTTGGCACTTCAGGAAGGCTGGCCGAGATGCAAGTCTCCGGGATGACAGATCTACAGCTCGTCACCGAGGCTCTCCGTGATGAAGGCTTCACCCACGAGGACGTGCGGGAGCGAATCGATCACCTGCGCGAGCGCTACATGGAGGAGATGAAACGCGCTACGGGAAACGGTGATGAGTTTTTTGAGCTGTTGCCCGGCGTCCGCGAAACACTGCAAGCGATCTCCGCACAACCTCGTTACCGCTCCGCACTGCTAACCGGCAACATCGAACTGGCTGCTTATTTAAAGATGGAGCTGATGGGCTTGTCAGAGTTCTTCGATTTGCCGGGCGCTTTCGGCGACGAGTCGCACAATCGCAGTGATCTACCGGAGCTTGCGGCAGAGCGAATCAGGCAATACCTCGGCGTCGAGTTCGAACCACAGCAATTCATCGTCATCGGCGATACGCCGAACGACATCGCGTGTGCTAAACACTTCGGCGCCCGCTCGCTCGCCGTCGGTACTGGGCGGCTCTACCGCACAAAAGATTTGCTCGAATGCGATCCTGATGCGTTTATACCGGATCTTGCTGATTCAGAATTGGTACTAAGTGTCTTGAATCAACTTTGAGTGATTAGTTAGAGAGCTGGCATGTCTCCTGTCCCGGAAGGGCGGCTTGCCCGCGCTCCGAGATCATGCCGAACAAACCTCCTGCTGAACTGATCAAGTTTCTCAAGCCATACGAGCGTGCGATTCAGAAACTGGCATTGGATCTTCGCCTGATTGTGATCGACGAACTCGCGCCCTGTCATGAAAACATCTATGACGCTTACAGCGCGGTCGCAATTGGTTACGGCTCCAGCGACCGCCTTCGCGATGGCGTTTGTCACATCGCTGTTTATGCGCGCGGCGTCAATCTCGGCTTCAACCAGGGCGCGTTACTTGAAGATCCCGAAGACGAGCTCTTGGGAACGGGCAAAAGGATTCGCCACCTCTCGCTGAAGAGCAAAGCCGACCTGACACGTCCGCAGATTCGTTTGTTTCTGAGGCGCGCTCTCGCACTCGCACGCGAGGATGCGCGCAAGCTTGGAGAGACCATTTCTATGGGTGAAAAACCGGGGACAGTTATTTCGTCAGTGAAAGCGATCTACAAATTGAAACGTCGTCCGCTATGAATCTCGTATTCATCGAAGCGGGGCAAGCCCACCTCCTGACGGGAACCAGTCCAACCGGCGCTCGTCAAATCACAGCACCGTTTCGCTTCCACTCCGAACGTAGCAAGCCGTAAAAGAACGCATCCTGAATTTCTCCGGCAACTTCCCAGCGTTCTCGCAAAAATCCTTCTTGTTGAAAGCCGAGCCGCTCGAGAGTTTGCATCGAAGCTTTGTTACGCGGATCGACGTCGGCTTCAAGGCGACGCAGGTCGAGGGTTTCAAACGCGTAACCAAGCAATGCCTGGAGCGCTTCCTGCATATACCCCTGGCCCCAATGGGCGCGTCCTAAGGCATAACCCAGCTCGGCCCGGCGATTAGAAAAATCGAGGTTGTACAGCGTGGTGGTTCCGATGAGCGAATCGTCCGCGCGCTTCGCCACCCCCCACTTCAACATCAGCTGGCGCTCAAAGCTGTCGTGGATTTCATTAACCAAGGCCACCGCCGCATCGCGATCCGCAAGTGGGGGCGTGCTCCAGTACCGCATCACTTCAACATTTGAGAACACCTCAAAAAGCGCATCAACATCAGCGATTGAAATCCGACGCAGGGTGATCCTGGTTGCCTCGATTTTTGGTAAGCAGGTCCAGTCCATGTTGCGCGCGATTGTAACATCCATCTTGATGGCCAATTGCCCATTGCCAATTGCCAACTGGGACGTTGTAGGTCAGCTTTCGTAATCTCTCAGGTGGGGAAGGGGGCTTGGCTCCGCGGGCCAATCGCCAGCGCACTGCTCCAAAAAGAGGGCTGGCTTTGGAATACGGCAACTTGTTCGCTGTAGACGCGAAAAATGGGTTATGGCTGTGAGCGGGGGCAGGGCCCCTTGCTCACCGGAGAAACAGGCTACAGTTGAATTGTTTTTGTAAGGGGTTGTTCCTCGGGTATCCTCCTTTGCGAACCAAGATCCATGCACTATCGCGAAATCAAACCGCAACTTGAGCTGCAAACTTTTGTCGAGTGTTTCTGGACGCTCACAAGTGAAGCCGGTGATCCGTACGTCGCTCAGGAATCGATTCTTCCGGACGGCTGTGTGGAACTAATTCTTAATTCTGGTGCTCCGTTTCGTGAGATCCAGGAGAGCGGTAAACAAGTTAGACAGCCGGACCTTTTTGTGGTGGGCCAGATGACACGCCCTGTCCTGATTGCGCCAACCGGGTATGTAGACTTGATCGGGATTCGTTTCCATCCCGGTGGCACTGTGCCGTTCTTTGAGCAACCTCTACATGAATTAACAAATCGGATCGTAGAAGTCGGGGGACTGGCCAGCGCTCTTGAAAAGGAGTTGCGCGATACGCTCACCAGCTCAGCCGCCTCGGCCGAGCGGATCAACGCAATAGAACGCTGTCTTACTCGCCGAGCGCAGGCTTTCGCCGGTGACCAACGATTGTCGGAACTCATAGCGAATGCTGTTCGGGTTAGTGGTCGCATAACCATTGAGCGCTTAGCCGATTCCGCAGGTATCAGTGCGCGCCAATTGGAAAGACGTTTCCTGGGAGAGGTCGGGCTGGGACCAAAGTTGTTCTGCCGCATTCTTCGCTTCCAACAGGTGTTTCGCGCGGTAGCAGAACATTCAGCAGGCTGGGCGGACCTCGCGATCGATTGCGGCTACTACGATCAGGCGCATCTGATCAGAGATTTTCAGCAGTTTGCTCATCAGACCCCCGCGGTGCTCCTGTCCCAGAGTAGTGGATTGACCGAAGCTTTCACTCGTAAGCATCGCTCGATTTGATGTTAGTTTTTTACAAGGTGTCGCATTTTTCCAATACGTTAGAGTGAACCGGTCTTAGAATCCTGCGCGCACGTAAACATTTCCTACTGTACTTCCAACGAATGAAAATTATGAGAACAACCAAACTAACGAGGGTGCTGGTCGCGATCGCTCTGACAACTGTGTTCAAGGTGCATCTGAGTGCTCAGAAACCCGCTACTCCGTCCCCATCTACGTTGCATACAATTTCCGAACTTGGCTGGATGTCCGGCGATTGGCAGACGGCGCCGGGTGGACGCGCTCAAATTGAAGAATATTGGACACAACCGACCGGAGGCTCGATGCTCGGTATGAGTCGCACCGTAATTGGGATTCGAACTCTTGAGTTTGAGTACTTGCGATTGGAACAACGATCGGATGGGATCTATTACGTTGCTCACCCTAAAGGACGCTGCCCTGGAACTGAATTCAAACTAACGAGCGTGACAACAAGCGGAGCCGTGTTCGAAAATCCCGCGCATGATTTTCCCAAACGGATCATTTACAGAAAAACCGCGGCGGGCCTTGTCGCCAACATCGATGCCGGCGAAGGAACGAAGGGTCAGTCGTTCAGCTACGTTCCAATGAAGCAGTGAGTCAAAAACCGGCGGAGCAGTCTCATTCTCACCGAGCTTCAGCTCGGTGAGAATGAAATTATTTCTCTTTGAATAGTTCCGGCAGCTGTTTGCGCAGATTTTCTACTTTCGGCATGTCGTTGATAACGATGTAAGGCTCATCGGGATGCTGAGCCAGGTAGTCCTGGTGATAAGCCTCGGCATCATGGAATGCTTCGAGGGGTGCCACCTGGGTGACGATGGGCTGGTTGAAAACCTTTATCCGATCAAGTTGCTTGATGTATGCCTCAGCAATGCGTTTCTGTTCTTCGTTGGCGTAGAAGATTGCCGAGCGATACTGCGTCCCCCGATCAGGTCCCTGGCGGTTCAGCTCCGTCGGATTGTGGGCCACTGAAAAGAACACCTTCAGCAGTTGACCATAGGTGACTTGCGACGGGTCATAAACTACAAGCACTGATTCAGCATGGCCGGTCGTACCCGAACTAACCTTCCGATAATCGGCCGAGGCGGCGTCTCCACCTGCATACCCCGACTTCGCGTCGCTGACCCCTTTCACGTGTTCGAAGACAGCTTCGATTCCCCAGAAGCAACCGCCCGCGAGTACCGCCTGCTGTTCGCCTTTGACTTTCGCCAGTGGGGCATCAACTTCCGGATCCGGAAGCGGCGTCGACGACGCGTCCGCCGTGCTGCAAGCGAAGGTGAAGCCAATCAAGAGCATAATCGAGGTTATTAATATTGCCGTGGTCATGACATTAGTCTCAGGTCCCAGCTTTCAGGTTTCAGGTTTAAGCGGTTGGATTCGAGAAGGCATCCGCTGGATGCCAACCGTTGATTGATACTTAACTTAGCATCTCCTGAACGAGTCGATCGACGTGTATCCGCGTCGTATCGAAGAAACGAATTCCATTGTACTGGCCGTCCGTAAAGGTTTCCGGACTCAGCAGCAGCGGCAATTCAGTGCCACCGAGAATGATGCCCTCAATGCCAGATCGCTGCCGCAGCTCGGCGGCGATTCTAAGCATCTGTTCGCGGGTCTCGGGCAAAAAGATGTCGTTCAGTAATTCACCCATGTACTTTTCATGGATGAAGTCCTGTTCTTCGTCATTAGGAGTAATTAGCTCAATGCCGTCTCGCGAGAATACGTCCAGGTAAAACCGGCCCTGCATCGTGAAGCGCGTTCCGAACAGGCCGATCTTCTTGAGACCAAACTGTTGCACCCGCGCGCATGTCGCTTCGACTATGCTGACCAAGGGTAAGCCGGAACGGCGCTGCAACTCGTCAAAAACAATGTGCGGCGTATTTGAAGCCAGGGCACCAAAATCAGCACCGGCCCGCTCCAGCACCTCGATTTCTTTAACCAGTCCGTCCGCGAACTGTTCCAGCTCTTTGGCATTAATCCAGTCGAGATACAGCTGCAGGTTGATGCTGTTGACAATAAATGCAGGATAAGCGCGTTTCGGATTCTGCTCGCGATAAGCGGCAATAATCAGACGATAGTATTCGATGGTCGACTCCGGACCGATGCCGCCGATGAGCCCCAGGGTCTTCATAAGAGAAGGATACCTTAAAGATTCGACGATGACAGCCATTCAAGTCCTTAACAACCATTTCCATATATCATTTTTCATTTCTCATTTTCATTGGTGACTGAAACCGCCAAGCCGCCAAGGACGGCAAAGGACGCCGAGAAGATAAATCGAACTTTGAACTTGGTTCTTTGAACTTTGATACTGAGAGGCATATGGAAAGCGGTGAACTACTTCAAACAAAGTACTAAGAACAAAGTACTAAGCTCGTAGTTTTCCCCTTGGTGTCCTTTGCGGTCCTTGGCGGCTTGGCGGTTAATTCGTCTGGCGGTTTCTGCTTCCAATGAAAAATGAAAAATGGAAAATGAGATATGGAAAATTCTTCGTTTTGACCTCATTCAGCACCCCC
>JBAPXA010000351.1:0-5709 GCA_049283975.1 Pyrinomonadaceae bacterium | reverse complement strand
GTGTTTAGCGCACTCTGAAACTTGCTGACCAAATACTGCATCCCCAACCGAAAGAGTCTGGAAAACATCTCCCCGTTTGTCGGCATACGGAACAACTTGTTCGAGTACGGACGGTACAGGCGATTTTCTGGTGTACAAAGCGGGAGGCCATCGGCAAGGTCTCTCAACTTGCGCATCACGAACGCAGACGATTTCCAATACAAGTTGTTGCGGTTCGCCTTCACCGAGAACCGGTCGCACGTCGGCGACCACGAGCGATAGATGACTCGGCCGTTGTCAAGATCCTCGGTGAGAATCTGAAGTACTGATCCGGTGATCGGAATCCCATCCATGACCTCCCAAAACCCGGCTGGACCACCGCGATTTATCAAGTTGTCACCGTGGTGAAAGGACCAGACCCCATGGCGAGCGATCTTGAGAGCGTCACCTTTGAGTATTCGAAACCCGAAACATAAAGCCACGTCGAGATCAAGGTCGCGAATCTGGCCTAGAGTCTCTTCAGGAAACCAGTCAGAGTAAACCTTCATCTCGGGCATGACATCTATGACCGGGCAGTCAGAAATCAAAGCCTTTATGTCAACTGGCTCGAATGCATCCGGATTAACTTTGACTCTGAGGTCGTCGATTTTTCCATAAAGCGTATACAGCAGATATTTTCGATTTCGCCAATAACTTCCTAGTCTGCCTTGCTTAGGAGTCTTTGCTTCATTTTTGATTACTACTGCGATTTCGGCGATACCCGATAACTGGATTTCGTCAATTATTTTGTGGATCCATCTACGTTGAACAAAAGAATCGATCAGCAGACCGACTCTTAGGGGCAGGCGCGGAGTTGAAGGGTCACTGTTCACCGACTGTTCTGATTTGTACATTTGGCGCAGACCTATCAGCCTGGGCGAGCTACGAAACTCTTACCAGCAGATACCCTGATAGTTTTCATTCGAGGTGCGATCAAACAGATGCACAAGGTCAATCAGTTGCTGATCCTTTCGCAGTAGTTCCGCGACGCCCCTGAATTCTTCAGCCTGATTGCCGATAATGACTACCTCGGAGTCTGTTAAAACTCCATCAATAGTGTCTCGCATCAATTTCGAAATATGAGGTATCTCGCGCTCGATGTACTCTTTGTTGGCTCCGACTAATCTCGCCAACGAAACGACGCGATCGTAAATTGCTAGTTCAAATCCCTTACCAATCAACGTTTCAATCAAGGTCACCATCGGCGATTCACGGAGGTCATCAGTTCCTGCTTTAAAGCTGAATCCCAAAACTCCCACACGGGTTTTGCCTGTCAGCCGAACCATATCAACAGCTCGCTCAACCTGGAGTCGGTTGCTTGGCAGGATCGCAGAAAGCACCGGAACTTCCACGTCGAGTTCCTTTGCCTTGTAGTTAATCGCGCGTAAATCCTTGGGCAGGCAAGATCCACCAAATGCGAAACCGGGCTTCAGGTAGTAGGGAGAAAGATTGAGTTTCGTGTCCTGGCAAAATACATGCATTACTTCATGGCTATCGATCTGCAACGCCTTGCAGATGTTTCCGATTTCATTAGCGAAGCTGACCTTGAGCGCATGGAAGCAATTGCAAACGTACTTAACCATCTCCGCCGTCTTTAACGATGTGACAAACACGGGTGCGTTGATTTTTGCATAGAGGCCCCGTACAGCACTTGTCGTTTGTTCATCGTCGGCACCAATGAGCGTGAAAGGTGGGGCGTAAAAGTCCTTCAGTGATGAACCTTCGCGGAGGAACTCCGGATTGATGCAAATACCAAAATCCGTTATTGCTTTCTTTCCCGACGTCTCTTCGAGTATAGGCACCACCGTGTTCTGCACAGTTCCTGGGAGCATTGTGCTACGAATCACAATAACGTGGCGCTGGGTCTTTGTCTTTAGTGCCGACCCTATTTCGCGGCAAACCTGCTCCACATGACGCAGATGCAGGCTGCCATTTTGATTGCTCGGCGTGCCGACACATACCAGCGACAGATCTGAATCGCGGACGGCTCGCGCAGAATCGGTTGTCGCCACGAGTCGCCCTGACTTGACGACTTTACCGATCAATTCGTTAATGCCGTCCTCGATGATCGGAGTCTTACCGGCATTTATGATTTCAACTTTGGTTGGGTTGACGTCGACGCCGGTAACGAGATTTCCGTCGTCGGCAAAACATGCTGCTGACACGCAACCAACATAGCCCAAACCAAAAACACTTAATTTCACTGGCAATATGTTCTCCCCGTCTGATCCGTGTTCCTCTGTGCAATCCGCGGGTTAAAACTCCGGGCGCGTTCACAAATTGCGGCAAAGCTCTCAGCCACTGAATCCCATCCGAACTTCTCTCTGACTTTTGCTGCCGCTCGTTGTCCCATCTCAGCGGCGAAACTTTCCTCGCGCAGCAGCTTAATTACAGCCTCAGCGAACGATTCAGGAGTATCCGCCAGGAGAATGTCCTGCCCCGTGACGACTGGTAAGCCTTCGGCGCCGATAGAGGTCGAGACAATGGGTTTCTCCATCGCCATCGCTTCATAGATCTTCAACCGTGTCCCGCCACCTATGCGCATGGGGACTATGTATACTGCGGCCTCTTCTATGAAGGGTCTAACGTCGTCAACACGGCCGGTAACGATGATCGACGGATCACGCTTACTCAATTCCACGAGGGTGGGGTACGGATCTCGACCAACCACTGTGAGAGTGACACCAGGAATTCCCTGTTTAATTCGTGGCATGATTTGTTCCGTGAAGTAACGTATAGCGTCTTCGTTTGGCAGCCAGTCCATAGAACCGGTAAACACAAGATTATACGGTTGACGTTTTCTCCGGCCGGTCGGTAGAAAGAAAGCCACGTCCACACCAGTTGGCACATCGTAAACGCTTTCGACCCCATACTCCTGCTGCATCATTTCTCGATCTCCGCGCGACACCGCAATCACAGAGTCAAACCGCGGACACATTTTAGCTTCGAAGGCTCGCATCTTTTGCCACTGCCGAAAAAGATACGCCTTCTTTGCGGCATTCGTTTGGACTTCGTAGTGACGCTTCCAGATCATTGCCTCGACATTGTGTTGAAACAATACTGAAGCGCAGTTAAGCCCGAAAGGCACGTTCACCGCAGGCGCCAAGAAATCGCACACGAGAACGTCGAAGCGGCGGTCAGCTACTCGAGTCATAATCTCCCGCCGCATTGCCTGTGATTCATACTTTTTGATTGCGTAAGGTAAGGGGGACGTGAGATTGACCATTAACTCAAAGTAAAAACCCGCGGTGAATTTCTCCCGGCGTCGGTGAGGAATGCAGATGAGCTCGTGGCAATACTCAGTCGCTAGGTCTCTCGCGTTCGCGTCAGCAGTTCCATCATCGAGTGTCAGGTAGGTTATGTGGCAGCTACGTTTCAACTCTTTGAGCATGTTGTAACTGCGAATCTTTCCGCCCTTGTCGACCGGATGAAGCAGTTCAGTTTTTAGCCAAACTATGTCCAAGAAACCTGCAGTGCTGAACTCTAATCTGGTTTTATTCTGCTAAGTGGCGTGGACTAGTTCAGGTTCCAAACACCTTGAGTCGTAGGAATTCTCGCCATCAAAGAATTGCCGCATCCAGATTTCAAAATTGACCAGTGCCCAAAGCCGTTCAGAATGATTTTCGCCGCCGACCTGATGTCGCTTGACGAGGTCTTTAACGAAATCGACATTGAAAATACCACGAGAGCTCGCGCGGTCACTCAAAATGTATTCATCAACCACCCCGGCGTAGGCGCCACGAAACCAACTGCCAATTGGAACAGGAAAGCCCATCTTCGGACGCGACAGTATCGTTTCCGGAAGAATGCTTTTCATACTCTCTCGCAAAATGTATTTTGTTGTCCAGCCACGCAGTTTCAGGCGTTCAGGAAGCCGCGACGTAAATTCGACGAGCTTATGATCGAGAAAAGGTACGCGGCTCTCGATCGATGTTGCCATACTCATCTGGTCTTGTTTCATAAGCAATTCGTGCAGATAAGTTTTTATATCGGCATAAAGTAAACGGTCCAACAGCGACGTTGCATCAGTTTGTGAAAGCAACGCGCGCACTCCGATATAAGGATCGCAATGACCGATTTGCTCACCAGCTTGCTCAGTTAGCAACCGACTCTGCATTGAACGAGGGAACACTGCGAAGTTGTCGAAATAAATGCTTTCAATATCCGGTTGCAGCGACAAGAAGGAGCGAGAGAGCTTCTGCTTCAGCTTAGAACCCGAGGGCATGACTTCGATCCCGCTTTGAATCGCTTTCCGAATGCCAGCGGTCGTGACATTTTGATAACGGGCGCCGAGCGCCAGATTCAAAACTGTCTTCCGGTACCTCCCGTAACCAGCGAGTAATTCATCGCTACCCTCACCCGTGAGCACTACTTTCACTTGCTGTGAGGCCAACCGAGAGACAAAGTACAATGCCACGCTCGAAGGGTGAGCCAAAGGCTCATCTTCGTGCCATACGAGCTTCGGTAGCACTTTGAAAAAGTCCTCGGGACTTACGACTACTTCGTGATGATCCGTCTTAAAGGCTCGCGCCACCAGTCGAGCATACTCAAGTTCGTTAGCCTCGCGTTCGGCAAAAGCAACTGAGAACGTTTTGATGGGTTCATCCACCATCCGGCTCATGACGCCCGCTATAGCCGAAGAATCGATGCCACCCGAGAGGAACATCCCGAGCGGCACGTCTGCCATGAGGCGCAACTTAACCGATGTTTCAAATAAGGCTCGCCATTCAGCGATATAGTCTTCTTCGTTGCGTTTGTCGTCAGTTGGCTTCGCAAAACTGACATCCCAGTATCGATCTATCCGAATCTTTCCATCAGACCAGACGAGAGTGTGACCAGGCAACAACCGTTTCACGCCAGCGAAGAGAGTTTCGTCGCCTGACGTCGAATGATTAGCAAGATAGTCTGGTAACGCAGAAAAGTTGATTTGAGGTTTCACCGCACCGGCTTCAATCAGAGTCTTAATCTCAGAACCGAAGTACAAAGAACCGTCATCTGTGTGGACATAGTAGAGTGGCTTCACTCCAAGCCGATCGCGCGCAATGAAAATCTGGTGCTTCCGCCGATCCCAAATAGCGAAAGCAAACATGCCCCGAAGATGATTGACACATGCCTCCCCATACTCCTCGTAGAGGTGCAAGATAGTTTCGGTATCACAATGCGTCTGGTAAACATGACCACGCGCTTCCAAGCTCGAGCGGAAATCTGCGTGATTATAGATTTCACCGTTGTAAGTGATATGAAGCGAGCCGTCTTCGTTCGTCATTGGCTGATGGCCCGCAGCTACGTCAACGATACTCAGACGACGATGACCGAGCCCGACGTTCCCCTCGATAAACAATCCTTCGTCGTCGGGCCCACGGTAGGTGATGATGTCGCGCATCTGAGTTAGCACGTCACGCGAAAGCGTACGTCCCGATTGCCGCGAAAGAGCTATTCCGTTAATGCCGCACATTTGTTTCTGGTTGTAGCGAAACGGTCTCCTGCAACTGATCCTCTATAAATCTCTGCCAAACCCATTCACCGCCGCGAATCATAACAAGATCGCGAGTTTTTCCCACCGAGACTTCAAATGCCCGCCCTCGGCTCGTCTCAATTTCAGCCACTTTCCACTTAACCTCAGCGGTTCGCGGCAACAAAAAAGTAACGATCTCGCTGCCGCCTTTCAGTGTCGCCGTAAACCTCCATACC
>JBAPXA010000350.1:0-9847 GCA_049283975.1 Pyrinomonadaceae bacterium | reverse complement strand
ACATTGAAGAGGTTGACGACACGCTAACGCTCGACGGGCTCAGGTTGATTTACGAACGGACTCGAAAGTGAATCCTAAGCCCCAAGTCGCCCAGTGTCTTAAGCTGAAATGAAGTCGCCAAGAGGGCCAAGGACGCAGAGAGAAAACCAAATCGCTGGGGTACAGTACGGCAGCGATAGCGACACTTTCATCTTGCGGCCACTCGGTACAGTACGGGAGCGGTAGCGACCGCATTCAAACGACACTGGTGTCCTTGCTAAAAAACTTGGTGCAAACCGGCCAATAGGTCGAAAGCTTGAAGGGTTATTCATCTGAATGCGGTCGCTACCTCTCCCGTACCGTACCGGCGTCCCTACGCCTCCCAAACTGTATCGAGGTTGTTTGGTGACTTGGCGGTTGATATTACAAAGTCCCGATTCCAATTGTTGAAAGGAGATTTCATGCGTACTCGATTTTACCTTCCAATCACAATCCTAATCTTTACTGCGCTACTCGGAGCAGTTGCGCTCGCGCAATCAACCAGTCGCGGCATCGATCCCGCGAACATGTGCAACACCTGTAACGCGTGCGAGGATTTTTATATGTACGCCAACGGTGGTTGGCTGGCGAAAAACGAAATTCCCGCGGCATTCCCCGCCTGGGGCACCACCAGCAGCTTGCGCGAAAAGAATATTGGCGTGCTGCGCGAGATTCTCGAAGCAGCCGCCAAAAACACAGCAGCTCCCAAAGACAGCCTCGAACAGAAGACCGGCGCTTTTTATGCCAGCTGTATGGACGAGCCGCGCATTGAAGCAGCCGGCGCCAAGCCAATCGCTGCTGAGCTCGCCGCAATCAATAAGCTGAAGAGTGTCAAGGAGCTGCCCGCGACAGTAGGTCGCTTACACGATCTCAGTGTGCGCACGCTTTTTAGTTTTGGCGCAGCTCAGGACTTTAAGGATAGTTCAGTTGTTAATGCGAGAGCGGGACAGGGCGGATTGGGACTTCCCGATCGCGACTTCTATCTCAAAGACGATGAAAAGTCGAAGACCATTCGCGACGCCTACGTGACACACGTAGCCAACATGTTCAAGCTGCTCGGCGACGATGCCGCCAAAGCCGACACTGAAGCCCAGGTGGTGATGAAGATTGAAACTGAGCTGGCGAAGAACTCGCTTGACCGCGTCGCCCGACGCGATCTCAGCAAGCAATACAACAAGATGACAGTGACCGAACTGCAAACGGTTACGCCGGACTTCAATTGGAACGCTTACCTAAAAGCCCTCAACGCGCCCAAGTTTACTGACGTCAACATGGCGCACCCGGTCTTCTTCAAGGGGTTGAACGCCATGCTCGGCACTATTTCGGTCGACGATTGGAAGACTTATTTGCGTTGGCACCTCGTGCACGACGCCGCTAATGCTCTCTCCTCGAATTTCGTCAACGAGAACTTCAATTTCTACGGCAAGACCTTAAACGGCACGAAGGAATTGCTGCCGCGCTGGCGTCGTTGCGTGGTGGCTACCGATGGTTCCCTGGGTGAGTTGCTGGGTCAGGTTTATGTGAAGAAGGCTTTTCCACCGGAAGCGAAAGCGCGGATGAAAGAGCTGGTCAACAATCTGACCGCCGCCCTGCGTGACGACATCAAGACGCTCGACTGGATGAGCGAGCCCACGCAAAAGCAGGCCATTGCGAAGCTGGAGTCCTTTGCAGTGAAGATTGGTTATCCCGATAAGTGGCGCGACTATTCCTCGCTCAAGATCGATCGGAATTCTTTTGCCGACAATTTGCTGCGCTCGGGCCGTTTCGAAGTTCAGCGCAACTTGGCCAAGATGGGACAACCGGTCGATCGCACGGAGTGGGGCATGACGCCGCCTACCGTCAATGCCTACTACAACGCCTTGATGGCGGAGATCGTTTTCCCCGCTGGAATTTTGCAGCCACCGTATTTCGATCTCAGCGCCGACGATGCGGTTAACTATGGAGCCATTGGCGGCGTGATTGGTCATGAGATGTCTCACGGCTTCGACGATCAGGGACGCAAATTCGATATGAAGGGAAACATGGCTGACTGGTGGACCGCTGCAGACGCGAAGAATTATTTACAACGCGCGGGGTGTGTTGAGGAGCAGTTCTCTGCATTTCGTGCCGAGGAAGTAAGCATGAACCAGAACGGCAAACTCGTGCTAGGCGAATCGATTGGTGACCTTGGCGGTCTGAAGATCGCCTGGCTTGCTTTCCAAAAATCACTCGAAGGTAAACCACGTCCGGCTAACATTGATGGCTTCACTCCGGAACAACGTTTCTTCCTCGGTTGGGCGCAAGTCTGGGGCAGGAACCAAAGGCCGGAAGCAATTCGGCAACAAATCCTCACCGACCCGCACCCGCTTGGTCGCTTTCGCGTGAACGGTCCGGTCTCCAACATGCCGCAGTTTGCTGAAGCCTTCAACTGCAAACTGGGTGACAAGATGGTGCGGCCGGTGGATAAACGGTGTCAGGTGTGGTGAGGAAAAAAGACATTTTCCATATGTCATTTTTCATTTCTCATTTGCCAATTAACTGCGAGGCGGGACGTTGAAGTGAGATCAGTCCCGGCTGCGGTTGCGCGTGGCTCAATACAAATGAGGGCACGGCATTTCCGTGCCCTTAATCGATCAGGCCTCTAAACTTCAAGCACACATTCAAACCCTGAACCCTGAAACCTGAAACCTGAAACTTCCAGCTTGAATTATTTCAACTACTTCACCGAAATCGAAGACGCTTTCGTGCGGCGCCGTGGCAAGCATCTGATGCTGAGCCCGATGGATTGGGCGCTGATCGAGCGCTGGAAGGAACTTAACGTTCCTTTGCACATTGTGCTTCGTGGAATCGAGAAGTCTTTTGATTCCTGGGAAGCAAAGCCACGCAAGCGAACTGTTAAGTCGCTCCTTTATTGCCAGGAAGAGATCGAGGCGCAATATGCCGAGTGGTTGGAATCGCGCGTCGGTGCGACTACTGAAGAGGGAAGTGAATCGGCGAGCAAGGAGGAAGGGCTACCATTTCCGCGTCAGGCGGTCCTCGCACACATGCAACGTGGCCGCCAGGCGTTGCAGACAGTTGCGAAAGGCCTAAACGAAGGTGAGCTGGCGGAAACAATTAGTCGCGTTGTTCATCTGCTCGGGGCTTTGGAAAGCGACTTCGCGACGGTTGCTGTTCCCGATGCGCGACAACTTGAAATTTCGCTAACGGGATTGGAACGAATGTTGAGCGATTCTCTGATGTCAGCGGTTTCTCAAGAGCAGTTATCGGCAGCGCAAACTGAAATAAAGGAGCAGTTGCGACCGTATCGCAGTCACATGGAAAAAGCTGTTTACGAACAGACATTTAATAATCTGCTGTTGAAACGATTGCGGGGAGATGCTGGCTTGCCAAGGCTTAGTCTGTTTTATCTATAAGAATGTGCTTTGATCTTTGTGCTTTGTACTTTGTTCGCCCTCAAGTCTCGACTGCTTCGATTAGCTTGACCTTTCTAAAAACGTTATAAAAAACAAAGTTCAAAGTACAAAGCACCAAGTACAAATAAAGTCATGTCGCAGGCTGGAGATACGATCGAGGTAAAGATTGAACGCATCCTTCCTGGAGGCGTTGGCCTGGCGCATGCTGATGGTCTAACCCTCTTCGTCCATCTCGCAGCGCCGGGCGATCTAGTCCGCGTTGTCATCGAACGCACCAAGGGCAAGATAGCTTTCGCCGTTATAAAGGAAATCATTGCCCCCGGGACTGCTCGCATCGAACCGCCTTGTCCTTACTTTGGTCGCTGTGGCGGCTGCGACTTCCAACAGCTTAACTACGAAACCCAACTGCAAACGAAGGTCGAGATGATTCGCGACTGTCTTCATCGTCTCGGCGGTTTTGATCCGGTCCCGGAGATCGATATCCACGCTTCGCCAGACGAGTGGCATTATCGGGCGCGCGCCAACTGGCAAGTCGATCAGGTGTCGCGCCAGTTAGGCTATTTCGAGCGCGGCTCCAATCGAGTTTGTGACGTCGAGTTCTGTGCGGTGCTGACACCTGAGCTGCAAACAACGCTCGCAGGTGTACGCCAGCAACTTTCGCAAGAGAAAATTTTTGGAAAGAACATCGAAGCGGTGGCGGGCGATGAAGCGGTATCAGTGTCATCAGACGCTGGCGAGCTTGAAACCACTGTTGTCAGCCGCGCGGTTGCGGGCGACACTTATCGCTTCAGCGCCGCGGGGTTCTTTCAGATAAATCATGAATTGCTGGAACCTATTATTGAGGAAGCAATCGGCGCTGCGACTGGCGACCTGGCAGTTGATCTCTATTGCGGCGTTGGTTTGTTCACCCTCCCGCTCGCGCGTCGCTTCCAGCGAGTTGTCGGCATCGAGTCGAGCCGCACCGCGACAGAATTCGCCCGCGAGAATCTCACCTCAGCAAACCTGACCAATGGACGTATCGCGACTGCTCGCGTCGGCGATTGGTTGAAAGAGAACGCAGCCTCTCTGGGCAAAGTGGATTTCTTGCTACTCGACCCGCCGCGCACTGGGGCTGAGAATAAAGATATTCAGGGAACTCTCTCGGTGCGTCCTAGCCAGATCTCTTACGTGTCTTGTGATCCAGCCACGCTCGCGCGCGACTTGAAAAAACTCATTGCCGCAGGATACAAGCTGCACTCGATTAAGGCCTTCGACATGTTTCCGCAAACTCATCATGTGGAAACTGTGGTTCGTTTGATCCAGGATTGACGTGCGGGAGTGAACCCACAAACCGGCAATCGTCAATCGTCAATCGTCAATCGTCAATCGTCAATTAGAGTAGTAGCTCACCCTCACGAGCTGGCATGCCAAAACCCTCGCAGAACTTTCAAGCGCATCCCCTAATCATTCTTGCCGCGTCTCTCATGCTTGGCATTGTGGGCGCTTCATTCCTTCCTGACTCACCGCGAGTTTTGATCTACCTAGCCGCCGGCCTTTCGCTCTTCACGCTGGCAGTAGTTTGGCGGGGCTGGTCCCTCATCGCGAGCATCCTTGTTTGCCTCGCATACGCGTTCGCGGGAGCGACCGTCGCGGCGGTGGAACTACAAACGCGTGGCGTCGACAGCCTCAGCGTCTTGCTTGATAAGGGAGTGATCAGCGCCGGAGAGCCCGTGGAACTAACTGGAGTGTTGGCACGGCAACCGGAAGCTGCGCCGGAGGCTCTCCATCTCACGCTGCGCGTCGAAAAGTTAACCTTGAGGGGGGAGGAAAAACTCGTCGTCGGGATAGTTTCATTGTTGTTGCCGCTTTCGGGGGATGCCGCGGAGACTGAATTCGAGAGACTCGAATTACGTTATGGGGCACGCATCCGCGCCGTTACGACGCTGAAACGAGGCGAAACATTTCGTAATCCCGGCGGCACTTCATTCACCGAATACCTGGAGCGCAAGGGCTTCGCGGCTACTGGCATTTTGAAAAGCCCGCAGTTGATCGAACGACTTGATGACGAGCCGGTGTTGCTTCCACTTGCGTGGCTCTACGATTGGCGGCAGCGATTACAGGAAGCGATCAAGACTCGCTTCGCTCCCGAGACGGCCGGCGTTCTAAACGCCTCGCTCCTCGGAAACCAATACTTCCTTTCGCGCTCGGCCGGGGAAAGATTTCGCGAAGGTGGAACTTTTCATGTTCTCGTTATCAGCGGGCTCCATATCAGTTTCATTGGCGGTCTGATCTTCCTGGTCGCGCGGCGCATTTCAAGAAATAAACTGGTCCAGTTTCTGCTGTCTGCCACGGTCTTGTGGAGTTATGCGGTGGCGGTTGGCGCCGAAGCGTCAGTGGTGCGCGCAGCCTTGATGTTTACCTTCGTAGCTTTTGCTCCCGTGGTGTCCCGCCGTGCGGCCTCATTGAATGCACTTGGGGCGGCAGCACTCGTCTTGTTGACATGGCGTGCGCGCGATCTCTTTGATCCTTCATTCCAACTGACGTTCCTTTCGGTAGCAGCGATTGTGATCTTCGCCTGGCCGTTATTACAGCGAATGTCAGAAATTGGATCGTGGCGTCCCACCCGTGCGACTCCGTATCCGCCGCATTGCCGCCGTTGGCTGCGGGTTTTTTGTGAGGCATTGTTTTGGTCGGAGAGAAAATGGCATCGTGAGGTAGCGCAGCTTAACTACCGCTGCAAGCTCTTTAAGACGCCGATGGCGGCGCGACTCGAGCGTTTTCACCTGCAGGGCTTTCTTCGTTACGGCTTCGCGGCAATGCTGGTCTCCGGTTGCGTCCAGATAACAATGTTGCCGTTGCTGGTCGTTTACTTTCATCGCCTTTCAATCTGCGCACTCGTTTTGAATATCGGAGTAAGCGCAATCATGGCGGCGCTAATCTTCACTGCGATAGGCGCGCTCCTGGTCGGGGCGGTCAGCTTGAGTGCAGCGGCTCCGCTCGTCGCGCTCACCAACTCATTGCAGTGGTTGATGGTGCATAGCGTTGATCCTTTTGCGAGTCTGGGCCTGGCATCCGTGCGCCTTCCGGAGTACTCAGGCTGTGCGGTGGCGGTGTACGGAGCGTTCTTTGTCCCACTAATAATCCTGGGGCTAACTTTGCCACGCTGGAAACCCCTGGCGCGTCCCCATTCCACCACGATTAAACGGCGCTGGTGGTTGTTCGTCAGGGTCACGGTGCTTGTTCAGGTGCTGCTGGTCGCAATTGTTTTGTTTCATCCCTTCAGTACCGCAAAGACTGAGGGCAAGCTACGCGTCGACTTTCTCGATGTTGGCCAGGGTGACGCGGCCTTGGTGACGATGCCGGATGGGACGACACTGCTGGTCGACGGCGGTGGCCGGCCCACGTTCTTGCAAAGGAAATCCACAGGCGAGGCTAAAGACGATTTCCAACGGGATACTCGTTCAATTGGCGAGGCCGTAGTATCTGAGTACCTATGGTGGCGCGGTCTCGATCGAGTCGACTATGTAATGGCGACTCATGCAGATGCAGATCACATTGAAGGACTAAACGACGTCGTCAGAAATTTTAAAGTTCGGGCGGCATTCGTAGCCAGAACACCAGCAAATGATCGAGAGTTCGCGGCTTTTGCAGTTTCAGCCCACCAAATGGGAATTCCGTTGCGGTTAGTTGGCGCTGGGGACTCTCTATGCTTTGGTGCAGTCCGCATCACGGTGCTTTGGCCGCCTCCCGCGGATAGTCCAGAGGCGCGATCTGCGAACGACGATTCGCTCGTACTGCAAATTGAATATGGTAGCCGGAGGATTTTGCTGTTAGCGGATATCGAAAGCGAAGCGGAACTTGCGCTGCTGTCTGAAGCCCACCAGAATCTAACGGCGGATGTCGTCAAAGTTGCGCATCATGGCAGTCGCACGTCTTCGACCGCCGGTTTTGTCGCGGTCGTGCATCCGAAAGTAGCGATCATTTCTGTGGGGCGACAGTCGATGTTTGGTCATCCGCATCGGGAAGTCGTTGAACGCTGGCGCACCGCAGGCGCGAACGTCTTGACCACGGGTCAGAGTGGAACAATCACCATCACAACGGATGGTCGAGACCTGGAAGTGACAACGTTTGTAAGAGAGTGAACGATGCCGATTTCCAATTGCCAATTGCCAACTGGCATGTAGCGTCCGAGCTGTGTCGCGGTTTCAGTGAAGTCAGTATCGCGACATGTCGGGAAACGGGTGGGCAATGTCTAATCGGCAATCGCCAATCGCCAATCGGCAATCGAGAAACCTTAACTGGGAAAGTCGTTGGGTGTGTAGAGATCGATGTCGGGGCTGCCGACTTTGTAAGTCTTGAGCACGCCGAGTGGCGGCGAGTAGATGTGAATGGTGATCAAATCCTGACCACTGACATCGGGATTCCCGAGTTGATGAATGTCGGGCACGGCAGCATCGGTAACTTTACCGGGACCATACTCGCGTCCTGACTTGTAGGAAAGCCCGGACTTGGAATCAAAGTTGAACGTTGTCTCCCACATTAGACCTTCATAAACCATTACCGCTCCTTGCGAGCCGTTGTGATCGTGAATCGGGGTGCGCTGTCCGGGTCGCCAACATAAGACCAGCATTTCCACGAAGTCGTTGCGGAAAACGCGATGGCGCCAGTAGTTTCCTTCCTTGAAGCCGAGGTAGGGCAGCAAGTCTTCGCGTTCGATGGCTGAATTTGCCAGCCACGAGTCTAACTGTTCGAGTGAGGGCAGGCTTTGCTGCGCTGCGAGAGCCGCCACCAAATCCGCGAGTGAGGACAGATTATTTTTCGTTTCCGCTTCTGCTGCGTGGTTAGTCACGGGTTCAACATGTGTTGACAAGTTTGGCGGCCCTCCTGGTCGAAGATGATTGAACTTGCTGGATGAATTCGTTTGCGATGCCAAAGAAGAGGCAATGTCCCTTATATGATCCTGAGTTGAGGTAGTCAAGACAGCGATGCAAAACACTGTTCAGATATTGGCAAAAGATAAGGACGGAGCAAGCCGACTTTCAGCTCTTAGCCAATGCAGATCAATGAAGTAGAAATACGTCCCAGGCCCACCTCCCGAGATGCGAACCCGAGTTGTCATTGACCTTTGCTCGATATCGGAACCAATTGCCATGCTGATCTCTTCGTCCTGATTCCTTGTACTCGAGATCGATCACCATCAGGCCACTGGCGGAAAGGATATGCAGCTCGCCCGCCTCGGAAATCCCGTTGTGGTTTATGTCTTGCCAGAGACGTAGTGAGGAGAAGATCACATCGTTGACGCTAAGGCGGCCGTCGCCATTGCCGCCTTGCGAAAGTTTGTCGAACTCCGCAAGAGCTTGGAAGCCATTGGCGACGTCCGAAACAGGCTGCGGTGTGAAGTTGCCAAATAACTCCGTTCCATTGTCGATCATGCCGTTGCCATTCCGATCCAAGACCAGCCAAGCTTCATCATTCTGAATCCAGGAGAGTTGGATCGGCGTACCGGAACTCTGTATGTCAAACAATACTCCGTTCGCGACACTTGTCAGATCAAAACCATTCCCCAATGTATCGATCACGATCGGAGTCGTGCAGACGCAGCCAGAATCCTGAGCGTCGATGCTGCCGTCACAATCATTGTCTATCCAATCGGTACAGACAGGGCTCTCTCCCGTGTCACATTGGCCGACAAGTGTGCTGCTGATTTCTTCGCCTGTGAACTGGCAAGTCGGCGTTGGTGTAGGAGTTGGGGATTGCTGTTGAGCGGTGACCCGGCGCGGGACGGTAGAATTGCCAATTAAGACCAACACACAAAACACGAATGCAGCACCCCCGACTTGTACAATGAGACTTACGTGACGCATAAAAGGCGTTATGGGAGCGGTGACTTGGGCTTGCTTTCTTTTACCAACTTCTTGTTGTCTGAGTCCCAAACCCTTCCAGCTTCGTCAAAGTTTATTGCGAACGCGTCCTTCTCTAAGGGTTGGTCCAGCTCCAGAGTTTTTAGGGAATAAATCATCTTCACCAGAATTGTTGATTTCTCATCAAAGACCTCTAACTTGGTTGTGCGAGGGAATTCCCCCAAAGCCGTAGAAATAAAGTCACTGAAACTCATTGAGGTAAGCGATTTCCCGTCCCAACCAACCTGATCGATCTGAGTCGGGCGTGTTTTGCCGTCTGTTGTTCCCGCAACCCGTATGTGGATTTTGAACGCCCGTTTTCCTTTAACACCTCCCGGCATCTCTAAATCGGTAAACACTCGTCCCGTGGCTTTCTCTTTAGTCTGGGATTTAATCTCTAATCCAGCTAACCGGTGGTTCCACTGTATGTTTTGCGACTTAAAATCCGTCCAACGCAAGCCGCAAAAAGGGCAGGCGTCGTCTTCAATACTTAGGAAACTAACCGGCAGAAAAAGCGGATTCGGTAAAGCACCAATGGTGGTAGAGATATCCTGCTGC
>JBAPXA010000349.1:0-9347 GCA_049283975.1 Pyrinomonadaceae bacterium | reverse complement strand
GACTTGGAGACTCCGACGCGTGATTAGCGGAAGCGACCTGCTCCAAGAGTCCTCCGTGGTTCGGCTTCATAGATGGCGCATTACTTTTGAGACAAAGCTATCCGGGGGCCAGCGAATGGTTGAGCCCTTAGGGGACAACTGCAAATTGACAATCGGCAATCGGCAAGCTCGGAAACTTACTTTGCTACAGTTTTAAAATACATTGTAGAATGTGCGCTAGAAGGGCGACCGTTCAGTAGACCGCAATCGGAACTAGCGGTCTGACGCGGGCGCCCACCTTACTATTAGGGCGGCGCGCGAATCCGCAGTTTTATGGCAACCGGCCTCGTTATTCACATTTCCTCAGGCGACGACAAACACACTGAAGTGTTAAGCGGCGACCGCATTCGCATCGGCAATTGCGATGATTGCGATCTGCGTTTGCGAGCTTCGGCGCTGCCTAAGCGTCCGGAAAGCGACGGCCTCGTGTTGGAACTAGCATTAAAAAATGGTTCTTACAGCGTGGTCGGATTTGATGCCGGTTTAGCTCTCCATCTCAATGGCCAACCGCTCGAGAGAGACGTACATATAAAGGACGGCGACGAGCTGAATATTGCCGATTCCGTTCTTTCGCTACAGTTCTTCCCACTGCGTTCTTTGCCCGCTGTCATTCCTGAGTCGGCCCGCGAAACACACGTTGCCCCCTTTATTGAAGCCGCGGCGATCGAATCCGCAGCTACCGCCCGCCGCGACGACGCAAAAGTCTTCTTACGCGAGTTTACGCGCGAGCTTGTTCGTGAAATCAATCCCAGCACCAAGTTGATCACGCTTGCCATTGCTCTTGCCCTCGTTGGTGGCGTGCTCTATATCGGCTTCTCAATGTTTAAAGAGATGCAGCGCAGCCGTCGCCTGATCGACGACCAACGCGCGCAACTCACCTCGATGAAGGACCAGGTTTCGAAAACTAACGACACACTCAACGACCTGGGCCGCTCGAACAAAGAGATTCGAGACAGCCTTTCGCTCGCAGTAAAACTGCGGAGCGATTATGGCAGCGGCGTTTGTTTGATTGCCGGTTCTTTTTACTTCGTTGAAGCGGGAACGGGCCGGCCCTTGCGCTATCCGGAAGCCCAGATGAACGAGAATGGGTCGGCAATCCAGGGCAGCGGCGAGAGTCAGACATTGACGCCCGAAGGTCGGGCCTCAATCGCGGAGTTTGAGTTTGTCGGTACTGGTTTTTATGTTGGCGGAAATTTCGTCGTGACCAATCGCCACATTGCGCAACCTTGGCTCGCCGACGAGCGGGCCCAGAGTCTGACCAGCAGCGTCAGAGGCCAACCGCGTCTCAAAAAACTTAATGCTTACTTTCCCGACCACAACCAACCGATCCCTCTGAAGTTTAAGGTCGCCGGACAACGAGACGACCTCGCGGTTTGCACCCTTGAGATTGCGGAGGTACCGGCCGAGATCCCGGTGCTGCCACTGGAAGAAGATGAAGGCCAGGTCGCAGTTGGCAAGATGGTAGTGATGATGGGCTATCCTTCCGGTCCGGATCGCCTGCTGGCTTTGCTTGATGACGCTGAGTCGCGCGACATTCAACAGCGCTACGGTTCGCTCGATGCGCTTTTGGGTTACCTCGCTGAGAAGCGCCGCATTCAACCGCTAACCACCCAGGGCAGCATTACCGATTTGGATGTGCGTCGCATTGCTTACGACGCGCGTACGGCCGAAGGTGGATCAGGCGCGCCGCTTTTTGGTCCTTCCGGTCATGTCATCGGTGTCAATTTCGCTATCTTCACTGAGAACCAGGCCTCAAACTTCGCCGTGCCGGTTCAATACGCAATTGGATTGCTCGGGCGCGCCGGCTGGACACCGCCTGTTCCCAACGAAAAGAAGGACGGTGAGGTTGCCAATCAGCAGGCTGGCTCGCACGCCGGTGCTCCGAGCCGTTAGGTACAGCTCCATTCTCTACGAATCTTCCTGTCAATAATGACAGTACCCCCCAGACTACCCCTTAGACTCTCCTAACTTCTCGGGTAACCGGGCCGGCGATGGAGTCCCGGTATGACGTTTGCCGAGAAACTATGTGCGTTTCTGACAGTAGCAAAAATCCAAACCGGTAAAGCAACAGTGCAGCGGGATTGCGACATCGGAAGGAGGTTTTCACTTTGACCGTCGTCAACGATTTCAGGGAGATGAATCTTCACGCTCGAAGCAGTTTACGAAATATCGGTCGGCTCTGCTGTGTCGTTCTTGCCTTCCTCTTCCTAATTTCGCCGAACGCGGCGCTTCTTTCCCACGCTCAAACCGTTTCTGAGCCGGAAAACCAGACACAACCGACTGGAGTTCTTAGCGCCTCACCGGAGATATTTCGCCTGGAGCGACTGCCCGTCAGCGGTGGAGCCGAATTGATCACCATTCACGCACGTTTGAACGGTTTAGGTACGAACAAGCCCGAATGGACGCCACTTGTAAGCATTCTCCGCGACACTCTTGGAGATTCTGATCCGGAAAATGATCGCCTTCGTTACCTCTGGCCACTCACCTACACGCGTCCGGGCCTGGGCCAACGGCTCGCGGGAGCAGTCCCATTTTTTTATACCCGCATCGGAAACAAGCGAGCAGGATCCAGTAAACCACCACCACCGGTGCTGGATTTTTCTGCACCTGAAAAACAGGTGTGGCAAAAGATCTTCTGGACTGCCTTGCAAACCCTCCTGCTCGATTCCTACGGCGTGCCGATCAAGGCATCTACTTATACTTACCGGCGCAATCTTTCCGAGTATCGCAGGTCGCAAGTCGTGCGCGCGCTTTCGGTCCTATCTCTTTACCAGGCGGTCGGAGGTGCTCCGGCGTTCTCCGCAGCCGAGATGAGCGACATTCAGTCGCGCTTGCTGCTTACTGATAAGACGTTTGGCGGATTGGTTGATGATCTTTACCTGCAAAGGTACTACGAGCGACAGGTGACTGCCCTGCGTGACGAACGGGGACACAACTGGGAATTGTTGCGCCAACGTGCAGAAGCTGAGTCTCTAGTCTTTGAACCGCTCGAGATGCCAGACGGCAGCACCACGCACGCGATGTTATGGATCGCCAGGAACGAGCTTGCAACCAAACGCGAAGCACCTTACGACTCACGCTTTCTGAACATCTCGGACCCGCGCTCCGATAATCGTCTGCACAAGTGGGAGGGCTATGTCGAAACTCGCTTTTACGACTCCGAGAATCGTGTCGTTGCCGCCGGCACTCCCGGGGCGCAGCCAGTGGAGCTGATTCCGTTGGCACTTTACGGTTTGGACAATCCCAAAATTCCGATGTTGCTGGTGGATTTTCGCGACAGCTTCAATCCCAAGAAGCGGGAGATGTCGCGCCGCGTGTTGCAGGATGTCACGCGTAACTTCGTGTCGCTCTCAGGCGTCGGCGGCATGGCTTACTTTCTTGGCCGCACTGTTTTGGATTTCGCAACCGCCAGACGCGGGATCGACCTCAATCAGCCGTCCCGCCTCCGAACCTATTCACAATTAAAACTGCTTCTCGCCCTCAACAACTCACTTGACCCGGAACTTAAGCAGCAGATTGATGTGCGCCTCGAGCAGGTCTCCGTCAACCCATTTGAGAATGATCGGGCTGCCGAATCTAGACTGGCACACGAGCAATATGAGGCTCTGAAGAGTTTCGCCTTGAAACCTGACGGGCTACCGGCAAGACTTGATCGTGATCGACGTGAGGAGTTGGTTCCGCTGAAACACAACAAGGCGGAACAGGTTCTGTTTCGCTTGGGCAATATTCTGTCTTTTGGGGCCTATACACATCGGGAGAAAACCACGCCCGAGGATCAGAGTCGCCTGGAAATTGCGCGCCGGATCGCTTATCACACTCGTTTCCTGCGCCAGGTAGCAAGGTCCACTCCGCGAGTGGAAGTTGTTTGGAATCTCGAAGATGTGCGCCGGTCATTACGGTTCATTGCCGACCACGGATCGGAAGTTGGGTCGGTGGCGACACGCGCCGCGGGAACCATCTTCTTAAGAACGGAAGATGATGAGACGCGGAGAGCCTGTTTGGACAGTCTGGCCCACATGAATACTCGTAAAGGTAGAGATGAGTTGTTGCGCATTTCGCAGGACAAACAGCTCGGCGCGGTTTGGAAGGACCGGGTCCTCGCTTATCTCAGCGGTCCGCATCCCGATTCACCCATTGCAACTTCCCAGGGCAAGTCCCGCGCAGAAAGATCCGGACAACAGTAACTGACGCTATGGACCGGCTCTTTAAATTCAGAATGCCTTTCATCCCAGTGCTCGCGCAGGGGCTTCGACTCATCATCGTCGCTACCTGTCTAGGACTATTCCTCGCGCCACAATCCTTTGCGCAGGCAAAGCGTCTTGTAGTCCTAAAAGTCGACGGCCTACCGTATTCCCTTCTCGACAGCGCCGTTCAGGAACGAAATCCCCGCACCGGGAAGAGTCAGCTGCCTTGGATCGAACACGTGTTCTATCAGCGGGGAGCTCGCCTGAGCAATTTCTACGTCCGCGGCATGAGCCTGTCGGCGCCCTCCTGGTCGCTCCTCGACACCGGTCAACATTTGCAGGTGAAAGGTAATGTCGAGTTTGATCGGTACACGCTTCACGCCTACGACTACTTGAATTTCCTCCCGTTCTATTTCAAAAGCGCAGTCGGTTCCCGGATAGATAGCCCGGGGGCGGAGCTACTCGACACGTTAGGCTTGCCGCTCCTTTGCGACGCCTTTCCTCACGATGAGCGTTACATCAGCTTTCAGCTCTACCAGAGGGGCATGAGATTCGCTACCCTGCGATCTGGTTTAGAAAATCGCTTTATTAAAAATCCCCGAGTACTGCTCGACGAATGGACGATGGGATTACAGACTCGCAGTATGTTCTTTGAACAGCTTGAAAGAGAACTAGTTCAGAGTCTCGACAACCCTAAGATTCGTTATCTAGATCTCTTCATCGGCACCTTTGATCACGTTGCGCATCACAATCGCGATCGGCAGTCACAGATGCTGGAGCTGAAGGAGATGGATAGTCTAGTGGGTCGCATCTGGACGGCAATTGAAAAGAGTCCCTTAGCTGCCGATACGGCCTTTGTGATGGTCTCTGATCACGGATTCAATACCGACGAGAAAATCTACAGTCAGGGCTATAACCTGGTGAAACTGCTTGGCAGTCGCTCTGGAGGCGGTCATCACGTGATTACCAAGCGGCGACTGATGCTCGACTACGCGATCAAGGGCGTCTACTTCATGGTGCCCTTGATCACCACTACCACCGACGACTCGTATTATCTGAAAGGCCAAAGCACTTCCTATCCCACCGTGCTACTAGATGTCGACGGTAACGAGCGAGCGTCGGTTCATCTGCGTGACAACGACTTAAATCTCCTGCACATCCTGTTGCAGCAACTGCAACTAAACAAATTGTCGGAACAGTTGCGACGCGCGGCGACAGACAGCTTTTTTGCGACCCTGGAGCGGCGCCGCTCCGGATGGCAATTGACTCTCAACGAACTAAACGAAGAGTTGGGAGCGTTGCGGCAGCGCATCGAAGAGCAAAGAAAGCTTTGGGCGGCGCAGCCGAAAACATTTACGCGCCAGGAAGTCGAATTGGGCTACGACGATCAGAAAAAGCGCGTCTTTGCGCAACTCGAAAAGTGGACGAGCCAGGAGAAGAGTTACACCGAATACGCTCGCACCCTCGCGAATTTGCTGGCACTCAGAAAGGACAGTTTCATACCCGGCAAACTCAAGGTTGAAGATCTGATAGCTAAGAACGCGATGGGTGAGCGCAATAGTGTTTATGAATTGCAGAACTACATCGTTGGCGAAGTGCCTGGTGGCTTGCAGCTGCGCGCTGATGGTTCGCTTGATCTGGAAAAGAGTTTTGTGCGAGTCGACTATTTCGCCCTGCTTCAGAGTGTCGTCGTCAAGAATAATGTGCAGCCTGCTGTTACTAACCGGCCCATCGATATGGTGGCCATTAGAATTCCAGCGATCCAGCTACAGCATCTGGTGAACGAAGAAAACCTGACGGCGGATGTTATCTGGGTCAACGGCGGCTCGGATAAGCAAGCTCTGATAATGGCGCGCGCGGACTCACAGGGAGGCTTAAGCTTTCGTTACTTACCAATCAAAGGATTAACACAAGACGAGCGGGGTGATTTTCATTTTGAAAAGATCGCCTGGCAACCAGATTTGCCATTGCGAATCTTCGAAGACGAACAACTCATCCTGCCTCCCGGACAGGATCGCGCCTGGCTTACTCAATGGCACACGGATCTTGAGTGGTTGCACGCGCTGCATCACACTAAATACTCCAATGGACTCGTCGGACTCTATGAGGAACTTGCTCAACACCATAACCCGCGCCAGGATCTCGACGAGGCGGGCATCACTGCTATCGAAAAACTGAGCCGTCGCTTTATTACACGACAGAGAGCCTTAGCCGAAGCCGATCTCCTGATGGTCGCCAACAACCATTGGAACTTCGACGTGCGTGGCTTTAATCCAGGTGGTAATCACGGCTCGTTTCTGCGGGTGTCGACACACTCGACGTTTATGGTGGCAGGCGGTGACAAAACTCAATTGCCTCGTGGCATGGTGGTAGATGAACCCTATGACAGCCTTAGCTTCATGCCGACCATGCTGGCCTTAACAGGAAATTTGCGGGATGATAAGACTCCCCTTCCGGTTTTGTGGAGCAAAGGTTTTCGCCGCTTTCCCGGACGTCTGGTCCAGGAGTTTTTACCGGCGACACCCGGGATTCAACCAATCGCAGTTACGGGAGCACCTCCGACGCACTGATGGCCTCTGATGCAGAATTGAATTCTGACTGGCAGGATGCTGAGATTGACGAACTCGTAGAGGATCCGGAGCCGCCAGGTTCCAGCGGCTCCCGACGTTCATTCATTTGGCTGCAAGCCTTCGCGTTCCTGCTCGGAATCGGACTCCTCGCTTACGTTATCAACCGAGTCGGCGTGCAGCCGATCTTCGATGCCCTCTTCCGCGTTGGCTTTGGTTTCTTCTTTGTAATCGGCATTAGCGGCCTGCGCCACTTTCTCCGCACCATCGCCATGAGAGCGGCCGTGCCCAGCGAACACCGCCGCATTAGTTTTACTCACGCCTTCGCCGCTCGCCTCGGCGGTGAAGCAATTAGTTTTCTTACCTTCACCGGACCATTATTAGGCGAAGCAACCAAGGTCGCGCTGCTCCGCAAACGCGTGCCGTTAACTTACGGTGTGCCCGCGCTCGTAGTGGATAACCTGATCTATAACCTGTCAGTGGTTTTATTTGTTTTGACCGGCGCCTGCGTGATGTTGTTTGCCTACCAGTTGCCGCCGCAAGTTCATTACCTCCTCATCGGAATTGCCGCGATTGCAGCACTCGGGATTGCAATCGCGGGTTTTGCTGCGCAGCGCCGGATCCTGTTGATGACCTGGATAATCGACCGCCTCGCGCAATTGAGGCTCAGCCCCAAGGTAATTCTGAAACGACGGCAACACATTTATCACCTCGAATCAAAAGTCTACGACTTCTACAAACATCATCCGAAGGCTTTCTTTGGCATGATTGTCTGCAATCTCCTGGCGCATCTTTCGAGCGTTGTAGAAGTCTATGTCACCCTGCGTATGCTTGGTTTCAACCCCCTCGCTTCGCAGGCGTATATAATCGAGTCGCTGACGAAAGTCATTAACGTCACGTTTGCTTTTGTTCCGGGTACGATCGGAGTCTACGAAGGCGGCACGGAAGTTATCTTGCAGGCGCTCGGTTTTGCGCAAGCGACTGGTGTGGCCCTCGCTCTAGTGCGCAAGGCGGCAATTCTTTTCTGGACCTCTATCGGCTTGCTGGTGCTGACCTGGCGCACCGCGCCGAACGCGTGGGGCCGGCTCCTTGATCGCAGCCCTCGTTTGAGAACATTTATGGACAGCCTCGTACTATCAAACATCGCACATCGCCCGGCTCGCACCGCCGTCAGCATTCTTGGCACCGCCGTTGGTGTGCTGTTGATTGTTTTCACAGTAGGACTTTCACATGGAGTGCTTCACGAAAGAGGCCGCCGCGAATCCAACATTGGCGCTGAGATAATGGTGCGCGCCTCCGGCACTTTAGGATTTGGCGGTTCGTCTCCATTTGTCCTACCGGTTTCGCGGGCGACTGAGATTGCGGCGATTCCCGGAGTTCGTGCCGCTGCGCCTTTGGGCCAGACCCTTGATCGCAGCGATACCGGTTTCGGCACGCGCCTGCTCGACGGCATCAATTTTGACGAATACTCTCGCTTAACCGGGATGCGCATGCGTGAAGGAGTGCCGCTCACAGGCGGTGACGAGGCTATTGTCGATCCCGTCTGGCAACAGAACCGGCACGCCGCGGTCGGCTCCACAGTGCAAATCTTCGAAAGGCCTTTCAAGATTGTGGGAGTCTACGAACCGCCGGGCGGTGGTCGCGTTAAGATCCCGCTCGCAACTATGCAGGAACAGGAGGGCGGCGAAGGTAAGACTTCGGCCATACTGGTCGCAGCCAACGATCCAGCACAGCAGGAAGCTATTGCGGCACAGATCCGCGAGCGCTTTCCCGACGACCAGATTATTTTTACGCGCGACCTGCCTGAGCTCTACGCTTCCGGAGTACCGGCGCTGAATATCTTCATCAAAGTAGTAGTCGGAGTTGCGGCTGCAATCAGCATGCTCGTAATACTCCTGGCGATGTACACCACAGTGACCGAGCGAACGCGGCAGATTGGCATTTTGAAAGCGCTCGGCATGTCGAAGCCGGCGATCGCGTGGGTGATTGAAAAGGAAGCGTTGCTCGTCAGTTGCCTCGGCGTTGCTGTCGGAGTGTTACTTACCCTCATAGCTCGTTTCTTTGTGATGCGCGTTACCAGCTTGACGATCGAGATTGAGCCACAATGGGTACTGATTTCACTGCTGGTGGGTTTGTTTGGCGGGAGCCTTGGGGCTCTGTACCCAGCATTGCGCGCGGCTCGTCAGGATGCTGTTGACGCTTTGAGTTACGAGTAATCGAGCGTTCGTAAATCTTCCCTCCCCCTGGCCCCCTTTTTCTTAATCGCGATCCGGATTTTGCCGGGTGCACACATAAAAGTCATTCTAGGAGGACCGCAGTCATGTCAATCGCACGCATTACTGAAATCAGTTCAACATCAAAGAAGAGTTTCGAGGATGCTATTCAATCGGGTGTATCTCGAGCTTGCCGGACCCTGCGTAATGTTCGCAGTGCCTGGGTCAAGGAGCAGCAGATTCGTATCGACAAAGACACCATCGTCGAGTATCAAGTTAATCTGATGATTACTTTCGTGCTCGACGAAGATAACGAAGACAACGTTGCCTAGTGGGCCCAAGGT
>JBAPXA010000348.1:0-1565 GCA_049283975.1 Pyrinomonadaceae bacterium | reverse complement strand
GGATTACACATCGCCAGTGCGACACTGCGAAGCGGATCGAAAATCAACGCGATCAATAGAGCGACAAAGCCACGACGTTTCATGGCCCCTCCGTAAAGGCGCAGTGCAGTCGAGCGGGCACACTTTAACTCTGCGCCTAGCGCGTTACAAGCACATTTCTCGAGAGACGCAATCCGGCAGATTCGATTGAAAAGCGAGCTCGTGCCTTCGACATTTACGTGGTTAAATCCTCGGCAAGAGATCTCTGGGTTTCCGGCTGCAGCACAACGGCAGCCTGGTAGTTTCGATGATCGATGATTAGCTCGGTTCTCGCGCCGGAAACGAATGTCTCAAGCGCCTGATCATCGAAAAGGAATCGAACATACTGCACCGCGCTGATTTTGTCTTCTTTGCTTCGCCCCGATTCAAAACGCGCCGGAAGCCGATGCCGAGCCATGCGCAAGGTGAGCGCTTCTTCGATACCGTGAAATTTGACCAGTTCGTCGCGCAAACGAGTTTGGTCCTCGATCTCGAGAAAGAGCGTCGCGCTGAGTTCCCGCGAGTCAGGGATCAGCTGACTGTAGGTTGCGATCTCCTGGCGAATCTTGTCCAAATCGGTGATGCTCTCGACTCGCAACATTTCTTGTATCTGAAAGATGACCGTATCACGATTCTCAAAAACTAAAGATACCCTGTCGCCCAGTGAGATCCGGCGCTTTTGTTTGAGTTCGATGATTCGCCGGCGAAAATCCAGGCGGATCTTTTCATATCCGGCAAGACCGACAAGGTCATCGATGGCGACTTTTCTCATCTGTCTTCCGATTAGCGCCTACGCGGAAATGGGCGACGAGTGAGGATTTCGGGTGGTACCCGATAACATGCGGGGACGGAATTCAGCTACCGAGTCCGTCCAGTCCCTTGTTGAATCGCCCGGCGTGAGATTTCTCTGCCTTCGCCAGAGTTTCAAACCACTCCGCCAGCTCAAGGAAGCCTTCATCCCGGGCAGTCTTCGCAAACCCCGGATACATCTCGGTGTATTCGTAGGTTTCACCTTCAATCGCCGATTTCAGGTTTTTCTCGGTGCTTCCGATAGACACTCCTGTGCACGGATCGCCAATCTCCTTCAAAAAATCGAGATGGCCGAAGGCATGTCCGGTTTCCGCCTCTGATGTGTCCCGGAAAAGTCCTCCGATATCGGGGTAACCTTCGATATCAGCGATTCGTGCGAAATAGAGATACCGACGGTTCGCTTGGGATTCGCCGGCAAACGCTTCCTTCAGGTTTTGGTGACTCTTGGTTCCGGTTAAACTTTTGCCCATCAAAATTCCTCCCTTTATTAAGGCGATTACTGATAGTAACGCCCATTTTAACCGTCAAGCAACTGTCAAGCAGCCGCTCCTCGCTTCGTCATCGAAGCGCATCGCCATCAAATCGTGGCATGAAGCGCGCCGTCTTGGTATCTCAACAATAAATACTGGCGATGACTTCGTCAGCTCATCGATGTTTCTTTTTTTGATTGCACTGTTCTGTTATCCTTGTGTCCTGCCCGATGGAGGTGCGGATGATCTCGATAGACGCGTTTAGAC
>JBAPXA010000347.1:0-10192 GCA_049283975.1 Pyrinomonadaceae bacterium | reverse complement strand
CTCTTGCCATGTTCGACGATCCGAATAATGGTGGAAACGGCGACGGCCAGATTGATGGCAACGATAGTGTTTTCACCAGTCTGCGGCTTTGGCAAGACAGCAATCACAACGGGATCTCGGACTCGGGAGAGTTGCACGGTCTTCTGGACTCGGATGTTCGCGTAATTGAATTGAAGTATCGGGACGCGCGCCGGAAAGACGAAAATGGAAACTGGTTTAGATATCGCGCGAAGGTTAGTGACGCTCAGGGTGCTCAGGTGGGGCGCTGGGCCTGGGATGTCTTTCTTCAGAAAGTGCACTGAAGAACTAACCTTGACTGAAAATGCCCACAGGTTGCGGCAACCTGTGGGCATTTGCTGAGCTTGCTTTCGTCGAGCCAATCAGCCGGCGCATTCTCTCGGCCAAGCTACTGTTCTCACTGTTCGTACGCGTTTTACAACTCGTCGTCATCGATGGTCGCTTGCGCTACCGCGCGCACCTTTTCGGCTACCAGTTCGAAGGGAAACCCCTGCCGCAACAAATGATCGAAGAGACTCTTCGCTTGGGCACGATTTTCCGGCCGGCCCCGCAGTCGCACGCGCTTCTCAATGGCGCGATCAATTAATTCGCTCTCCGGGGTTTCCGCAAACACCAGATCCAGCGCTTCGTCGGCCGTCTCCTTGCTCACCTTCTTCAAAGCCAGATCGCGCTTCAGTCGTTGCCGGCCAATTGGTCTTTGGCGCACTTTGGCGGAAGCGTAACTAATGGCAAAACGCTCATCGTTTAAATAACCATATTCCGTTAACCGCTCCAGTACTTCTTCCACGTTGGCTTTCGTCGCGCCTTGACGCTCCAGCAGCAGGTCGCGCAGTTCGGCTAGCGAACGTGATTTGGCAGCCAGCAGTTTTGCCGCTCGCTGAAAGGTCTGCTGGCGCCGTTCCTCAGGCGTCAAAGGAGCCTTGGTTGCTGTTGCCGGTTTACGTTTACTTCGCAGGCGCGCCATGTTCAGGAATCCTAACTCGTCTCTAAAGCATCCAGCGATCCTGCCTATCATAATATGGAGGTTGCTGGTTAGGATGCTTCAGCTTGAAAGCTTTGTAGCTCTCATACAGCCGGCGATAACGCTCATCGGAGGACTTCAAAGGGCGATGGGGAATCGCGCGCAAGTGATCCTCAATCTTGTGCATATTCTTAGCTGAAAAACGCCAATCGTACTTACCCAACTCATAAAGACTAGTCAGGCCATAACCCTTGATTCGTCCCGAGAAGTCCACATAGGGATCAAAGTAACTCCAAACCAGTTGGCGTAAAGTTCGAAATACGGGCTTGCGTCCATGTAGTCCCCGGTCACGCGAACGTCCAATTGATCCCCATAATCCCTTCTGCTGAAAAACGAACACTACGTGGTCCAGAAGATCCACCGACTCGATGTCGAGCAGCAAGGGCGGGTAACCATGCTGTTCCAGAATCACCGTCGCTGCCACAGCAGCTTCGAGGCAGTGCGCTTCATTTCGTTTCAGGACCTCGCGGAATGAACGCATGGTCCCGCCGTTGCGCTCCCAGTTATAGGGCATCGCCGTCAGGAAGCGTTGCACTTGCGCGGGTGTTCGCAGCGATTCAATTATCTTGCGTTCCGCCTTAGTAAAATCCGCGAGCGCGGGCTTTGAGTTCATTGCAGGTTTACTTAGCAGATCATCAACGTATTTCAAAACTGCTTAGTTTGTGGTTCCAATGACCGCAGCGGCATTGCCATGCCTCTAGCCTTGCCTCAGGCCGCCCCAGTGTTGTAAGAAATTAACTGCCAACATTGAGAGTATTGACGACCGCAACACAACGCCAGCAATAATCCGTCGCGGCATTTCTCAAACAAAACCGGAGAATCTATGACTTCTATTCGCACTGAACGAGTGACCGAACACCTTGGTCGTAAAAATACGAGCTATGAACTCGATAACTATGGAATCCGAGGCGCCAGCAAGGTTTACTGGAACCTGACAGCACCAGAACTTTACGAGGAGGTGGCCCGCAGGAATGAAGGCGTCCTCTCCAATCATGGCGCCTTGATTGTCGATACCGGCGAGCACACCGGGCGCGCCGCTAAGGACAAGGCCATCGTACGAGAGCCTGAGAGTGAAGCCAGGGTTTTTTGGGGTGATGTGAATAAAGACTTCCCGCAGGAGAAATTTAATGCGCTGAAAGATCGCATGATGGCCCATGCCTCCGGCCGCGAACTTTTTGTTCAGGACACTTTTGGCGGAGCCGATGCTAACTATCGTCTGCCCGTCCGGATTATCAACGAGCTGGCCTGGCACTCACTTTTTGCTCGCACCATGCTGATTAGCGATTCCAATGCTACCGATCCGCATGATCCGGAATTCACGATCATTAATTTCCCCAGTTTCCAGGCCGACCCGCAGCGCGATGGCACGCGTTCGCCCACTTTTATTCTGATGGACTTCAGCCAACGACTGGTCTTGATTGGCGGCACATCCTACGCGGGCGAGACCAAGAAGAGCGTGTTTTCAATTCTCAATTATCTTTTGCCGCAACGCGGTGTGATGAGCATGCACTGCTCGGCCAATGTTGGGGAAGCTGGCGACGTGGCAATCTTTTTTGGCTTGTCTGGAACCGGAAAGACCACCTTGTCTGCCGATCCCGAGCGAAGGCTGGTGGGGGATGACGAACATGGCTGGTCAGACAACGGCGTCTTTAATTTCGAAGGTGGCTGCTACGCAAAAGTGATCAAATTGTCAGCAGAGGCCGAACCGGATATCTACCGAACGACCGAAATGTTTGGAACAATTCTCGAGAACGTTGTCTTTGATCCAAACACGCGCGAGATCGATTTGGACGACGCCGCCAAAACTGAAAACACGCGCGCCTCTTACCCGCTCACGAGTATTCCCAATATTGTGACCGAAGGTCATGCCGGGCATCCGCAAAACATTATCATGCTGACCGCTGACGCCTTCGGAGTTTTGCCACCAGTCGCGCGCTTGTCGTCCGAACAGGCCATGTATCACTTTCTTTCCGGGTACACAGCCAAGGTTGCAGGTACAGAAAAGGGAATCAAAGAACCAGAGGCGGCTTTCTCAACCTGCTTTGGTGCGCCGTTCATGGTGCTCCATCCAGGTGTCTACGCCGATCTGCTCGGCAAGAAGATGGAACAGCACAATGCCGCCTGCTGGTTGGTGAACACAGGTTGGAGCGGTGGCCCCTATGGCGTTGGCAAACGCATGAAGATTTCTCATACGCGCGCCATGATCCGGGCGATTTTGAGCGGCGCGCTCGCGAACGTGGAAACCAAACCTGATCCCATTTTCGGCGTCAACGTTCCTGTCTCGTGTCCGGAGGTTCCCGCGGAAGTGCTTCAGCCACGAAACACCTGGACAGATAAAGACGCCTACGATCAGAAAGCACGCGAACTTGCGCGACGCTTCAACGAGAACTTCAAAAAGTATGAAAGTGGGGTTTCGGAAGCGGTGCGCGCTGTAGCCCCTAAAGCTGATTAGGCTAACCGCGGAGTTGCGCCCTAACCTGGAGGCCAATTCATTGGCCGGCCGCCCAGGACATGGACGTGCAGATGGAAAACTGATTGACCCGCCCCCGCGCCGGTATTGATGACGGTGCGGTAACCACTCTCGCTTAATCCCTGTTCATTGGCCAAGCGCGCTGCCATGCGCAGCAAATGTCCCAACATCACTTCGTCAGGTCGTGACGCTTCGTCGAGCGACTCCAGATGCTCGCGGGGGATCACGAGCAGGTGTGTCGGTGCTTGTGGGTTCACGTCGCGAATGACAACACACTGATCGTCTTGATGGATGACCTCGGCCGGTATCTCACCGGCAATAATTCGACAAAACAAACAAGCTGATTCTGACATTCTTTCGTCCCTTGGATCTGATGTTGGGTTAAAGTTTACGACGCCAACGCAGCGGCGTCTGGGGCGGGGGCGTCCGAGAGCGGCGCCGTCACTGACTCTCTGAGCCGCTGGATATTCGCTCCAACTGCGCGCAGCTTGGTTTCAATTCGTTCATAGCCACGATCGATATGATAAACGCGCTCGATGATGGTTTCTCCTTCAGCCACCAATCCCGCCAGTACCAGCGATGCAGAAGCGCGCAGGTCTGAAGCGAGCACCGGGGCCCCGGTCAGTTTTGTTGGTCCAGTAACCGTGGCAATCCGGCCGTTCAAATGAATGTGGGCGCCCATGCGCTGCAACTCCGAAGCATGCATGAAACGGTTTTCGAAAACTGTTTCGGTGATTACCGATTCGCCTTCAGCCTGAGTCATCAGAGCCATGTATTGTGCCTGCATGTCAGTGGGAAATTTAGGATGCGGCTCGGTAGTCACGTTCGTCGCTCTTAGAGTCGTGCCCCGTTTCACCCGCAGGGTGCTTTGATTTAACTCCTCAATCTCCACACCAACCTCACGTAATTGATCGATAACACTAGTCAGGTGTTCCGGCTGACAATCTTTGATTACTAACTCCCCGTTCGTAATCGCGGCTGCGACTATGAACGTGCCGGTTTCGATGCGGTCCGGAATAATCGTATGCTGCGCGCCACCAAGTGTTTCAACACCCTCGATCTCGATCGTTGGCGTGCCGCCGCCGCGCACGCGCGCTCCCATCCGGTTTAGCAACTCGCAGAGATCGACTATCTCAGGTTCACGCGCGGCGTTATGGATCACGGTCTTACCTCGTGCGAGAGTCGCCGCCATCATCAAATTCTCAGTGCCAGTCACTGTTACCTTGTCGAAATTGACCGTCGCACCGATCAGCCGGCCGTCTTGGGGCGCGCGCGCTACGACATTTCCACCTTCAAGCCGCACTTCTGCACCCAACAGTTCGAAGCCTTTTAGATGCAGATCGATGGGTCGAGTGCCAATAGCACAGCCTCCGGGCAACGAGACCTTTGCTTTTCCGAAGCGCGCCAGCAATGGTCCCAGCGCCAGCACCGAAGCGCGCATCGTTTTTACCAGCTCATAAGGCGCTTCAAACACCTCGATGTGAGCGGCGTTTATCTTGTGGGTGCGAAGTTCGGGCGTGAGAACCGTAGCCCCCAGATCTTCAAGCAAGCGGCGCTGCGTAATGATGTCGCGCGCATAGGGAAGATTGTGGAGCGTTACTGTTTCGGCAGTGAGCAGCGCCGCCGCCATGCAGGGCAAGGCCGAATTCTTTGCGCCGCTTATTGCGACCGAACCTCGCAAGGCGCGGCCGCCAGAAATAAGAAACTTGTCCACGACGCCGACAGATTAAATTAAAAACCCCAAAGGTAAAAGGGATGGAGTTGCGGCAGGACCAAATCAAGAGGCGCGGCAAGTTTTTTACTCACCGCGCCCTTCAGTTTTGCTTTTGCTTCTGGTACTAGTTGCTCGAATCAGTACCAATTCGTTTGATCTTGATGCCACCATTGGTGGTCATTGCTCGCACCGTTGGTCCACCGTTGCCGAGATTAACTGCCAACTCACGGCCGATCCGTCCCTGCACCGTCACCGGAAAATCAATGTTCAGATGGCCGTTGACTGTCCCGGTCTCGAGATGAGCGGAATAGTTTTCCGGTATCGCCATCACGATGCCGCCATTGGTGGTTTTCACATCGAGTTCCTGGCCACTCCAACTGGCGCCGTCGAGTTCCACGACCAATCCGCCATTCATCGTGCCACCGCGCACCGTACCACCGACGCGCCGCAAAACGACGCCGCCATTGTGTCCGGTGAATTCGATATTACCTGTCACGTCAGCAATGGAGATACCTCCATTATAGGCTTCCAAAGAAAGGTCAGAACGTTTGGGAACAAAGATCTCGTAACTTACATTCCACTGATAGTTCTTTCGGCTCTCCGGACCTACTGCGTAGACTTTCCCCCCGCTAGTTTCGATTCTGATCTGCTTCACGAGTTGATCAGCTTCGCCTTGCGATGCTGCGGCAGCTTGCACTCGCGCGCGAACGAGAATCTCGTTTTGATCCCAGCCCTTGATTGCGACTCCGCCATTCCGGCTGGCATCAACTGTAAGCAGACCACCGGCGGGCATTTTCTGCTCGCGAATCTCACACTGGCCCACCAAACGATCGCTGTACCAGTTATCGCGACAGCTCAACGAGCCATCTTTATCACCGTGCGCGAAGGCAAGGGCGCCAGTCAGGCTCAACAACGCTCCGACAAACACACCTAGTCTTAACCACTTATTCATGATCTTAATCTCCTGGGGATGCTCCTCAAATTTTTGATTGGTTTCCTGCGGCTCTGTGAGGTAAACACCGGGGCGGAACCGAATATGGCAAAAATCTGGCGGCGTCAGGAAGCTTCAAGAAAAATCTTTTTGAAGTACCACTACACGAGGAATGCCCTGCAAGTCTGGTCGAATCCCTTTTGCAAGCCAGGCGTGCTGCTCAAGTAAAGACGAAACTGCGGACGCCTGATTGAAGCCGATTTCGATCAACAAGTGACCGCCGGGCTTAAGAAATGTAGAGCCTTCACTTAACAGACGGCGCACGACGTCAAGCCCGTCTGGCCCACCGGCGAGAGCTTCGCGCGGCTCATGATCGCGAACCTCGCGCTGCAAACCAGCCAATTCATTTTCGGCGACGTACGGGGGATTAGAAACAATCAGATCAAACGAAAACTCAAGCGGAGAAAGCGACGAGAAACAATTCGCTTGAACGAAAGTTAGTCGTCTCTCTACCGAGTGTCTCCGAGCATTTCGTTTTGCGATTTCGAGCGCCGCCGCCGAGAGATCGATAGCCAACGCCTGCGCGTCAGCACGCTCATGCAGAAGTGTGATCGCGATGCAGCCGGATCCTGTTCCCACGTCGCAGATGCGTGGCGCTTGGGATCGTTGAATAGTTTCAAGCGCCAGCTCCACTAACATCTCAGTTTCGGGCCGCGGAATTAACACACCAGGCGCGACCTCAAAATCGAGTCCGAAAAAAGATTGCTGCGCGGTGATGTATTGCAGCGGTTCCCCGGCCGCGCGGCGCTTTATCAGTTCCTGAAATGTTTGCAACTGCGAAAGTGTTAGTAGTTGCTCCGGATGTGCCAGGACGAAAGTGCGGTCGCGACCGAGAACGTGTTGCAGCAAACCCCCCGCTTCCCGTCGGGCTTCCGCCAACCCTGCGTCCTGAAATATCACAACACTTTCACGAAGTGCGTCCGCAATAGAAATAGTCATCGGTTGGCACATTAATGTTTTCGGAAGCATAATGGCATTGACAGTTTCTAACTAGCACAACGGTACGAGTCTCGTTCCTCCCGTGAACGGCAGAACCTCCAAGCCAATCGGTTTCGGAGGTTCTGACGTTAGAGGACAAGAGTTTAACCAGGTTGGCCAGAAAAGATGCATACCCTTTACAAAAGCCTGCTCCTCTTCGCGATGAATTGGCTTGATGCTCAACTGACAATCCTTTGGGTTCGTCTAAATGTCGCCAGTGAAGGAAACGCCCTCATGGCGCGCCTGCTGAGTGCCGGTGAAACGCCTTTTCTAACTGTCAAATTGGCAATCGGCGGGTTCGCCGCTTATGTTCTCTACCGCTGCGCTCATATGCCCCTCGCTCGCAGGGGAATGAAATTGGTTCTTGGCTTATACGTGCTGCTGATGATGGTACATGTTGCGACCGGTTTCACGGCTCTTGGCTGGCAGGCACCTGAGACCGTGGCCAGCTATTTTGGCGGTCTACCTCACGCCTTTCTTAAACTCTTCTCCTAGGTCCAGACAAGAGTTACTAAACAGGGGAAGACGCTAACAGTTCCCCCTTTCCACCTTCCCTCTTGCAATTACCTCGCTGAAACAGCTTTTGCGGCGATTTCGTATAGATCCCGCAGAATCACTTCATTCCCCGCGGCTCCAGAACGGACCGGGCGTGATGCTTGCCTGATGTTGGTAATTGGGTGGAGAATTATTCGAACCGGTGCTCGGGTTCAACGTGGAGACGCAAAAAGAAACAACCACCGCCGCTCCGACGGGCATCTTAGAAACGCTTGTTTTGAAGCAGGCAAATACACATTTTAGGAAAAAGCCATGTATAGAATTACCGCACGCCAAATCTTGGTTATTGCATTGATCTCAGGATTGTTTGCCGCAGTCGCGGTGGCGATCATTGACCGCGTGTCAAATCGGGTGCAGCCGACGACCGTCGCCTTCTCCGAGGGCACACCGGCAGGCATCACTGAGATTATTTCGACTGACGAGCAGAACAATATTGAGATCTACCGGACGCTTTCGCCTGGGGTAGTTAACATTCATTCAACTTCTTATGCGCGCGACTTCTTTGGATTTGTCGAGCCACAGGAAGGCTCAGGCTCCGGCTCCATTTTGGACCAACAGGGCCACATCCTCACCAACTATCACGTGGTTGAAGGCGCTCAGAAATTAGCCGTTAGCTTTGGCAGTCAAAAGAACTATGCGGCAGAAGTTGTTGGCGGCGATCCTGATACTGATCTTGCCGTAATTAAGTTGTTGGAATTACCCAAAGAAGGGTTGACTGTAGTCCCACTCGGCGATTCAGATAAATTGGTTGTGGGCCAGAAGGTGCTTGCGATTGGTAACCCGTTCGGCTTGGATCGCACGCTCACCACGGGTGTCATCAGCGGTTTACAGCGTCCGATTCGCGCACGCAACAACAGGCAAATCGAAGGCGCAATCCAGACAGACGCTTCGATCAATCCGGGAAACTCCGGCGGACCCTTGCTTGATTCGCACGGACGCATCATCGGTATCAATTCGCAAATTCTTTCTCCTTCAGGTGGTTCAGCCGGTGTCGGATTCGCAGTTCCCGTCAATATCGCCAAACGCATCGTGCCGCAACTGATTCGTTCCGGTCAGGTATTGCGACCAAAACTTGGTGTCACCACTCGGAATGTTGAGCTGCTGAAAGGTCAGCTTGAGCTTCCGGTTGCAGATGGCGTTCTTGTTTGGCAAGTAGTGCCCGGGCAAGCGGCGGCGAATGCGGGCTTGCGTGGATTAACGCAAACAGAGAATGGTGAAGTAGCGCTCGGCGACATCATTATTTCGCTGGACGGACAGAAAGTCGGGAATGCGGATGATCTCTTCCGGATCCTGGATAAACACCAGGTAGGAGATACCGTGCAGGTTGGCATCGTCAGAAACGGCAGACGTATGACAGTTCCGGTGCAACTCACTCAGGGACCTGACGTAAGACGCGGAACGATGCGCAGACAATAACGTTTGGATGGGTGCCGGTCTGACGGGTTCAGGTCGGCACCACCGCAATGCTTCGCTCCCCAGCTGTCTTGACTCAGACCAATCACTTTTTCAATCTCGGTTACGGCTGGCTCTGCAAACATTGCAGTGCCGAAGACGCCGAACGCAAACAGCGCCAGCCAAACGATCCGCCGCGAAAGGAGATGTTACCGTTCGCTTTCTGGGATCCGCGTCGTCAAATCCTCAGTTGTCGCCGTTGTGGCATCGAAGAATTCATTCGTAACCCTTGAACTCCGCAAAAAGAATAAGACGAGCTCTGAACTTGGTTCTTTGAACTTTGTTCGCTGATGAAATTTGAACGGCAGATGTTACATGAGCGTCTGAAACAAAGTACTAAGCACAAAGTACTAAGCTCGTCTTATTCTTCTAGGCGCCTTGGCGGTGAGGTTTAGTCGGCTAGCGATTCATCAGCAGCTGCCGAAACTGGGCTACTCTAAGATCCGGGTCCCCGAAACGGTGCCGGTAGTCGCGCATGCTGCATTCAATCACAGCAAGCGCCTCGGCGCGGTTGTAGACGGCAGCAATCTCTACTCGTCGCGGCGCCTCAGCCGGAAGTTGTTTGTAAGTCAGAAAGTAATGCTTAAGACGATCCACCAGGCCTTTGGGACAGCCGTCGATATCCTCGATGTGGCCGTAGGCAACATCGGAAACGAGTACGGCGATGATCTTGTCGTCCGCTTGCCGGCCGTCGATCATGCGAAACCCGCCGATTGGCTTTGCCTGTAGGAAAAAGTTGCCATGGGCAAATGCCTTCTCGCTCAGGACGCAAATATCCATCGGGTCGCCATCGCCTTCAATACCACTCAGTCCGGTTCGCTCAGCACAAAGAGCACCAACTTCGTCGCCGCAAAACGTTTGCGGAATAAAACCGTAAAGCGTCGGACACATCGAGGAAAATCGCTGCGGTCGATCGACACGCAGGTGTCCGGAGACCTTGTCGAGTTCATACTTCACCGGATCAGTGGGAACGATTTCAATATAGGATCCGAC
>JBAPXA010000346.1:0-3907 GCA_049283975.1 Pyrinomonadaceae bacterium | reverse complement strand
GGAACTAGCGCGCATGATGGTGGGTCGTGAAGTGTTGCTGCGAGTTGAAAAGCCAGAGCCCAAAGTCGGCCAGCCAACCTTGACGGTCAACGGTCTTTCAGTGAAACGAGCCGATGGCACTAAGCGGGTGGACAACATTTCATTTGAAGTGCGGGCGGGCGAGATTTTGGGAATAGCCGGTGTCGAGGGAAATGGCCAGACCGAGTTGATCGAAGCGCTTGCCGGACTAGTAAACCCGGCGCATCTTTCCGGCAAAATCGTTTTTGCTGGCCGAGATATTGCCCGCGAGGGCGCGCGTCTGCGTCGTGAATTGGGAATCGCGCACATTCCCGAAGATCGTCATCGACGAGGATTGCTTTTGGAATTCGACCTGGCGGAAAACTCAATTTTGGGGGTTCACTACCGTAAACCAATTGTCAGTCTCGGCGGAGTTTTTCTCGACAGCAGCGCGGTGGCACAACGGGCTCACGAAATCATCGAAGGCTTCGACGTGCGTCCGCCTAACGCGGAGCTTCCTGCGCGTGCACTCTCGGGAGGCAACCAGCAAAAGTTGATCATTGGGAGAGAGTTCAAAGTTCATCCCAAACTGCTTTTAGTGTCCCAACCAACTCGAGGCGTGGATATCGGTGCTATTGAATTCATTCATCGCAAGCTCGTCGATTTGCGCGACAGTGGTTGTGCGGTCTTGTTGGTTTCAGCGGAGCTCGAAGAAGTAACGTCGCTCTCTGATCGGTTGCTAATCATTCACGAAGGTCGCATCGCCGGTGAAGTGGATCCGAAAGTAGCAACCCTTGAAGAGATCGGATTGCTGATGACACGGGGGCACTAAGAAAAGGGTCTTTGGTTTTTGGTCCTTGGCCTAGGAGCGCTGTGCGTGTGTTCTGAAATCTGAACTTAAGAGCAAATACAAAGTCCAAAGACCAAAAATCCAAAGCCAAGAAGCAGAACAGATAATCCACAGCTCGACTTACCGTATCGATTCGATGACCGTTCTAAAAGAACTCCTCTTTCCGCTAATCGCCGTGCTGGCGGCGTTTATTGTCGGTGGCATTCTCATCCTGCTCGTCGGTGATAATCCACTGCATACGTACGGCCTGCTGTTCGGCAGCGCCCTCTCGTGGCCCGTCGGGGTAGGCTACACGCTCTTCTACGCCACGCCGCTTATTTTTACCGGCCTGGCCGTGGCCCTGGCCTTTCGTTGCGGCCTCTTGAATATCGGCGCGGAAGGTCAACTCTACGTCGGCGCTTTCGCTGCTGCGTGGGTTGGTATTGAGTTCGGTGGCGTATTCATCAAGAACGGTGCCGGCGAGATTGTTAACTCCCCGATCGCGAACCTGCCGATCGCGCTTTTGCTGCCGCTCTGTTTTATTGCCGCGATTGGCGTGGGCGCTATTTGGGGTGGCATCCCTGGAGTCCTGAAGGCTAAGTTCGGGTCGCACGAGGTAATCAACACGATCATGTTGAACTTCATTGCGGTCGCGCTTTGTAGCTACTTCACGCAGTATCACTACAAGATTCCCGGCGATCCGATCATGCAGACGGCGGAGATTGGTTCGAATGCCAACATAATGCGTCTGGGAAAGTTTATTCCGGGGATGCCAAGCTTTATTCCGCTCAATGCTTCTTTCCTGCTGGCGCTGCTCTGTTGTCTGTTGGTTTATCTTTTTCTCTGGCGCACAAAATGGGGCTATGAGCTTCGGGCTACCGGAACAAACCCGAGTGCCGCGGAATATGGCGGCATCTCAGTGCGCAAACAAATCATTATCGCCATGACAATCTCGGGCGGGCTCGCCGGCATGGTGGGGATTAACGAAGTGCTTGGTTATCGTCATCGCTACTACGATGGCTTTTCCGATAACTATGGCTTCACCGGAATCGCCGTTGCTTTATTGGGGCGCAATCATCCCGTTGGTGTGATTCTGGCGGCGTTGCTCTTCGCTGTGCTGCAGCGAGGCGGAATTCCGGTTGATGCTTTCACGGAATCAGTGACAAAGGACATCGTCCAGGTGTTGCAGGGAACTATTATCTTGTTTGTCGCGGCTGAAGCGTTCTTTCGCGGTCCATTTGCCAAATGGGGTCTCTTGAAACGCGGGAAGGTGTAGCGGAGTTCAGTTATGGCCGATATTTTTACTATCGCACTGATTTGGTCAACGATACGCTTGTCGACGCCTCTCATATTGGCCGCGTTGGGTGGGCTCTATTCAGAGCGTTCGGGTGTCATCAATATTGCACTCGAAGGGATGATGCTCGCCGGAGCGTTCACAGCGGCAGCCGTCACCCACGCAGCAGGCAATCCGTTTGTCGGATTGCTGGCCGGCATGGGCGCCGGGATGCTTATAGCGGCAATCCACGCGGTTGCCTGCATTCGTTATCGCGCTGACCAGGTTGTGACAGGTACAGCCATTAATATCCTAATGATCGGCATGCCGCCCTTTCTGAGTGGCGCATTTTTCCTTTCGTCCGGATCTACACCGCAAATTGCGAAAGAGCACCTGATCCCCTGGACGCCAATTGTCATTGCTTTTGCTCTCGTGCCGATAACCTGGTATGTGCTTTACAAAACTCCGTTTGGTCTGCGGCTCAGATCAGTTGGGGAGAATCCAGAAGCAGCGGATGCTGCTGGGGTTCGCGTGGCAAAAATGAGATATGCCGGCGTCGTACTTTCAGGAGTTCTCGCGGGAATAGGAGGGGCGTATCTTTCAATTGGACAGTCGTCGCTCTTTACGCGAAACATGACCTCCGGTCGCGGTTTCATCGCGCTAGCCGCTCTGATTTTTGGTAAATGGCGCCCAGTGCAAACCATGCTCGCCTGCCTGTTGTTTGGTTTTACTGAGGCGATAACGATTCAAATGCAGGGCGTGGTGAAACTTCCTTCCGGCGAGGACATTCCCATTCAGTTCATACAGATGGTGCCCTACGTGCTAACGATAATTGTCCTGGCTGGCTTTATCGGATCATCACGTCCTCCGAAGGCGCTGGGCATACCTTATGAAAAGGAGCGCTAGTTCGAGCAGCGAAAATGGGTGAAGGATCGGCAGTTTCGAGTTTGTACGCGCGCGCTGAACAAGCGGCACGCACTATCCGTTCACGCACAAATCTTGAGCCGCAAGTAGCACTCGTTTTGGGCAGCGGGCTCGGTGGCTTTGCAGATGAATTTGCCGAGGCGGTAGCGATCCCTTACGGAGAGATTCCTGGCTTTGCGACTTCCACTGCGGAAGGTCACGCGGGGCGCCTCGTAATCGGCAAGGTTGGTCTGGTACCCGTAATTGCGATGCAGGGGCGGGTTCATTTCTATGAAGGCTACGCGCTTGAAGAAGTCACTTTTCCGATTCGAGTCTTCAAACTTCTCGGAATCAAACGCTTGATCCTGACGAACGCGGCCGGAGGCATAGACATCGAACTCAGTCAGGGTGCGTTGATGGTAATCAGTGATCACTTGAATTTGATGGGAGTGAATCCGCTGCGCGGACCAAACGACGAAAGGTTTGGCCCGAGGTTCCCAGACTTATCAGAAGCTTACTCGCGAGACTTGCAGCAGCAGGCGGTGGAAGTAGCCCGGACCCTGGGCGTTGAGATTCGCCGCGGCATCTATGCCGCGCTCGCTGGTCCCAGTTATGAGACGCCTGCGGAAATTCATATGTTGCGGGCTTGCGGCGCTGACGCTGTCGGTATGAGCACCGTTCCGGAAACCATTGTTGCCCGTCAGATGGGTATCGACGTGCTGGGAATCTCGTGCATCACCAATATGGCGGCGGGCATCAGTGACGAGCCGATCAACCATGCCGAGGTGATGGAAACGGGGCGGCGCGTGCGGGATACGTTTACAAAACTGCTTCGGGGTGTGATCTCTCAGCTCGCAGACTGAAGCTCCCACTTATCCTCAGCGCTCGTTTGTGCGATAGTAGGC
>JBAPXA010000345.1:0-5268 GCA_049283975.1 Pyrinomonadaceae bacterium | reverse complement strand
AAGAATTATTGCTCAGGTGGGGGGTGATGACGCTCTTAGTGTGGTTGGCGTGGCGACTGCTTCAGAAAGGGCGAGGTGAACCCCGTGTAATCTTTTTTGCGATTGCGATTATCATTTCATCGGTTGTCTTCGGTTTGGGACATCTCCCCTTGGCCTCCGCATTGGGCGTTGATTTTACTGTGGCGATAGTCTCCTACGTGGTCGTCGCAAATTCGGTGTTCGGTTTGATTGCCGGCTACCTTTACTGGAAGAAAGGTCTTGAAGCGGCAATAATCGCGCATATGTTGACCCACGTCATCCTAATAACGGCAATCTACTTTGGGACGTGAGCAGAAAATCGCAGCGGGTTGTCTTCGCACACCCGGCGGCCGAACAAATCGTTGGACGCGACCGGAACCAGCGGGCTTGTCATCGACAACTTTTTCGTGACGTGGTTGTCTCCAGCCGCGTCAAGGCAGTCGTTGGGCGTCTTCAAGTTTTGTCGCGACCTGCAAATTTTGTAATATGCATTCCAGAAGTTTTAGCCTCACACTTTGGAGCGCGTGATGACCAACGAAGAAATTCAGCGAACAATGGAGTTCATCCTTGGGCAGCAAGCTCAGTTTGCTGCCAATATCCAACGGCTTCAGGAAGAACGAATTCGCGATAATCCCCGGCTGACCCGCTTGGAGGAATCTTTTCAGCTTTTAGTCCGCTTGGCCGAGAATAGCGACACAAGGTTGGATAGACTTGAGTCAAGTACGAGTTCTCTTGAAGCAAACATGGCGGCGCTTGCGGCGGCGCAGACTCACGCTGATGAACGGCTCAGTGCACTGATCGACATCGTTCGTGAAGGCCGTAACGGAAAGTCTTAGCATGTTGCCGTGCCCGCATTTCCTCGACAGACGCCCAACAAAGCCTTACAGCTGACGGCGCGATAGCACTCTTCTCAAGTAGCCTTCCCTCAGCCCGGCTTGCTGATCGCGCGCCGCAGCTGAAGGCCAGCGTTAGGCCGCTGCACACGCCATGCGCCAAATCATCAGCAAAGCAGCCGAATGGTACGCTGGAGCTCAGCAACGGGCGCAGCGCAGAAGGAGCTTTTGGAATGTTCTTCTTTTTCCGTTGGGCTTCATCGCTGTCGGTGCGATTTGGTATGGGCTGTTCCGAGTTGTTTGGGCATTTCACCTGCACTGGTATCCTCGGCACGATCTTCATGACTTTTGGGGCCGCGGCATCAGCTTTTCCAGTTTTGTGCCGAGCTTTCTCATGGTCTTCGCGTTAGCTCCGGGAGCGCTTTGTGCGGGGCTGGCGATAGCGAATTGTATTGCGTGGTTGGTTCGTCCCGCTCGCCGTACCTTTGAAGCGGAATCCGCCGGTCACGCCGGCACTGGATTCCGAGCGGCAACCGCCATTCTTTTCCGGTGGGCTGCGTGGGCCTTGAGCGTTGGGTTCATCATTGCGTTGGTCGCGGCTTCCTTGCTTAGATCATTGCGATGACAAGGCGGCCTAACCATGCGCTGCAGCGAACCCGGCCATCGCGCTCCGGTTGCAATCCACGCCTCCCACGGGCCGGGTCGCTGAGCTTGGGTCGTTTCGGCGGCTATCAGGTGTAAACGTGATTGAAGTCCTGATAAAGATTGCTTCTATCATATTTCTGATGACGGTTGCGTTCGCCATCGGCTTTGGGTTGTGGCGTGTGGTCGAAATTCCGCTACGAAGGTGGCGTGAATCGGCATTTGATTATGTGTATATCGATGATAATGGAAATGCGCGTGAGTTGAACGCTGTGGAGGATGAATATGTGACCACAGCCCTTTTTCCTGACGAGGACGCTGACCAATTCATCAAACCTCGATACGAATCCGCCACTGCAGATGGCCGGTTGAGTGGTTATCTCAAACGGCGTCAATTGCCGCGGAAGATTCGAGTCGGTCCATCGCCAGTTGATGCGGTCACCCCTTCAAACTAACCGCGCCGCCGAACAAAGCCTTGCAGCTGACGGCTCGATAGCATGCTTCTTAACTAGTCTTTTCGCGAAATTGGAGAAGTCCTCACTTACCTAAATGGCAGTACGCCTTGGCGGTTCTAAGAACTGATCCAATTCAGCAGCGTCTGGGAGAGCTGTTCTGGCACCCAGGTCACGGCATTTGAGGGCTGCCGTAGCATTCGCGAGCCTCATTGAAGTCTCAATGTCTTCACCGCGCAGCAGTCCGTAGAGAAATCCTGCATGAAACGCGTCGCCGGCGCCCGTCGTGTCGCGACAACCGCCCGGCACCTCGTACGCAGGCGCTGCTAAAAACTGGCCTTCACAATAAAGCAGCGCCCCACGCTTACCCATCGTCATTCCCACCAGCGCGCATCCGTAGCGAGCCTTCATCTCGACAAGCGAAGCGCGCTCGTCAGCGATCCCTGTCAAACGATGAGGTAATTCTCGCGATGTGATCAGGATGTCGATCAAAGGAAGCAAATCCAACAATCCTTCGTAAGCATTGTCGATGTCGGCGGAGACCGTTGCTTTCGCTTTATGAGCTGCTTCTGCCATGGGAATGCAGGCAAGCGGATCGTGCGCGTCAAGATGGAGTACGCGCGCGCGCGCGGCGAGGGCAATGGGCGCTTCACTCGGTTTGTAAGCGAGACGTTCATCGCGATCCCAAATGATCGTACGTTCGCCGTTTCGCTGATCGATAAGGATGAAGGCGATCTGGTTATGCGCGCCGGGCACTTCCTCCGCAAACTCGACGTTTACCCCTTCGTCACGAACGGAAGCGAGGCCGAATTTACCTTCGTCGTCCGAGCCAAACCTTCCCGCGTATGCGGTGCGCAGGCCGAGTCGTTGCAAAGCGACCATCGCGGTTGCGGTTTGGCCTCCTGCCGAGCGGCGATGTTCGACAAGCCGAGTCTTGGTATCAAAATCTGGATAGGCGGGCACGACTACGAGATGATCGACAGCATTCAAGCCGAAACCGATTGCATCGAACTCTTTTTCTGCCGGCAGTTGAAAGGGGAAGCGCATCGGGAAAATGATCTTGGGTCTTTGGTCTTTGGCCTTTGGTTTCGGCCTCGTCGGAGATGCTCAGTCCGGAAGGGCGGCTTGCCCCCGCTAAGGTTAAATGCCATTCAAGAAGCGTCGATTAAACGGCCCTTTCTCCTGCGCACTTGTTGTCAGCTAGAATGTTTGCATAGTGCCTTTAGCAGAAAAGCTCAAAAATATTCCGCGTTCGGCCGGTGTCTATCTCTATAAGGACGGCGCCGGCAAGATCATCTATATCGGCAAAGCCAAGAATCTGCGGAGCCGCGTACGCACCTATTTCCAGGAAGCTCGCCCTTTTGATCGCAAGACTGATGCGCTCGTCAGACAGATCGTTGACGTAGAGTTCATTGTCACGGATAGCGAAGTCGAAGCCTTAATTCTCGAAGCTACCCTCACCAAAAAACATAAGCCGCGTTACAACGTCAATCTCAAAGACGACAAGTCGTACCCTCATCTTAAGCTGACTATCAACGAACCGTTTCCCAAAGTTGTCATTACCAGAAGGATTCAAAACGACGGTGCCCTCTACTTTGGTCCATTTCTTCCGGCGAGCCTGGCGCGACGCACCATCGACGTCATCAACCGCACCTTTCAATTAAGAACCTGCGATATCGAAATCGACGGCAAGGCGCCACGACCATGTCTCGAGTATCACATCAAACGCTGCCTCGGACCGTGCGTCAAAGGTCTATGCACGGTGGATGAGTATCAGGAAGCTGTGAAAGACGTGCGGCTGCTGCTCGAGGGCAGAAACAAAGAACTCGCTGACATGCTGGGAGATCGCATGTCCCAAGCCTCGGCAGATTTGCGTTATGAGATGGCGGCTAAGTATCGCGATCTGCGCAAGACGGTGGTGCGCCTTTCGGAACAGCAGAAGATGGCCACAACCTCCGAACGCGATGTGGATAGCTTCGCCTATTACCGCGAAGGCCGGCAGCTCGCCCTCCAGCTTTTCACCATGCGTGAAGGCAACATCGTCGGACGACGCGAATTTTTCTGGGAGGACATTGACGATGACTTCAATCCGGCTTCATTCCTGAGTGACGTGCTCGCGCAGTACTACTCGAGCGACTACGTGCCGCGAGAGATCTACGTGCCCGTAGACTTTGAAGATCGCGAACTACTGGAAAAAGCGTTGAGCGATCGCAAAGGCCGGCGCGTCCGCATCCGTCATTCACAACGCGGGGAAAAGCGCGACATGATCGACCTGGGCGAAAAGAATGCCAAGCTTGCCTTCGAACAGCGCTTTCGCGTGCTGCGGCCCGATATGAAACTGGTTCTCGAGGAACTACAAGAGACACTCGAGTTGCCCCGCTTCCCGGCCCGGATCGAATCGTTTGATGTTTCCAATATTCAGGGAGCTGAGAACGTGGCCGGCATGGTTGTTTGCGAAAACGGCAAGATGAATCGCTCGGAGTATCGCAAGTTCAAGATTAAGAGTGTGGAAGGCTCCAACGATGTCGCCTCAATGCGCGAAGCAGTGTTTCGGCGTTATCGAAGAGTGCTCGATGAAGGAAAGGCTTTGCCGGATCTCGTCATGATCGACGGTGGTAAGGGCCAGCTGAACGCTGCCGCCGATGCAATGCGCGAACTCGATCTGGAAGCAGTTGCCCTCGTTGGCATCGTTAAGCCGCCCTTTCGACACAACGAAGTTTCCCACCTTCTAGTTAAGGGCCGAGAGGACGAGCCGGTGTATCTCGACTCACATTCGCTGATCCTGCGCTTGCTGCAAATGATTCGCGATGAGACCCATCGCTATGCTGTCACGTACCATCGAAAGCGCCGCGAGCTGCGCGACTTTACGTCCGAGTTAACTGCCATTCCCGGAGTCGGAGCCAAACGCAAAACTCGCTTGCTGAGACACTTTGGATCGATTCAGCGAGTTTCGCAGGCTAGCATTTCGGAGCTGTCTCCTTTTGTTGGTTTAAAGACGGCGCAGGAGATCACCGATCACTTCGCTCGCCAACGGGCACTGGCCGAGAGCGGCGCTGAGGCTGAAGCGGTTGAAACTCACCTTTCCTGAGTTTTGCCTAACATCCGGCGTCAAAGCCGAAGCCGCATCACGGGCTTTAGGGGAAGTCGCCTTCCCTGGTTGTCATTTCGCGTAGTTTGGTAGATCGTACGACCAGCACCAACAAGGGAATCCTTTGCAGTAGTCGGGGCCTGTTACCGTCGCTTCTCCCCTCGTGACTGGAATGCGACACAACCTGGTAAGCGCCCCTTTGAAGTTAATCCCAACACCTTATTCGGCGCGGCTG
>JBAPXA010000344.1:0-11553 GCA_049283975.1 Pyrinomonadaceae bacterium | reverse complement strand
TAGGAACGGTCGCAGGTGATGAAACTGTCTCCGAATGAAATACAACCGGCGTGAAGACGATCTTAATTTCCATACTCAGGTTTTATAAGTTAGCTGTCTCACCCCTGCTTCCGCCTTCCTGTAGATTTGTTCCAACCTGTTCCGAGTTTGCGATGGAAGCGATCGCTCGCCACGGGGCGCTGCGTGGGTCTTTTCTTGCGGTTCGGCGCTTAGCCCGCTGTCATCCTTTCACCCGTGGTGGTTACGATCCGGTAAAGTGAGATCCAAATCCGACTCCGTAGCGCAGCAATCTTAATCTAACAATGCAGCAGAAGCGTTTACTACTCGCCTTATTTATCTCCGTTGCAATTCTGTTTACATGGAGTCAGTTTTTCGTTAAGGCGCCACAGCCGCCTGTTGAAAATCAACCTGCAGCAAGCCCGACTCCTTCTCCAGCAAATTCGACTTCAGCCGCGACTCCTTTGGCGACCCCCAGCCAGGTCAGCGTGGCGACGCTGAATCCGGAACCGCAAGTTCAGCGCATTGTCACTATCAAGACTCCGCTCTACGAGGCGAAGTTGGATAGCAAAGGAGCGGAGGTCATCAGTTGGATAATCAAGAAGAACAAGGATAGCGGCCGTGAGATTCATTCGGTTGCCGGCAACAAAAGTAATCCCGTGCCTTTGGAGTTGGTTTCACCTGAAGGTCTGAAGCGCCAACCGCGACAAGTACCGCTTCAACTTATTACCGGAGACAACGCGCTGGATGCGGCGTTGAACAGCGGTAGCTATGCAGTCGAAGGCGTCGATTCGCCTGGCGGTGATGTCGAATTAGTTCTTAACGGCACTGAAAAGAAGACCATTACTTTTTCGCTAAGAGACGCGGGTTCAGGTTTAGATGTCTCCAAGAAACTGACGTTCGAAGCTAATGATTACGCGGTCGATTTGGAATTGAAGATTCAACGAGGCGGCCAGGTGGTGCCGGCAAAGCTGAAGCTGGGTCCCAGTATTGGCGACCAGGGAATCAAACACTACACGTTCTACTCTGTTGCTCCTGAAGGGGTTGCTTCGTTAAATGACAAGGTTGAGCGTCACACCGCGGTTGCCATAAATGAAAACAAATCGTCCCCTGATCGCTTGAGCCCGGCGGGTCCGGTTGATTGGGCGGCCGTTGGGGACACCTATTTCGCGATGGCCGCGATTCCCTCCCAGCGACTCGAGGGCCTTGAGTTTCGAACGATCCAATACGACTATCAGTTGAACGGCAAACCGGAGAAGCGATATCTCACGGAAGCTATTGTGCCGATTCCCGCGGATGGATCGAAAACGGTTTTGTATGTCGGACCCAAGGACCACTTCATTCTCACCGAAAATAGTCAGCAGATCAGCAGTGCCATCGCCCGCACGATCGATTTGGAAGGCTTGATTGATTACGGGTGGTTCACTTGGCTGTCGCGGCCGATCGCAGTTCCAATTCTGAAAGCCATTCGTTGGTTGCACCGAATCACCAATAGTTACGGTGTGGCGATCATCCTCTTCACGATCGTAATCTACTCGCTTTTCTTTCCGCTTAAATGGCGCTCGTCTAAAGCGATGAAGAAGGCCCAGAAACTTGCGCCACGGATGAAAGATCTGCAGGAAAAGATCAAGGGGATGAAGCAGAATGATCCCAAACTAAAAGAGTTACAGATGGAGCAATTGAGGCTGATGAAGGAGGGCAACCCTCTCGGCGGATGTTTGCCGTTGCTCATCCAGATGCCGTTCCTGTTTGCTCTCTACCGCGCCATTACGATCTCCTTAGATTTCCGGCAGGCAAGCTTTCTTTGGCTCCCGGATCTTTCGGCTGGAGATCCGATTCACATTCTTGAATTTCTCATGGCGGGAACAATGATTGTCCTCCAATTGATAACGCCAGCGCCATCGGCAGATCCCATGCAGCGAAAAATGATGGCCATCGGCATGCCGCTCTTCATGCTGTATGTGCTTTGGGGCGCTCCCTCTGGTTTGTTAGTCTACTGGCTGGTGGGAAATATTGTAGGCTTCAGTCAACAATTTCTAATTAATTACTTAACGAAGACTGACGGGGATGTGATGCCCGCGCCAGCCAAGGCTTAGCCGGTCTGGAATTCCGATGGATGAGACGTACACACAGGCGGTCGAATTTCTGCAAGGCGTTTTTGCGAAGTCAGGACTTGAGCTCAGCGTTAAGCTCGAGCAGGATGCAGAGGGTGCGGCGTTGGATCTGGATGGACCCGATGCAGAACTGCTGCTGGCCGAGGGTGGTGAGACCCTTGAAGCAATTCAGCACCTCGTCAACCAGGCTTATGGAAGAAGGTTAGGCAAAGGCCAACGGCTGGTTTGTGACGTGCGTGGCTTTCGCGCTACTCGTGAAGCGGAATTACGGGCTATGGCTCAACACGCAGCAGCTCAAGTGCGCTCCACGGGCTTGGCCTTTACTTTTGGCGCCATGAACGCGAACGAACGTAGAATTCTGCATCTCACTTTGGCCGACACCGAAGATCTTCAAACCGAGTCGACTGGTGAAGCAAAGGACCGCCGGTTGAAAGTCAGTCTAAAAGCCCCCGCCAAATAGTTCGTCCCCAGTTGGATCTTCGGTTGTTCACGATGGACACCATCGTTGCACTTTCCACGGCTCCCGGTCGCAGTGCTATCGGTGTAGTCCGACTCAGTGGTCCCGACGCACTTCAAATCACAAGATCGCTTGTTGGAGATCCGCAGCTAACGCTTAAGCCCGGGCAGGTTGTCGTGCGCCAACTCCATCCTTCTGCTGACGCGCCGGCATTGGACCATGCGGTCCTGACGTATTTTGCCGCCCCGCATTCTTACACCGGTGAAGATGTCGTTGAGATCAGTTGTCATGGATCGCCGGTGATTCTGAGGCAGGTTATTGATCTGGTACTCGGGTTGGGTGCGCGCTTGGCTGAGCCGGGCGAGTTCACCTTGAGAGCATTAGGAAACGGTAAGCTCAATTTGAGTCAGGCCATCGCTGTTCGCGACCTCATCAGTGCTCGTAGCGATGCAGCAGCAAAGCAGGCGATCAGACAACTGCAAGGCGAACTCTCGCGACGGATGCAGAGTACGAAAGAAGGACTCATTCGGGCGATCGTAATTCTGGAATCCGCATTAGAGTTCGTGGAGGATGATCTACCTGAAGTCGAGAAGGAGAGTCTGAAACAGAACCTGCTAGACGTAGCGCGAGAGCTGTCGGCGTTGGCCCAAACTTTTGACGTCGGACATTTGTTACGAGATGGCCTGCGAGTGACCATCGCCGGTTCCCCCAACGTGGGTAAGTCAAGTCTTTTCAATGCTTTAGTGAGATCCGATCGAGCTATCGTCACCGATATTCCGGGAACCACCCGTGACAGTCTTACCGAGTCCATCACCATCGGAGGCTTCCCAGTTACGCTCACCGACACAGCGGGACTTCGTGAATCGAGTGACCAGATCGAACAACTCGGCGTGGGACGAAGTCACCAGGCCATAGCCGATGCGGATCTAGTGCTATTGCTCGTGGACGGTTCCGAACCAGGTACATGGCAGGAGATCAAAGCGAACTCCAATGGCACCCGCCGGTTGATCGTTAGAAACAAGTCGGATCTTTCTTCATTCGTTCGAGGCGATCTCGAGACCGCACCTTCGGAAATAGTGGTAGATGTTTCAGCACTCACGGGTGCGGGGCTGGAAGAATTGCGTGCTGCTATAATCACCTCTTTCGGCGCCTCGGAAACTGCAAATTCGGGCTTACTGATCACAGACGCTCGGCAACACGATCTGTTGCGACGTGCGGCGGTTGAAGTAGAAAGCTCTGCTGGGTTGCTGCAGGAGGGTCATGGTGAAGAGTTGATCGTGATAGGACTGAAGAACGCACTGAGACTTATCGGAGACATAACGGGCGAAACAACGACTGAGGATATTCTCACAGAGATATTCTCCACGTTCTGTATCGGGAAATAGGTTAATGAGTTTCGACGAAGTATTCGACGTAATTGTCATCGGCGGCGGGCATGCTGGATGTGAGGCCGCTTCGGCATCTGCGCGATTGGAAGCGAGCACCGCACTCGTTACCATGAACTTGGATCTTATTGGTCAGATGTCCTGTAACCCGGCAATCGGAGGAATTGCGAAGGGGCACTTGGTTCGTGAGATTGATGCTTTGGGTGGAATCATGGGCCGGGTTGCTGATCGAACCGGCATTCACTTTCGCTTGCTAAACCGTTCTCGCGGGCCGGCAGTTCAGTCACCGCGCGCGCAAGCCGATCGCGCTCTGTACCGCAAGGAAATGAGGCTGACCCTGGAGGACACTCCGGGACTGCATCTTCGTCAAGGTACCGTGGTTGACTTAATCCTGGTTCAAAACGAAATCAAGGGAGTGGAACTGCTTGACGGAAGAAAGCTGGGGGCACGGGCCGTGGTGATCGCCACGGGCACATTTCTTAACGGTCAAATTCACACGGGGCCGAAAAGCTATAGCGCCGGTCGCGCCGGGGAGCCGGCTTCGATTGAGTTGGCGCAAGCTTTAAGGCGTCTCGGCTTCCCTGTTGGTAGATTGAAGACTGGTACTCCACCGCGGCTTGATGGCCGAACCATTGATTGGGATGCGTTCGAGATTCAACGTCCTGACTCCGAGGCTGTGCCCTTTTCATTCGGCACCGACGAGATTGAGCAGCAACAATTGGATTGCTATCTCGGGTACACGACCCGCGCGGTGCACGACCTAATTCAAAGGAATCTCAATAGCTCACCATTGTATTCAGGGAAAATAACCGGCGTGGGACCGCGGTATTGTCCTTCAATCGAGGACAAAGTCGTGAAGTTTGCGGGCAAGGATCGGCACCAGCTCTTTCTGGAGCCCGAGGGACACGACACCAATGAAGTGTATTTGAATGGCTTTTCAACGTCGTTGCCCGCCGAGCTGCAACAGGACCTCGTTCGGTTGGTCCCGGGGCTGGGTGATTCAAGAGTAATTCGCCCCGGATACGCCATCGAGTATGACTTTGTCGACCCCCGTGAGCTAGGACCGGATCTACAAACCGCACGATTTAGGGGGCTTTACCATGCCGGCCAGATCAACGGTACTACGGGTTACGAAGAGGCCGCCTGTCAGGGACTGATTGCCGGAATCAACGCCGCTTTGAGTGTCCAGGGCCGAAAGAAATTTAGAGTCAGGCGCGACGAGGCTTACATTGGCGTCCTAATTGACGATTTGATTAGCCAGGGAGTCGATGAGCCCTACCGGGTGTTCACGTCCCGCGCGGAAAATCGACTGATGCTCAGATTCGACAATGCTGATGCGCGACTTCGTCCCCAGGGACGCGAACTGGGACTTGTTGTGGAGGGCGATTGGGATCGTTTCACCTCGCGTCAGGATCGGCTCTCGAGACTACGAAGAATTGTTAAGGAAACAAGGATCAGACGGTCGGACGCGGCTTATTCGGTTGTGAGCCTTGCTATTGGCTCAGATCTCGGCGATTCGGTGACACTTGAACAGCTGTCGAAGCGTCCTGGAGTTGGAGCGGATCTGATAGGGTCGTTGATACCCGAGCCGCTGGATTTCGCGGAATCTCGTGATATTAGAAGCGTTTTAGCGGATCTTCTTTACGAGGGTTACATCGAAAACCATAGGACCCAGGCGGAGCGGTTATACCATCACGATAGATTGCGCATTCCGGAGCGGTTCGACTTTAGGGAGTTAGGGGGACTCTCGCGAGAGATGGTGGAGCGCCTCGAAAGGGCGCAGCCCGAAACATTTGGAGATGCTCGTAGAGTAGCGGGAATGACCAGCGCCGGACTAACAGCGCTTCTGGTCAATCTGACAGTTGCGAACACGTCGGCCTAATACATGTTTCACGTGAAACCAAGATATGCCCACTGTTTCACGTGAAACGTTATGATAAAGATCCACCCGACACAGAATCCTAATAAAAAACCGTCTTTCATCCGTCGCGCGATAGCGAAGTCCTCAGCCTGTGTGGTAGTTTACCGCCAACTGTAACGTCGCCGAATGACCAAAATCATAGCAATCGCTAATCAGAAGGGCGGGGTGGGAAAAACCACAACGGCAGTCAACCTCGCTGCAGTTCTTGCGACGGAAGGTCTGCGCGTTTTGCTAGTCGATGCGGACCCTCAGGCCAACGCAACATCTGGGGTTGGAGTCGTCCGAGGTACCTTTCGTCGGAGCCTTTACCACGTCTTGGTGCTGGGCGAGAGCATGGAGAATGTCATTCTTCCCACGGAAATCGCCGGCCTCACCGTCGTTCCCTCAAACAAAGATCTTGCCGGGGCCGAAATTGAGCTTGTTGAGGTCGAGAAGCGAGAGTTCAGGCTGCGAGATGCAATCGCCTCGGTGGAAGACTCCTACGATTTCATAATAATTGACTGTCCGCCTTCGCTTGGCCTCTTGACGTTAAACGCGCTAACAGCCTCCAAGTCGCTACTTGTGCCCATCCAGGCGGAATACTATGCCCTGGAAGGTGTCACAGAGCTCTTTGACACATTGGCTCGGATAAGGAGGCTCCACAACTCGAACTTAGCAATTGAGGGTCTACTCCTAACGATGTACGACGAACGGACTAACCTCTCTACAGCTGTCGCCTCAGACCTCCGGGACTTTTACGGTCGGCAAGTGTTCAAGACGGTCATTCCAAGAAATGTTCGTTTAGCTGAGGCCCCAAGCTACGGCAAGCCCATAATTGTTTACGATCCCCACTCAAAGGGATCTGAGGCTTACATTGAATTATCCAAGGAGATCCGAACGTATGACACGCAAGCCGCTGGGCCGGGGTCTGGGAGCACTTCTGTCGGCTGACAAAACCCACGACACTGCCGAGTCAATCGAGTTAGATCCATCCCTCATAGAGCCCTGTTCCGTTCAGCCGAGAATGAGGTTTGACGATGCCTCTCTAACTGAACTGGCAGATTCGATACGGGCGAATGGCGTGGTCCAGCCATTGTTGGTTAGACGCCACGGTAACCGTTTTGAGCTGATTGCAGGTGAGCGAAGGTTACGAGCTGCCAAAATGGCAGGTCTGGAGAAAGTGCCGGTCGTAATTCGTGATGTAGCGGATGAGAAGCTGCTCGAAATTGCGCTGGTAGAAAACATTCAACGAGAAGATCTAAATCCTATTGAAGAAGCACTCGCCTACAGAGGCCTTCTTGAAGGCGTAGGACTAACCCAGGAAGCGCTTGCGATGAGGGTAGGTAGGGATCGTTCTTACATAACGAATTACCTGCGACTGTTGCGCCTTCCTGATGACGTTCAAACACTCGTTCAGGATAAGCTGCTATCAACCGGTCACGCTCGGGCTCTCCTTGGAATTGCAGAGCCAAGTCGCCAACGCGAAATTGCGGGACGGATAGTCAAACGAGATCTATCGGTGAGAGCGACCGAGCAATTGGTTCGCAGAACTGCGGGAAAGAGTCGTCGACCTAGGGCCACGGCCGGGGCCGGGCAGAGTATGGACCCAAACACCAAGGCCTTAGAGAATAAGCTTCGCAGGGAGTTGGGAACTCAGGTCAACATCGTTCAGAAGCAGGGGCGAGACGAGGGAGTTCTACAGATTGAATTTTATAGTCTGATTGACTTAAACCGCCTAACACAGCGGCTGCTACCGTCCAGTGTACAGAGTACATCCAGCGGGCTGTAACAAGAACAAGGCGGGAGGGCTAGCCACACACCATGCTGAGCCTAGGCTCGGATCCTAGGTTTGGTGCGCTGCTGGATATCCCTGTTTTGGCTGCGCCATCTGCTATGGAGGGGCGATTTGACCGGGTTTTCGCGGGCGTGTTAGACTCGCCGACTTTTCGCGAACGGATTTCTTGCGCTTATGGCGATACTCATACTACTTGCTAACACATCAATACAGTTGGTGCCGGACGGAAGCATTCTGTTTCACATCGCCCTTATACTGATCATGGTTGCAGTTCTCAATCGCACGCTCTTCAAACCAATCAATCAGGTCCTCAGTGAGAGGGAGAAGAAGGGATCCGGGGCGGTAGCTGAAGCAGAGGACCTCGAAAGGCAAGTCAGGACCGGAAACAAGCAATACAGTGATGCCCTGAGAACTGCCCGAGCTTCAGGCTACAAGCTTATGGAGGAAAGGCGCGGCGAAGAGCTGCGCCATCGCGAAGAGCTCTTAGGATCTTTGAAGACCAATATTGAAGCGCGATTGGTGAGAGAACGTGCCGCTATCGAAAGCGAGTCGACTGAGGCTCGGAACCAATTTGATTCGCTTCCGCTGGGGACGCAGATTCGAGATCAAGTTCTAAAACCGCTGGAAAATTTGGGGAGGGTTGAGTAAGTGCGGCTAGTTCTTATCATGCCTGAATGGCTCGACTACCCGGGCTTTGAGGTCTGGCGGTTTGTAAATCTTTTTCTTTTCATAGCCGGTGCTCTTTATCTACATCACCGTTTTGGAGGGCCCATCAGTGAAGCTTTGCGTCGCAGGCGGGCGAATATCAAGCTGGAGATCGAGAGGGCCCGTCAGAGAAGGGACTCAGCGGCTGCGGAACTCAAGGAAGTCCAGGCACGTTTGGCCCAAGTGGACAATGAGGTAGCAAAGATTCGTTCAGAAGCTGAGGCTGAAGCGGAAACGGAAAGACACCGCATTAAGGCCTCGACTGAGATGGAGCTCGCTCGATTGAAAGCCCAGGCAGATAGAGATATCGCGAACGTTGTTAAAAATGCTCAAATGGAGCTAAGGCACTTTGTGGCGTCGCAAGGTGTGAAGGCCGCAGAGACGCTTATTCGACGCGACCTCAATGTCGAGAGAGACGCACGACTGATAGACGTTTCGGCCGGTCAGTTCGGAGGAGTTCGACATTGAGTTCACAGTCAGTCAGTAGGCGCTACGCGGTGGCGCTAGCCGATGTACTAAGTGAAGCGGCGCAGCAGCGCACCATTCAGGAGGAGCTGATCTCGTGGGAACAGATGATCAGTTCTAACTCGCAATTGCGTGAAGTCTTCGCCAATCCGACTATCCCCTATGAACAGAAGAGGGCGGTGTTGAATGAACTGATCGGGAAGACCAGCGTTCAGCAGACCACCGCTAATTTCCTTCAGATACTTCTAAGAAATCAGAGACTTACTGCCCTGGCTGGGATTAACTCCAAGCTTGCTGACGTGCTCGATGACCGGGCAGGTGCCGTCGCTGCCCACATTACGACCGCCCATCCAGTGAGCGAAGAAAGCAAACTCAGCTTATCGGAGAAGCTGTCCCGGTTCACCGGCAAATCCGTCCGGCTGAGCTTCGCACTTGACGATTCCTTGATTGGTGGGATCGTCACTCGCGTGGGTTCTACTGTGTACGATGGGTCGATTCGAACCCAGTTGGATCAAATGGAGAAGGCTCTTGCAGGTCAGGAGTGAGTTCATCGCACTGGAGACTGGGTCACACTAACACTTAAGGACGCGACGAAGAATTGAAAACATAGAGGATTGAAATGGATCAACTTAGGGCGAACGAGATCAACGAAATCATTCGGAAACAGATTCAGAATTTCGAAGTCGGCGTAACTGTGATGGAAGTCGGAACCGTCATCAAAGTGGGCGACGGAATCGCCGAGATTCATGGTCTGGAAAAGGTGATGGCCGGCGAGTTACTTGAGTTTCCTCATAAGGTTCGCGGGTTGGCACTAAATCTGGAAGAAGACAAAGTCGGTGCCGTTCTCTTTGGCGATTTCCAGGCAATCAAAGAGGGCGACTTGGTCAAACGCACCGGGCGAATCATGCAAGTACCAGTCGGCGACGCCCTCATTGGTAGAGTGGTCGACGCGTTAGGAGTGGCGATAGATGATCAAGGTCCAATCCTGACCGAAATCTACAATCCGATAGAACGCATCGCGCCTGGCGTAGTTGATCGCCAACCAGTTAAGGAACCTCTGCAAACAGGACTAAAGGCGATCGACGCGATGGTGCCAATCGGTCGTGGCCAACGCGAATTGATCATTGGTGATCGGCAAACCGGCAAAACTGCCGTTGCCGTCGACACGATTATCAACCAAAAGGGCAAGGACGTAATTTGTATCTACGTAGCCATTGGCCAGAAGGCCTCGACCGTGGCGCAAGTTGTCAAGACACTCAAGGACTTCGGCGCAATGGAGTACACGATCGTAGTCAAGGCGACAGCGTCTGATCCAGCCGCGATGCAATTCCTCGCGCCTTATTCCGGGGCCGCGATGGGGGAGTACTTCCGTGACAACGGCAAGCACGCACTTACCATTTATGACGACCTTTCAAAGCAAGCGGCAGCTTATCGAGAAATCTCGTTGCTGCTTCGGCGGCCTCCTGGGCGCGAGGCATATCCGGGCGACGTTTTCTATCTGCACTCGCGTTTGTTAGAGCGCGCCGCAAAACTCTCTGACGCTAAGGGTGGCGGTTCACTAACAAGTCTGCCTATTATTGAGACGCAAGCTGGCGACATTTCCGCTTATATCCCCACGAACGTTATCTCCATCACCGATGGCCAAATCTTCTTAGAAGCGGATCTCTTCAACAGTGGCATTCGTCCGGCCATCAACGTCGGTAACAGCGTTTCGCGCGTGGGCGGTTCAGCTCAGATTAAGGCGATGAAGCAAGTCGCTGGCACGCTGCGAATTGATTTGGCTCAGTTCAGAGAACTACAAGCGTTCGCCCAGTTTGGGTCCGACCTTGATAAAGCAACTCAAGCCCAACTTGCTCGTGGACAGCGGCTGGTAGAGATTCTGAAACAGCCGCAATACCGGCCGATGGCTATCGAAAACCAAGTGCTCGTTATCTGGGCAGCGAGTAACGGATTTACTGACGACATTCCAGTTGAAGAAGTGCGGGGCTTTGAAGCAGAGCTGCTGAAGTTCATCGAAAACTCGCACCCGGGCCTGCTGCAGAACATTCGCGAAAAGAAGAGTTTGACTGACGAGATCAAGTCGGACTTACAAGTTGTGCTCAAAGATTTCAAGGATCTGTGGAAGGAAAAAACTGCGACGACAGACTCATCTATAAACGCCGCGAGTCCAGCAACCACTCCTGCTGAGCCTGTGACCGCTGGTGCCTAGTGAAAAACTTGTTCGCCTAACGAATCCACGATGCCGAATCTGTTAGACATCCGCCGCCGCCTTAAGTCGGTAAAGAATACTCAGCAAATTACCAAAGCCATGAAGATGGTTTCGGCCGCAAAGCTGAAGCGCGCCCAGGACCGTGTGGTCACGGCGCGACCTTTCGCCAACAAGATGATCGAAGTCCTTGGTGAATTGGCGGGTAGGACTGATGAGAATTTTCATCACCCGTTGTTGGATGAGCGAGGCGACCAACGATATCTAGTCGTTCTGATCACTGCTGACAAGGGACTATGCGGGGCGTTTAATACGAATCTGATCAAGGCGGCCCAGGCTTTTGTTCGAGAGCATGCGGGCAAGACGATTGAGATCGTCGCGGTCGGACGGAAAGGCCGGGATTTCTTTCGGCGCCGGGGAGTTCTCAATGGAGAGTACATCGGGCTTACAGGCAAAGGCCGTGTCGATTTTGCCGAAGCTATTGAAGTGGCCCGCGATGTAATCAAACGCTTTACGGAGGATCAGGCAC
>JBAPXA010000343.1:0-10335 GCA_049283975.1 Pyrinomonadaceae bacterium | reverse complement strand
TAGCGCAACGCTACTCAACAAACCGGCCACGACTAGAAAAGTGCGCGGGTCAGTGGGACTTACCTCAAACAACAAACCGGATAGCAGTCGAGTTAACGCGAATGCTGCACCGACGCCAATCACGACTCCGACCAGTGCGACACGCATGCCCTGACTGAGTATCATCCTCATTACATCCGTTGCGCGCGCGCCCAGAGCGAGACGAATTCCAAGCTCCTGCGTTCGCTCCCCGACCGAAAATGAAATCACGCCGTAAATCCCTACCATCGCCAGTGCCATGGCGATCGCCGATAATGAGCCGAGCAGCAACATCACGAAGCGTCGCTGCGCTACCGCCGCTCGCAATAGTTTCTCCATGGGATCAATCGCGTAGATTGGTTGACTCGGATCGACCGCAGCTAGTTCTTTTCGAACGAGGGAGACGAGAGTTGCAGGATCGCTCTTTGTCTTAATCGCGAAGCCCATGCGCGGCCAGGATTCAAGATCCTGACGATAGGAAATGAACGCGGTAGGTACTGGCGCTTCGCTAAGGCTCGCGTGTCGAATGTCTCCCACGACGCCAATGATCGTTCGCCACGAGTCTTCTTTGGAACTCTCTCCAATGGCCAACCGCTTCCCGATGGGATCTTGATTCGGCCAGTAACGCTGCGACAGTGACTGATTGATAACGATCACCCGTTCTGAGCCTTCGGTATCAGTGTCAGTGAATCCGCGTCCATGCTTGACTGGAATCTCGAGCGTGGCGAAGTAATCGGGGCTGACGACCTGATAGTCCATTGCCACGTTCTGGTCGGGCTTTGGATCCGGCTGTCCTTGAACGCGAAAGCCGCGATTCATACTCGAGCCGCTAAGCGGCAAGTCCATCACCATTCCCGCTGATTCGACCCCAGGTAATGCCTGCAGCCGCTCAAGCACCGTTGCATAAAATCTTTCGCGGCTTCGTGGATCGGGATACTTCTTTCGCGAAGGCGCGATCTTGGCGGTCAGCACCCTTTCAGCGTTGAACCCCGGATGGATTTGCATGACCCGCACGTAGCTGATCGCCAGGAGCGAGGCACCAACCAATAACACCTGGGCTAAAGCAATCTCCGTAGCGACAAGCACACTGCGCGCCCGGCGGCGTTGCTGCCCTTCGCTCGCCTTGCCGCCGCCTTCTTTCAACGAACTATTCAGGTCTGTCTTAGTCGCCTGAAATGCCGGCAGCAAACCAAAGCCGATTCCCGTAACTAAAGAAACAATGAGCGTGAACCCAAGTAGGCGCCAGTCAACGCTGGCCTCGTTTAACCTGGGAATGTCTCCCGGGCTGAGTTTGATAAATAGATCCACTGCCCACACCGAGACGACCAGACCAACCAGTCCTCCGACAACGCTTAACAACAGGCTTTCAGTTAGCAACTGTCGAAGCAAGCGGAGGCGGGTTGCGCCCACAGCTGTGCGGATGGCGATCTCACGACCTCGTTGCGTGGCCCGCGCAAGCATCAGGTTTGCAACATTCGTGCACGCAATTAACAAAACGAAGCCTACAGCGCCCAACAGGATGAAGAGGATCCCGCGCACGTTACCCACAATCTGTGCATGCAGGGGCACAACGTTTGAGCCTAGACCGCTGTTTGTATCGGGATAATCCTGCTCCAGCCTGCGCGTGATGGCGGCAATGTTTGACTGGGCTTGAGACAGAGTCATGCCTGGCTTGAGGCGACCGATCACGGACAAAAAGTGTGCATCGCGTTCGTGATTCCAATCATTTTTTGGGAACTGCGAAACGAGGCTTAGAGATACCGCGTTTCTGTTGCGGCCGAGTACCCACAATTCTGCGTGCGCCGGGAATTGGAAACCACCCGGCATCACTCCTACGACAGTGTGCGGGATCTCATCGATTGTAATTGTCCGGCCCACCACGCTTCGATCTGCCCCGAACCGCCGTTTCCACAAACCGTCGCTGAGGATCACCACGCTTCGATCCTGATGATCGTCATCATCCGGTTGAAAGGTTCTTCCAAGTTGAGCTGGGACTCCAAGGATCGACATCAGGTTGGACGTGATGGTGGCGCCGTCGATTCGTTCGGGGTCACTGTCACTCGTGAGATTGAAGTTGCCGGAGAAGGTGGCGGCGATGTCCTGAAACGTCTCATTCTGCGAATGCCAGTCGACGAAGTTTCCGGGCGCCACTGAACGCCGGTCATTGCCTGGCATCGTTTCCCATAAGGTCACCAGCTGATCGGGTTCGGCATAGGGCAAGGGCCGTAGCACGACCGCATTAACAACACTGAAGATGGCCGTGTTAGCACCAATACCGAGAGCAAGTGTCACAATTGCCACGGCGGTGAACCCTGGGCGTTTCAGTAACCCGCGAATTCCGTAACGAAGATCTTTGAGCAGTGTTTCCATGATCGTACTTCCGATTTCCAATTTCCGATTGCCGATTGGCAATAACACGACCCATCGCTACTGCGTGGTCGTACTGACATGGGACCGAATGTCTCGAAGCCCAAAGACCAAAGGCCTAAGACCACAACCAATCGGCAATCGGTCATTCATATCTAAGTGACACCAACGGATCGACTTTTGTGGCTCGCCTGCTGGGGATGTAACAAGCAATCAAAGCCACGCTTGTAAGCAGGAACGCGATACTCAAGAACGTCGCCGGGTCTGTAGGTTCAACGCCAAAGAGCATCGTGACCATCAACCTTGTTAGCGCGAACGCACCCAGCAGCCCTAGCCCCACACCGATTAAGGCCAACGCCATTCCTTCCCCGATCACCATTTTGAACACATCTTTTGGCTGGGCTCCGATCGCCATGCGGATACCGATCTCGTGAGTCCGCTGCGTTACGGAATAAGACATCACTCCGTAAATTCCCACGATGGCCAGTACCAGGGCGATGCCGGCGAAGAGGCTCATCAAGGTCAGATTCAAGCGCTCCGGCGCCACGGACTCGGCGCGTATCTCGTTCATGGTCCGAATGTTGTAAATCGGCTGCTCCGGATCAGTTGCCTTGACCTGTTCGCGGGCGGAAGCGATTAACTGTGTCGGATCTCCGGACGCTTTGATAATGATGGCCATACCGCCGAATGGAAGTTGTGCATGTGGGAAATAACCCTGAACGCGGTTTGAGTCCTGGCTAAGTCCTTCCATCTTGACCCTGCCAACGACCCCGACAACAGTCAGAACCGGCGCCGCAGGATCGATGCCAAGACGAATTCGCTTGCCGACGGCTTCCTCGTTGGGCCAGTGACGCCGGGCAAACTCTTCGTCGATAATGATCACGTTTACTCCGGCAATCAGCCTTTCGCCCTCCTCGAGTTTGCTCAAGTCTCGGCCCGCCAAAAATGCGCGATTATCGTGATCGGTAAAGTTACGTCCGCGCAGGAGAGGAATATTCATCGCGCCAAAGTAGTCCGGCGTCACCGTGCACGCTTCCATTAAAGGCGTCTCATCACGCGATGGCTCGGGTCTGCCATCGATAACAAATGAGGTTTGCCAACCGTTGTTACCAAGCGGTAATCCGGAGGCGGCGGCCACTTTTTCGACACCTGGCAGGCCGCGAATGTTTTCGATTAGTCCCCGGAAAAATTCTGCCCGCCGTTCCTCGTTTGTGTACCTTCTGTTCGGGAGACTAATGCTGAAACTGGTCAGGTGTTCGTAAGAGAAGCCGGGATTAACATTCTGCAGGCGGTAAAAGCTGCGAATCATCAGGCCCGCGCCGACCAGGAGAATCAGGGTTGTCGCTACTTCAACCACCACCAAAGAGCTACGCAACCAGTGTCGTCTGGTAGTGCCCCGCCCAGTTTCTTTTAGAGTTTCATGTACATCGACTGCGCCTGCTTGAAGCGCGGGCACAAGTCCAAAGAGAATTCCGGTTAGAAACGAAACGCCGAGCGTGAAGGAGAGAACTTTCCAGTCAAGAGTGATTTCACGTGCACGCGGAATGGCGTCTGGACTTACGTAAAGGATGAGTCTGATGCCCCACTGCGCAAACAGGAGTCCCAAAGTACCGCCCACCAGCGAGAGCAGGACGCTTTCTGTTAGCAGCTGCTGCGCAATGCGCCACCGGCCCGCGCCCATGGCAGTGCGGATGGCCATCTCCTTCTGACGCGCGGTGGCCCGTGCCAACAACAGGTTCGCGATGTTGGCGCAAGCGATCAGTAGAACAAATCCGACGGCTCCAAATAGCACCCAAAGAGTGCTGCCGACGTCACCTACCAGAACTTCCAGCAGCGGTCGGATTCTTACGCCATTTTTTGAGTTAGTATCGGGATATTGTTTCTGAAGATTGGCAGCGATGGAATCCATTTCCGCCTGTGCTTGCGCCAGGGTTACTCCCGGCTTTAACCGCGCTACGCCGTAGAGACCTGGATGGTTGCCGCGCTGTTGCCAATCGGGATCGCCGACAAGCTGCCCGAGAGGAACCCACATTTCCGCTCGACTTGGATACTGAAAGCCGGGAGGCATTACTCCAATAATTGTGTAGCTCCGGCCGTTGAAGATCAGCGGTGTATCGACGATGTTCGTCCGGCCACCGAAACGACGTTGCCAAAGGTCATAACCGAGCACGGCGACTGGCGCTGCCCCGGGCCTATCCTCCTCGTTTGTAAATACCCGACCGATTGCCGCCTTAACGCGCAGTGCCGAAAGCAGATCCGCTGAGGCCTGCGCCGTCGGGATACGTTCGGCCTCTCCGGCCCCTGTGAGGTTGTAGCTGTTGCGGTTGTACACGCCGATGTGTTCGAACACACGATTTTGGTTTCGCCAATCCGCAAAGTTCGGATACGAAATGGACATCTCATCGAGCGTTGCGCTGCGCTCATTTAGAAACACCAACTGATCAGATTGGTGATATGGCAGCGGCCGTAGGAGCACAGCGTTGATCACGCTGAAGATGGCCGTATTGGCACCGATACCGAGGGCGAGAGCCAGAATTACGACAAGCGTAATTGCAGGGCTCTTCAACAACATGCGGGCGCCGAAGCGAAGGTCTTTCAGTGGAGTTTCCATGATTCTTATTACGATTGCCGAATTTGGTCTTAGGTCTTTGGTCGCTAGGTGACGTTGAGTAACAAAACGATCGGAACCTAAAGATCCGAGATCGGAGATCCGACATCCAAGACCAAAGACCAAAGTCCAAAAACCAAAGACCAATTTCGTCATTCGTATCGCAGCGCCACCAACGGATCGACTTTCGTGGCGCGGCGCGCGGGGATGTAACTCGCCACCAGGGTCACCACGATCAGAAAAGCCGCTAGTACCGCGAAGACGAGTGGATCCGTTGCGCTCACTTCAAAAAGCAAACTCGTCATCACTCGTGTCAAACCGACTGCTGCAACCAGTCCGAGACCGACTCCAAGCAACGAGGTTCGCATTGCCTGGCCAATCACCAGTCGGAGGATGTCGCGTGAACTCGCGCCGAGAGCGAGTCGCACCCCCATCTCCTGAGCCCGTTGCGTCACTGAATAGGCAATTACACCGTAGACGCCTACGGTGGCCAATAACAGGGCAAGTCCAGCGAAGAGAGCGACGAGCATCAGATTGAATCTCTGGGGAGCCACCGCCTTCGCAAAGAGTTGCTCCATCGTGACGATCTCAGACAGTGGTTGATCGTTGTCGACGGCAGAAACCTCCTCGCGCAGGGTTGCTGCCAGCGCGGCCGGATCACCTGAACTGCGAACTACAAGGGACATGGACTCCCAGGGACTCTGTTCTGCAGGCACATACATCGTCGGGCGCCCTTCACTTTTCACATCTGTATGCTTAACACCGCCAACTACCCCAACAATGACGGCAAAACCATGGGCGTTGCGCGAACCATCTTCGTCGATGCGTTTTCCCAGGGGGTCTTCACCGGGGAAGAAGCGACGTGCAAACGAGTCGTCAATGATCGCTGAGTAGGTTGTGGTCGCCCGGTCCTGTTCGTTGAAAAAGCGACCCTTAAGCAGTGGAATCCGCATAGCGCGGAAGTAGTCGGGCGTAATTACGCGGAAGTCGGCGGTTTGAATCAGGGAAACTTCAATCGGATCAGCTCGGCCTTCGATTCTGAATCCATCAAGCTCTTCCTTTCCACTAAGCGGAAGATGAGAGACTGCCCCCGCGGCTTCCACACCGGGAAGTCCATTGACGCGCTCAACGACCTGCCTAAAGAACTGCGCTTTCAGTGCGTCGTCTTCATATTTCGCCCGCGGAAGCTCGAGAGTGGCAGTCAATAAATGTCCCGGCGTGAAACCGGCATTTACGTTTTGCAGTCGCATGAAACTCTTGGCCAGCAACCCAGCGCCAACAAGCAACACAAGTGAGAGCGCAACTTCGGAAACGACCAGTAGATTGCGAGCGCGTTGGCGGTGACGACCACCCATGGCGCTGCGACCACTTTCTTTGAGTGATTCATTGAGGTCAGTCTTCGAAGCTTGAAGCGCCGGCACCAACCCAAAGAGGAGTCCAGTCAAAACCGAAACTGCGAAGGTGAACCAGAGCACTCGGTTATCTACATGGATTTCGCTGATGCGCGGCAGCCTTTCGGGACTGAAAAGCAACAGCAATCTGATCCCCCATGAGGCGAGGATTACGCCTACCACTCCTCCAATGAGTGAAAGCAGAACACTCTCGAGAAGGAGTTGCCGCACGATGCGCGCACGACCTGCGCCTAGTGCTGTGCGAATCGCAATCTCCTTCTGCCGTGACGTTGATCGTGCCAGAAGTAGGTTTGCCACGTTGGCGCAGGCGATTAAGAGCACGAAGGCGACGGCGCCCAGCAAGATCAAGATTGCCTTGCGACTAGCGCCTACAACTTGCTCGTGAATCAGATTGACGGAAGTACCCCAATCTTTGGATTCCTCGGGATTCAGTTCCTCAACGTGTCTCGCTATTCCAGCGAGTTGCGATTGGGCCTGTTCCAGAGTTGCGCCAGGTTTGAGACGAGCAATAACGGCAAGGTGATGACTGCCCCGGTTCGTGCGCTGCCGGTCGGTGAGTGCGATCGGGAGCCACATCTCAGTTTTGGCGAATGAAAAATAATTAGGGAGCCCCATATCTTTCGGAAAAACGAAGCCTGGGCCCATTACCCCCTGAACTGTGAAAGACTGTCCGTCGATCTGGATTTGTCGGCCGACTACGTTTGCATCACTGCCAAAGCGCCCTTGCCATAAACTATGACTGAGGATAACTACGCGCTCATTGCCGGGCTTCGCCTGCTCAGGTGTGAAGGCGCTACCGAGCAACGGCTGGGCGCGTAAGAGTGAAAAGAGATTGACTGAGACCTTTGCGCCGTCGACATGTTCTGGAGTGTCGCCGTCGGTTAAGTTTCCGCCCCAGGAGTCCATCATGGACATTCCTTCAAAGAGGTTGCTTTGCTCCTGCCAGTCAAGAAAGTCGGCATTAGATGCCGGCAACTGATCCACACCGATGCGTTTCCCAAAAGGATGCGTTTGCCAGATGAAGACCAGTTGTTCAGGAGCAGCGACGGGCAGAGGTCGAAGCAGTACCGTGTTCACTACGGTGAAGATTGCTGAGTTCGCGCCAATTCCCAATGCCAGTGTAATAACGGCCACAATTGTGAAGCCGGGGTGCTTCAGGAGGCCGCGGAAACCGAAACGGATATCTTTGAATAATGAGCCCATGGTCTTATTCCAATTGCCGATTGCCGATTTTAGCTACGAGCCAATTGACAATTGCCAATCGTATTCACTCGTAACGCAGAGCTTTCAACGGATCCACGCGCGCTGCTCTTCTAGCAGGCAGGTAACCAGCCAACGCTGCAACCAGGGTCAACAACGCGACGGCGGTAATCAGCGTAAGTGGATCGCTCGGGCTGAGGGCGAAAAGCTGGTTGGAGATCAATCGAGCTGCAGCCCATGAGGCTGGCAATCCGATCGCCAGTCCGACGACCACCAGCAGTAAGCTCTCTTTGAGCACCATCCAGATAATGTTGAGTCGTTCAGCACCCAGAGCCATGCGAATGCCAATTTCGTTTGTGCGGCGCACGACCGCATGGGCCATGATTCCATACAGTCCCACGCAGGAGAGCAGCAAGCCCAACAAGCCAAAGAAACTGACAAGCTGAGCAATCAATTTGTCCTGTTTGAGCGCTTCGTCGGTTTGCAGGCGGAGGCTTGTGAGATTCAGGATTGAAAGTCTGTCGTTAACCTCCGTGACGGCTGCGCGCACTTCATTCGACAGGTTCAAAGGCTCACCATCCGTGCGCAACTCAAAGACGTTCGCAAAGGTCAGCTGGTCCTGTACCTGCAGAATTGGTCGGAAGACAGTCCTTTCAGGTTTCTCCTTGGCGCTATCGAATTTCGAATCGCCGATCACGCCGACAACTTCAAAGTCGTCTTTATCAGAGTCCTCCTCAAACGTGAGACGGCGGCCAATAGGATTTTGATTTGGAAAAAAGGCGTTCGCAAAGGTTTGATTAACAACAGCTACTCTCCCTGAGGTGGGCGTGTCTTGTAATCCAATTTCACGACCCATCAAGAGGGGCACACCAAGAGTTTCATTAAAATCTGGTCCGATCAGGATTTCACTGACAGACATGTCTTCGTTCTCGTTGGGCGTGTACCCACGCACCGTAACAATGCTGTTGGCGCTGGACCCTTCCATCGGGCTGAAACTTGCGATGGTGGTGGACTGGACATTGGGCAGGGTGCTAAAGCGGTCGTGGAGCTCGCGGTAAACCGCACTCAACTCATCAGGTTTGTATCCTGCAAGCCGCGTATCGACACTCGCGAGTAACACGTTGTCGCGATTGAAACCGAGATCCTCTTGTTGGAGCTTGATTAGACTGCGAGAAAACAAGCCAGCCCCAACAAGCAAAATGAGCGACACGGCGACTTGGGCTACCACTAACACTGAACCCAGATTGAAGCGGCCTGTCCTACCGCGACTCGATTTTTCTTTTAACGCCGTGGTTAGATCCGCTTTGGTGGCGCCCAGAGCTGGCGCAATTCCAAAGATCACCCCGGAAATGATTGATATTCCGAGAGTGAACAACAGCACAGTTGTATCCGGCTTAATGTCCAGGGGCGAGGTTGCAGCCAGCCTGCTAACAAGAAGACTTACGCCCCATTGCGCGAGCAGAATGCCGAGCACGCCTCCAATAACGGCTAGCAATAAACTCTCAGTAAGCAACTGGCGCACAAGACGCCAGCGGCTCGCGCCCAAGGCCTGACGTAGCGAAATTTCCGCCTTGCGCGCTGCTGCGCGCGACAGCAGAAGGTTTCCGACGTTCGCACAGGCGATCAAGAGAACAAGCGCCACGATCACCATCAACATCCGCAAGGCTGTGTAATAGTACTTTCGCAATCCCGACAGGCCTCGGGCTCCGGACTCGAGCGTGACGTAGCTATTCTGAATCGTCAGGCGACGCTCATCGTTGAGCTGCGAACCAGACTCGTCAGTGAGGAATTGGCGCAACTCGACGTTTATGCCTGCTTGGGCTTGCTCCAACGAAATTCCTGGTTTTAGTCGCCCGATCATGTTTAGCCAGGAGACGTTTTTGTCATCGAGCGCCGACTTGCGTAATTCAATTTGCGGTTGAAATGCGAGGGGAAGCCAAAAATCGGGTGAGCGGCGGACGCGTGTACCAAAAAACTCAGGCGGCATTACGCCAACAATCGTGAAGGACGTGTCATTGAGCAGAATGTTCCTGCCGACGATCTGAGGATCGGCGTTAAGTTTCTGCTTCCAATACGGATTGCTGACAACGGCCGCAGGACTTGCCGCGGGTAAATCATCTTCATTGGTGAGGACGCGTCCCAGCATTGCGTTAACTCCGAGAACTGAAAAATAGTTGCCCGAGACCAAATGGCCGGAAGCTCGTTGCGCCGGCTCACTTGAAGACGCATCGACTCGCCGCACGCTGAGCCGGCTCTCACCACTGCGAAATGCGCTTAGGTCCTGAAACGATTTATCGTGCTCGCGAAAATAGCGGTATGACGCATAAGAAAAGAGATCCCACCGGCCGGGGCTGAGGTCACCATCGGACGTTCGTGTTCCTTCGCTGGGCGAACTATTAAAGAGGACGAGCTCTTCCGGATTAGTTACCGGCAGGGGCTTCAACACGACTGCATTAATCAAAGTAAAAATCGCGCTGTTCGCCCCGATGCCGAGCGCGAGAATAATCACAGCCACTATGGTAAACGCCGGTCGCTTGACCAATCCTCGCCAGCCGTAACGAATGTCCTGCAACATTGAATCCAACATGTTTCCTCCCAAAGACCCTGGTTATCTCCGATTACACGTAGCTTTTGGCAATTGCCAATTTGGTCTGGTCCCCGCAGGGGACAAAGTAACAGCCGGGGGCAACGCTCCCGGTACCATCGCCTAATTGCGTGACCCTCTAAGGG
>JBAPXA010000342.1:0-10866 GCA_049283975.1 Pyrinomonadaceae bacterium | reverse complement strand
TATAAGGTAGAGGTCATAAAGTTCAAGGCCAACCGTGCCATTCGACCCGGTCGCTGCTATCGCTCCCGGTTCTGATTTGTCGACCCACAACACAAACCGATACATCGCTGCGGGCTGCGAAACCGCAACACAGCGGACTTTTGTGCAAAGCCACGTTCACCATTTCATTCCGGGTTCGTCTAACGGCAAGACGCGAGATTTTGGATCTCGACATCAGGGTTCGAATCCTTGACCCGGAGCCATTCCGCTAAAAAGAATCATTTTCCATATGCCATTTTCCAGTTCTCATTTTTCATTTGTCTGAATTCTCATTCTTCTAAGCGCGTTCTGGAAAGAAAATGTCCAAACCTTATTGAGCATCTGGAAAACCAAGGACGCGAATTCAGACCAATGAAAAATGAGAACTGGAAAATGGCATATGGAAAATGTTTTTTGTCCCCGTAGCCTAGTGGATGAGGCGCTCGTTTCCTAAACGAGATGTACGCAAGTTCGAATCTTGCCGGGGATGCGGGCGACTACGCTAATTGGCCATGCGGCTAGTCTTAGGAACTAGTGCTTCTCAGTTCGAATCTGAGGTCGCCTACCATCTTTATGCTCGCGTGGTGCAACTGGCAGACACGGCAGTTTCAAAAACTGTTTCTTCTCCGTTCGAATCGGAGCGCGAGTACCAAGCGTGGTGTTCCCTACGGCGGGCTGTAAACCCGTTGCCGATACAAACAAAGTAGGGTTGGCGGCGAATGGTTCGAATCCTTCACCACGCACCAATAGGGCGGTGCGCTAATTGGCAAAGCGGTCAGACTTAAAATTTGATGTTTGAGGGTTCGACTCCCTCCTGCCCTACCAAGTGGCGTCGAATGCAAAGAGGCGAGCGGCAAGTTTTTCAAACTTGTACTAGAGAGTTCAAGTCTCTCCGACGCTACCAAGCTATGTTGGCGATGGCCGAATGGCTAGGCACGTGACTGTGAATCACGATACGCGGGTTCAATTCCCGTTCGTCAACCCAAAAAGATTGCCGATTGGCCATTGACGATTGTCAATTGACCCGAAAGGGAATGAGGTCGGTACCACCCGGCGGTAGCCGGTGGGCCGATACACCAGCACTCAAGGCGAGCATAGTGATAACTGTGGTCATACTCGACGATCAAGAAGACCATCGCGACCTGAGTGATGCCAATCGGCAATTGGCAATCGGCAATCGGCAATTACTTGAATTATTCTTAGAAAGGAGGAAACAAATGCCTTACGAAAAGTTACCAATCGGTGGCGCTCAACACGACATTCTTTCGTGGGCCAACCACGAGTTCAGCATCGAAGAACAAGCGATGCTGCGAAATGTTTCGCACTTGCCCTGTCTATTCAAACATGTGGCGCTGATGCCGGACGCACATCTGGGCAAAGGAAGCATGGTCGGCTCGGTGGTCGCAACGAAAGATGCGGTGATCCCGGCAACGGTCGGAGTCGATATCGGGTGCGGGATGATGGCGGTGAAGACGCCATTCAAGAGCGGAATTCTTGACGGTAAATTGAAAGATCTGCGCTCGGCAATAGAGGAGGCAATCCCCGTCGGCTTCAACGCCTACAAGGAATCAGTTGATGAATCTTCTTATTGGGACGGCTGGAGTGAGTTCAGCGAGTTGCACAAGGGCGTGAGCGATCGCAAAGCGAAAGCGATGACACAATTGGGCACGCTGGGTGGTGGTAACCACTTCATCGAGGTTTGTCTGGACACAGAAAACGTCGTCTGGTTGATGCTGCACTCAGGTTCCCGCAACATCGGCAAGGAACTCGCCGAACGTCACATCTCGACTGCAAAGTCGTTGTGGAAACTGTCGGAACTTCCTGCACCGGATCTTGCTTACTTCATTCAAGGGTCAACAGAGTTTGCGGCTTACTGGAAGGATCTGAAGTGGGCGCAAACCTACGCGACGAAGAACCGCGAGATCATGATGACGCGTCTCTTGAAGGTCTTTAACAAGATGTTCAATCATCGACAGCAGTTCAAACCTGAGCTTGCTGTCAATTGTCATCACAACTATGTAGCGCTCGAAGAGCATTATGGCGAAAAGGTTTTCGTCACGCGTAAGGGTGCTATTAACGCGGCAGCCGGTGCCTACGGCATCATCCCGGGTTCGATGGGCGCGAAGTCGTTCATCGTCAAAGGGCGTGGCTTGGCAGAGAGTTTCAACTCGTGCTCGCACGGGGCCGGCCGCAAGATGTCTCGAGGTGCCGCTAAACGAGCGTTCACCAAGGATGACCTGGCACGTCAAACTTCGGGCGTTGAATGCCGCAAGGACGTAGGCGTTTTGGATGAAATTCCCGGCGCTTACAAATCAATCGAAGCGGTGATGAAGAACCAGGAAGATCTGGTTGAAGTCGTTGCCGAGATCAAACAAGTGGTCTGCGTGAAAGGTTAGTCCCCAGGAAGGCAGTGCCAATTGGCGATTGCCAATTGCCAATTGGTCTCTGAACCTGAGACTCCTTTTTTAACTCACCGACCTGTCGGTGCTACCTACTCCACGACAGGCATAAAGCCAACCGCCAATCGGCAATCGCCAGTCGCCAATCGGCAATCGCCGGTCTCACAGCGCGCTCAAACCAATAACGATGAACTATGAACGCTGAATGCGGAATGCTGAGGCGATAGCGCATTCATCATTCATCGTTCCGAATTCCTAATTTCCTTGTGAAGGAGGTGTCGAGTGATGACACTCAATGGCAGAGTTCTGCTGCTCAATCAGACTTACGAGCCGCTCGGCACCGTCAGTGTCGCGCGCGCAATCATCATGACCTTCAAAAACACCGTCTTCGTCGAAGAACTGGACGGCGATCGCGTGCTGCGTTCTGCTCATGCTGAATTTCCCGTTCCGTCAGTGATTCGTCGTCGCACCTACATCAACGTTCGCCGCCGGCGCGAGCAGTCAGGAATGAAGCGCCTGCGCATCTACATGCGCGACAAATTCCGTTGCCAGTACTGCGGGGAAAAGCAGGGTGTGGCTGAGCTAACACTCGATCACATCATGCCTCGTTCGCGTGGCGGTGATAACTCGCCCGTGAATGTCGTCACGGCTTGCGTTCCTTGTAACAACCGTAAAAGCAATCGCACTCCCGCCGAAGCACGGATGCCTTTGCTGACCTCACAGTCGGCGTTGCGTGTGCAGCTGGAGCGGGTGGTGCTTTGCCACTACGCCGAGTCGCGAGCCGAATGGCGCAAGTACCTTTTTCTGGATGCGCACGATGATCGTGACGTCAGGGGAAAGGTGCTGCGCGAACAGCGCGGATAAGCGTTACAGGTTTCAAGTTTCAGGTTCAAAGTTCGCGGACAGTTCCTGTGTTAGGGAAGTAATCGGACTTTGAGCCGCGGCACTTGGAACCTGAAACTTGGAACTGGCGATTTCAAACTCAATCGGCAATCGGAAATTGGCAATCGGCAATGTCCTGGGTCGGATAGCTGAGACGGATTAGCGTGGGTTTGAAAAACCCAAGAGGTTGGTTCAATTCCAACTCCGACCACCACACCGTGACGGGGAGACGCGGAGACACACGCTAGTCCCTTTCTCCGCGTCTCGCTTTCTCCCCATCTCATTTTTTTTCGGGGCGTGACTCATCCCGGCAGAATGCTGACTGTCTGGGAGCGTGGAGTTGCAAGAGGCACGCTTGCCTCACGCCCCGGCCATATACGTGTCCAAAGTCTAACGTCCAAAGTCCAAAGTCTACGGAGCAAGGAGGACATTGGACTTGGGAAGTTGGACTTGGGAAGTTGGACCCTCTTGAAAAGGTACTTCGATTTTAGAAGAGAGTTGCAGGAGGAGTTCTTGTGTTTCTAAGATTTGTATCAATGGAGTTATGCGAAGACTCGGAATGTAGACTTGGCATTTTCCAGGCTGCGTATCAACTGCTCGACTCTGGAAACCTTGCAGACCACGAACAGGCGTGACTATCGAACACGCTCGAGTGGTTCGAAGAGAACCTCGAGTGTCCGAGTCGATTCAGCCGGTCGCTTAAAGGAGCGCGACGGTCGAAGGCAATTTGTTGGTTTCGGCCTACGGCAAGGGCACATCTTGCTCGCATGTGGGAAATGACCTGAATTCTGGAGAGCAATGTTGTCCCGGCATCGCTGCTCAAAACGTCGAAGCCTGGTTACATCGTCTACGAAGATGAATTTCAGGTTGTAGCTGAGCCATTTATTGATTTGAAACGACGTGCTTAGGAGGTAACGAACAATGAAACTAGCAGAAGCACTAATTCTACGCGCAGATTCTCAAAAGCGATTCGCGCAATTGCAGTCACGACTGATCGGGAACGCGAAAATTCAGGAGGGCGATGAGCCAGCCGAGGATCCGAAAGACTTGATCAAGGAGCTCGAGGGGGTTGCTGACGAGCTGGTCAATCTGATCAAGCGAATCAACCAGACTAACTCGGCAACCGTAATCGCAAATGGCAAGACGGTCTCTGATGTGCTGGCCGAGCGTGACGTCCTTGCGCTACGCCGGGCGGCATACAGCAATCTAGCCTTGAATGCTGCGGTCGCACAGGGTCGCTTGACGCGATCCGAAATCAAGTATGTTTCGACAATCAAGGTCGCTGAGATCCAGAAGCGGGCCGACGAACTCGCAAAGGAATATCGTGAGCTCGACGCGCGTATTCAGGAGCTCAACTGGCAGACTGAACTGATCTGAGATCTCAAATCTGAGATCTCAAATCTCAAAACCTGAAATCTCAGATCTCAAAACCCAAGACCCAAGACCTCAGATCTCAAACCCGGGATCTCGGATCTGACAAAGACGATGCAGTCGGTAGCTGGAGAGAACAGAAGCGAGCACAACCCGCCAACTGGGAAAGTTGGATTGCGCGCGAAGAGCGCGCCTCATGGTGGCGTGCAGGGACGTTGCGCCAGCGGGTTCGACTCCCGCATGTACAAGTCATGCCCAGCAAAGTCACAGTGGTACAGGGCAAAGTAAATGTAACTACCGCGTGCTGATCTGTTTCATCTGGTGAGGGTGGGTAAGGGGCACTGCATCGACTCTATTTTTACAGGTAGCACTGCGCCATCCAGGTGTCGCGGCCACCACAACGTTATGAGGAAACAGAAGAATCGCGATGAGGTTGCAAGATCTTAAGGGAGTGCGGCGACCTTGACGCCGCTTTGGTTGGTTACGTAACCCTCAGTCCGCAAGAGATGAGCATTCGGCAAAATTTCTGCGGTTAGTAGTTGCAGCACCGGGTTTGCTTGATAATGAGAGGGGGCTTTGGTTAGCTTAAGTGTGCAAAACGGAGATCTGCGACCAACTCAAACGAGAAGTGCGAATCTGAATCTTTTCTCACTGGAAACACTCGAGACTCACTCCTCAACCCTTGAAGGACTAAACTGAGCAGCTCTTGGCAAGTGTACCTCGGGCCGAATATGACAGTGTTTCTTGCCTAGGAAGACTAGGAGGCTTTTAGCGAATCATATGAAAGCGCACTTTCCAATTACGACCTTAAAGCTCTCAACCGCTTTCCTGGTGATAAGCCTGATTGGGCTGACGGCAGAAGCGACTGTCTTCGCACAAGCGTTCGCTCCGCCGGTTAACTACACTGTCGGCAGCAACCCAGATGCCTGCGCTCTCGGAGACCTTAACGGGGACGGCAAGCAGGATATCGCCGTAGCAAATAGCAGCAGTAACAATATCAGCGTCTTGCTCGGTGTCGGAGATGGGACATTTGGGACTAAGACCGATTACGACGCTGTATCAGGCCCATACGCCGTGGTTACCGTCGATTTGAACGGCGACGGCAAACTCGACATCGTCGCCGCTTCTAGTTCCTTCAATGTTAGTAACCATGTCAGCGTTTTTTTGGGAAATGGCGACGGCACACTTCAAAGCAGAGTCGACTACGCCTTTTTCGCGTTCTTGCAGGGCTTGCCCCAACCGAACTCAATCTTCGCAAGCGATTTCAATAACGACAGCAAAGCCGACGTGGTAACCCTCAACAGGGAGGGTGCCACAGTCTTTCTGGGAAATGGCGACGGTACTCTTAATCCGCCAGCCTCGTACGGTTTTAGGGCTTTCGCTACGTCGGTTGCGGTTGGCGACTTCAATGTTGATGCCAAAGTCGACTTGGCCTTCAGCAGCACTGACATTAACAATATCGGCGCTGTCAGCGTTATGTTGGGACAAGGTGACGGGACTTTTTCCCCCTCTGTTAATTACGCGGTCCCGCCGCGTCCTTATTCTCTTGTCAAAGGCGATTTCAACGCAGACGGCAAAATCGATCTCGCCACTTCCGATGATCAGGTCGGCAATATTAGTGTTCTTCTAGGAAACGGAGACGGCACCTTCCAAGCTTTCGTGAGTTACGCCACTGCAACTCCGGTTCAATTGGTGCAATTATCGATAGGAGATCTCAATAGTGATGGAAAGTCAGATCTGGTGGTGGGCGGGGCAAATTTCGGAGGGGGCGGCTTAAGCGTCCTGAAAGGTAATGGCGATGGGACCTTTCAAAAATCGGTGAATTTTCAGGCGGGTGGTTTCTTCGCCAGCGTTTCCGACCTTGACGCCGATGGAAAACCCGACATCATCTCTCGTCAAACATCGAATTCAGTTGGCGTCTTAATAAATCAAACCGGACCATACAACATCACTGGCACCGTTAGAGATAGCAACAGCGTTCCGCTTTCCGGAGTGACAGTTAGACTCACTGGTGGAACGCCAGTCGTCGTTACTACCGACGCCACAGGCACCTTTGCCTTTAACGACTTGACGGCCGGCCAAACCTACACGGTGACGCCGACCAAAACAAACTACACGTTCGCACCGCTCAATCAAACCTTTAGTCACCTATCGTCGAACATGAGCGGCGTCGACTTTGTGGGAACGCTCAACACTTATTCGATTTCCGGAACGGTTAGAGATATCTCAACCAGCGAAATGGCGGGCGTGACCATGACGTTGTCTGGATCGATGACCGGCACAATGGTCACCGGGAGTGACGGCCGCTATTCATTCACGAACTTGCCGGGTGGCGGCAACTACACCGTAACTCCTTCGCTCCCGAGGTTCATGTTCACACCGCCATTTTCAACCTCTAACAATCTGTCCAGTAATCGAGTAATCAATTTCACGGGAAGGGAGGCCACTTACACAATCAGCGGCAGTGTGACTAATGTCGACAATGGCTCAAGTATCGACAATTTCACAATGCTGCTCACGGGCACGAGCACCGGCACGACCGTAACTGGTTCATCCGGTTACAGCTTTTCGGGTCTTCCCGTCGATGGTGATTACACCGTCACCGCGTACAGCTCCGCCGCGAACCGTCTGTTCTCAAATTACCTTCTGCTCCCGCCCGCCAGCCGCAGCTTTACTGGCTTGTCGTCGAACGTGACGGCCAACTTTAGCGCGAAGCGTCTTGGCTTCAGTTCCGGCAACTTGGATCCACTTGGCATTGCTCGTGGCGATCTGAATGGAGACGGCAAGCTCGACGTTGCGGTTGCAACTACCACTGGAAACAGCATCCATGTACTACTTGGAAATGGGGACGGCACCTTGCGGCCCCAGGTTGGTTACACCGCAGACTCAAATCCCGCGGGCATCGTTATCGCCGACTTTGACGGCGACGGAAAAGCCGATGTGGCGTCCGCAAATAACTTCGGCTCTAATGTAAGCGTCTTCATTGGAAATGGTGATGGCACACTCCAGACTCGCGTGAATTATGCCGTTGGATCTCAGCCTTCGAATTTAAGCGTAGGAGATTTTAACCTCGATGGAAAAAATGATCTGGCAGTTTTGGGGAGTCCCAACACGCTGAGTATTCTGCTCGGAAACGGTAACGGCACTTTCCAACCGGCGTTAAACAGAACAGTTGACACCGCCGTATTTTCAGTTTTGCCCGGCGACTTCAATGCTGATGGCAAGCCTGATCTGGTAACACTTGGTTACCCGACCAATATTCTGGTGCTGCTTGGCCGAGGCGACGGTACCTTCGATAACGCGGTGAGTTATCCGGCAGTAGCTGGAGCTGGGGTCGTCAAGGCAACGCTCGCCGATTTGAATTCCGACGGTAAGATCGATGTAGCGGTGGCTAGTCGCTTGAGTAGCAAGGTTAGTGTCCTTTTGGGAAACGGTAATGGCACATTTCAAACAGCAATCACTAGCGCGCTGCCTACAGATCCGGCAGACCTCATCAGTTATGATTTTGATGGTGATACCCGGCTTGATCTCGCAGTCTCCGGCTACTTTGGCGGATACATGTTTTTGGCGGGCTTAGGTGATGGTACTTTCTCAACTGCTGTCGTCTATCCGGCCGGATTGTATTCAGCATCACTCGTGGCTGGTGATTTTAACAATGATGCGAAACCTGATTTTGCTTTAACCAGTCAGGGCGACACTGAAGTAAAGGTCCTGCTTAACACCTCACTGACTCGAACACCCGCCGTTCAATTGAGTTCAGCCAGTTACTCGGTTAACGAAGGGGATCCGAGGGCTACCATTACAGTCGCCCGCACTGGCGACACTTCGGGCAGCTCCAGCGTGCAGTTCACGACCAACGATGCGGCCGGTTTGCAGAACTGCAACGTGTTCAACGGCATCGCCTCGCCGCGCTGCGACTTTATCGTGCAAATCGGGACGGTCTCGTTTGCCGCCGGAGAAGCCTCCAAATCTTTCTCGATCGCCCTCATCAACGACTCGTACGCCGAAGGTATCGAGAACTTCACTGTCACGCTCAGCAATCCGGTGGGCGGTTCGATGGGAGCGCAGACGAACGCCACGGTGATGATCGTGGACAATGACAGCATTCCCGGGCCGAACCCGATCGACAACACGGCGTTCTTTGTGCGACAGCAGTACCTGGACTTCCTCGGCCGCGAACCCGACCCGCCGGGCGAGGCCGCCTGGATCAGTTCCATCATCAATTGTGCGCCGAACGACACGACCTGCGACCGGATTCATGTGTCGCAACTGTTCTTCCAGTCAGCTGAGTTTCAGCAGCGCGGCTATTTTGTATATCGATTTTATCCGGTGAGCTTTGGTCGGAAGCCTGATTACGACGAGTTCGTGCCGGATCTGGCGAGTGTGAGCGGCTTTTTGGACGACTCACAATTGGAAGCGGCGAAGGTGGCTTTCATCGCTGGGTTCATGGCGCGGCCGGCGTTTGTCAGTGCTTACAACAGTCTGAATAACACGCAGTATGTGGACACGCTTTTGAACACGGCGCAAGTGACGCTCGCGAGCCGGCAACAGATGATCGACGGATTGAATGCAAGGACGCTGACTCGGGCGCAGGTGCTGCGGCAGATTGCGGAGAGCAATGAAGTAGCGATCAAGTATTTCAACCAGGCGTACGCGGTGATGGAATACTTTGGTTATCTGCGGCGCCAGCCGGACGCTTTCTATCTGGACTGGATCGCGTACTTGAACGGCGGCGGCACGCCCCGCGGCATGGTCACTGGGTTTGTTAATTCCGCCGAATATCGACAGCGATTCGGTCCGTGATGCCATAGCCCTCCTTCACGATGTGAGGCGCAGCGAAAGGGGTACAGAAGCGAGCACAACCCGCCAACTGGGAAAGTTGGATTGCGCGCGAAAGTGCGCCTCTTGGTGGCGTGCAGGGGTGTTGCGCCAGCGGGTTCGATTCCCGCATGTACAGGGCATGCCCAGCAAAGTCACAGTGGTAAAGGGCAAAGTAAATGTAACTACCGCGTGCCGATCTGTTTTATCTGGTGAGGGTGGGTAAGGGGCACTGCATCGTTCCGCTTTTCACTGCAAGACCAGTGAAAGGAAGACGCAGGTAAGGTAAAGAGCCAAGTCAGTGACGTCGTGTAGCAGTATTTCCGTGAGTGAGTGATCGTTTCTGATCTCGCTGCTCGCGTTTCGTTTCGAGGGGATCGGTTACCGCGCTCCAAAGCTGCATAGCAGCATAAGCCCTCCAGGGTCGCCAGGCTTCTGCTCGCTCCTCGAGTTCCAAAGCTGAAAGGGGTCGATTGGCAACACCCGCCACGTGGCGCAAGACGGAGTCGGTTGAGGGGAATGCATCCGGCTCGCCGAGCGCTCGCAGAGCTACGTATTCCGCAGTCGCAGTTCCGCTGCCCGCCAACCTAGACAGAGCAGCGCGAATGCACTCAGTTGAGGCACTAAAATCCAGCCGCCCCTCAATTACCGCCCGAGCAACCTCCTGAACTGCGGTAACACCGGTTTTCGGGAGACCTAGCCCATTGAGATCCGCCCGGACAAGTACTGGGGGTGTCGGGAATAAGTGTGTGAGACCGGCGACAGGTTCCTTGATGCGTTCTCCTGCGGCTTCAACAAGACGAGCGGTAAGGATCCGACCCAACGCATAACTAACATCCTTTCCCAGAAGAGCAGACACGGTACATTCGAAGGGATCCCAAGCTCCAGGAATGCGCAGGCCGGGACGTCGCTTCACGAAGCGACCGAGTAGAGGGTCGGATTGGAACGCGAATGTTGTGCGAGCCGGATCGGCAGACGTGTCAAAGACACGGCGCGCCGCTGAGCAGATCTGAAAGAGGGCGGCGGGCGCGGCTCCGCGCACTCGAAGCTCAAGCGCATCCTCGTCCTCAAGTGGTCGCACGGAAATGATCGCAGCGCCATGGTCTCCGAAAACTGTTCGAGCGTATCCATGTTCATCTACCCGTTCGACTCCGCGAATAGCATGTGCTGCTAAGAAGTCTCGTACTTGTTTCCAATCATAAGGAGGACGGAAGGCGAGCTTGAGAACCACGTCACCTGCTGCTTCCGACGTTACCTCGGAGCGCACGTGTTTGCGAAGCTCGCGTGGGGCCCGGCCGTAAGTCTGCCGAAACGCAGTATTGAAACGTCGCAGACTTCCGAAGCCTGCCGCTAAAGCGATTTCGGTTATCCCCAGGTT
>JBAPXA010000341.1:0-18535 GCA_049283975.1 Pyrinomonadaceae bacterium | reverse complement strand
CGGGGTTGTAACTGACGTCAGCACCGTAGATGTTTCCCTGATCATCGATCGCCAACTCATGCACATGACGACCTCGCTGGCCGGCGCGGAAGACGGTGAGCTTTCCCTCAGTGCTGAACTTCCAAATCGTTTCCAGATCGCTGAAATAAACATTGCCAGTTCGGTCAACGACGATGCCTGTCGCTGGGTGGGCACTTGCGCCGGTCGCTAGCCACAAACAAAACGCGGCAGCTCCAATAAAAGTTAACAAGTGCTTAATCATTGATGTTCGGTTCAGGTGAAACGGCCCGGTCTTTCGACGCTCGGCCAAGCCGAACCTAAGACCTATCAGAATTGAAGCAAGCTTTACGACTGACCACTGACAACTGTCACTCAATCAATGCCGCACGCAATTGTTCGTGCAGCGTTCGACTTTAATGTCGCGGACGCCTCGCAGTATGCCGTCGTCCCCTTTCGTCAAACTTAGGACAGGCGAGAAACTGCCGAGACCTTGAAACTTTTGCTTCACATCCGCGCCGACGAAGGGATCGTCCGCAAAAACATACTCATCGATCCAATACTCAGGATATTCAGCTGCGGAAACGTAAGCATGAATGTGCGCGGAGATCCTCGTTCCGGGATAGGACGCCGGCTTGATGGTACGAAATTCATAACGACCATCGGCCCCCGTTCGCATCACACCGTGAATGCGTGTGTTGCGATTGTCCCCGCCAATACCGGAGGTCGAATAGACCCCAGTCGCATCGGTTTGATAGACATACAGCGTGATGCCCTCAAGAGGTTTCCGACCGTCCGGTGCGTAAATGGTTCCGGAAACAATCAAAGGCAGTCCTGGCTCCTTCTCGGAAACTATCGTCGTCTTCGCCGGCACGTTCTCCGCACGCGGTGTTACTGCTTTCTGTTCTGCTGAACTTGCCGGACTACAACCGAAGAGGCCAAGAGCACCAACCTCGACCAACGGCAACGCGACGGCAAAAGCCGAGGCGTGTTTGAGAAAATTTCTGCGGGGAAGAATTTGATTTTGATGTTGCATGATGTCCTCCTAAGGAGTCAGGAGTCAGGAGTCGGAAGTCAGAAGTAAGAAGTAAATTCCAGCTCCTGCGGTCTGCTCCTGCCTCCTTCATGACTTCTGCCTCCTGACTTCTGCCTTCTGACTCCTGACTTCTGCGTCCTCCTTCACTTCTTCCCTTCCAGCCCTTTAACTTTCCCCAGCGTGCGCGTCCACAAGTTGATCCAACCCTTCTTTAGTGGCGAAGAACCGGTCCAGATGTTGTCCAGATGGCCTTTCCAAAGTCGCAACTGCGTTTCGTCAAGCTGCAACACACCGTCTCGCGTGACGCCTGGCGGGGGCGGAGCCAACTCAGCAAGCCGTTCGTACACCAGTATCCGATCGTTGTTTTCCGTGCGATATAACAAATGCCACAAGGTAAGCGTATCGCGCTCACGCGACAACGCTAGCAACTGTTGCAGAACAGCTGAATGATCGGATCGCTCGGTCGCAGTTTCAAAATCCAATTTGGTCAGAGCCATCCGAAAATCTGGGGCAGCATCTTCAAAGTAGGGTGTCCCGGGCCCGATACCGGGACGCGTGGCACAAGCAGCTCCCGCCGGAACGATCGATTCGCGATCGCGGAGTTGCAACGCCACCCAACCTGCCGTCACGCGTAGCAGGCTGGCACCCGCGTCATCAACTTCGAGTGTGTATGCACAGCCAAGGTCCGCAGCGACTGCTGAAGGTGTATCGACGAAGAACAAACGTGGCGGCGCCCAAATGTGCGCGCTCATGCGTCCGCGGGCCAGTTCAAGCCGGTGTTCCGTGGCCCGAGTTTCGAGCAGTCGCACGCGCGTGTTGGGATCAATTTCCACCTGGCCAATCGAAGCGACGCTGATCCGCGCCCGCGACTCTGCGTCGGTCTCCAGCCACTGGCCGACGCCAAGTTGTCCCTTCTGTCCAATTCTGGAACTGCCGATCACTGGGGAGCCGACAAGGCGCGCCACTTCCCACGAAGGCCGCGACTCCTGGCGATAAACCCAAAATCCGGCCACGCCGAGCGCCAGAACTAGGGCGGCCGCGATGGCCACTGGAACTGGATGAAACAATCGCGCGCGAAAACGCGCAGGTGGTTGGCTCCGTTGCTGTGGGAGCGAAACCTCGTGGTCGAGTTTGCGTTCCAACTCACTCCAGAGGGAATCGGGAGCTGCGACTAACGGCAGAAGTCCTGCCAGCTTCACTCCCGCCTTGATCTGTTCAAATTCCGCGCGACAAGTGCGACAGCCAAGCAAATGTTCGGCGACCCGTTGCGAGACTTTCGCCTCGAGCTCGTCGTGGCAATAGGCAGACAATTGTTCCCCAACGTGGTTCGAAAACATCTCAATCTCCCAACACAACCTGGTCGCGCAAGTGCGCTAAACGCCGTGCTAATTCTTTATGGCCGCGGTTGAGCCGTGAAGCCACTGTGCCTTTCGAGCAGTTCAGAACACTCGCAATCTCCTCGTAGGAGAGTTCCTCGACGTACTTAAGCAAGATCGGTAAACGAAACTTCGGCTTCAGTTCTGCGATAGCCTGCCGCACGGAGTCAGCGAGTTCGAGTTTCGCGTAACGAGTTTCCTGTGGTCGTTTGAATTCAACTCTCGTCCTTTGTGGCGAATCCGCGAAAGGCAAAAAGCGCCTGCCTTTCCGTTGCTCGTCGATGCAGGCATTAGCCACCATCCGATAAAGCCAGGTGGTGAACTGCGACTCACCGCGAAATTGATTAATGTTAGTCATCAACTTCAGAAAAATCTGTTGGGTAATGTCACTGGCGCTGGTTTCGTTGCCACCGCACGAGTACACAGCAATCGAGAAGACCTTGTCTTTATAAGCTTCAAAGAGCAGCCGAAAAGCCTCGCGATCACCTTGCTGGCAGGCTTTGATAACGCGCTCGTTAATTATCGGTTCGGCCATTACAGCGCGCTGCTCCATTGGCTCCTCCGTCTGACAAACCAATAGTTAGACGAAGGGCAGCGGGTTTTTCTTCCCACTGAATGAGTTTTGGACTATCCGTCTCATTCTCACCGGGCTTTAGCCCGGTGCAAAGGTGCATCCGGATTTCTGGAAACCGTTTAAACGGTTTCCCGTCTGGAATCGCCCCACGAACACCGTGCTAAAGCACGGTGAGAATCAGAGAAGCCGAAGCTAGAGAGCGCCCCAGTGTGATGAGTGGAATTTATGTGAGGTCTAGGCGGCTGCTTCGTCGCCTTCGAGTGAACGGCGGCGATGAACCGCGCCGTCTGAGTCGAAAATGTAGGCAGAGGGCGCCTCGCGCATGATGATGTCCTGCAGGCGCATCAAGCCATAGAGCAAGGCCTCGGGACGGGGCGGGCATCCGGGAATGTAGACGTCAACGGGGATGCAACGATCGACGCCTTGCATAGTGGAGTAGGAATCGAACGGGCCTCCCGTCGAGGCACATGCGCCCATCGCGATCGCCCATTTTGGTTCGGGCATCTGATCGTAGACGCGTCGTACAACAGGACCCATCTTGAGCGTTACCGTTCCGGCGATGATTATCAAATCGCTTTGGCGCGGACTCGGGCGAAATACCCCGGCGCCAAAACGATCGATGTCAAAACGTCCAGCGCCAGTAGCGATCATCTCGATGGCGCAACACGCGAGTCCGAAAGTCATCGGCCAGAGCGCGGACTTGCGGGCCCAATTCACGACCGGGGCAGTCATGTCCATCGCCTTCGCGCCCACGGTGCGTCGCACCGAGTTCATAATGGAATCGACGGTAGTGAGAACAAATCCTTCTTCGTGTTCAGCCATAGAGTTAATTGCCAATTGGCGATTGGCGATTGGCGATTAGATTTCCGAAGTTACTTTGGTAACGCCCTCATCGAGGCCCTGTCTCACGTCTCTAGACGCCAATCGGGCTACGCCCACTCGAGTGCGCCCTTGCGCCAAGCGTAGTAATAACCAACCACCAGGATGCCGATGAAGATAAACATTTCAATGAGCGCGAATTTGGTAAACGAGAAATCCTCGCCCATAAAAATGATTGCCCAGGGCAGCAGGAAAACGGTTTCTACGTCGAAGATCAAAAACAGCATCGCCACGATGTAGTAGCGCACCGTAAAGCGATCGTGGGCCTCGGTTGTGGGATCGATGCCACATTCATAAGGCCGCATTTTCTGTTTGCCGTAATTAATGGGTCGGATAAACCGCCCCAGAATGAGCGGCAGCACTGGAAAGACGATCGCGACCAGGAAAAAGATCATTACCGGCCAGTAGGCAGTTATCGGCGCACCTAAGTTCTGCACCGGCTGAGTGATCGTTGCCGCTTCCTGAAGCATCATTTGCTTCGCACTATAGCAAGTTGTCGTCAGTCAGGACAAGAACAGTGTTTGTGAATGTGGTTCCTGTTTCGCGCTCGAGCGCTCACTGCAGGCGAGACGCCCGCGATCCGTTACGAACGCGATCAAAACCAAAGACGGATTGGCTTCAGACCCGCCGCCTCAAAATAAGGGTCAAGGACCTTCGCGAGTTGCGGCCAATTATGATGCGGCACTGAGGGATAGAGGTGATGTTCCAGATGATAAGTATGCTCGAGAGCCACGACAGCCAAAACCTTTCCACGGAACAAACGCGTCTGCAGTAACTCGCTCTCGCCCCGAGGATCGTGAGGAATGTACGACGTTATCAGCGGGATGATCCAACTCCCCATTATCATCAACGCCACGTAAACGAGGAGCACCGGCGTCACGGGATACGAAACGACACCAAAGACAACCAGCAACAAGCAGCCAACGCCTTCGCACAGGATTAATGGTCTTTCCGGCCGGCGTTGACTCACAGCCCAGAGCCAAATCTTGAATTGGAAAATCACGCCCTCCAGCATCGTCCGCGGAAGAGTCATCGTTGCAGCGGCACCCTCAATGTCGTCGGTGTGGGGAAAACGCGCATGATGATGGAGGTGTGCCAGCCGATAAGCGTGGCCGCTGCGCAGAGCCGACAACTCGATCACAGACAAGAAGAAGTCGTTGACCGGTCTGTGCAGTCCGAGATTCCGGTGAACGAGGTCGTGAGAGATCGAGCCGTAGGTGACAAAGCTCAAGGCCACTAACGAAAGAACCGCCAATGGCCACCATCCAAGTACTGCGAAAACGAAGTAAAGAGCAACGTAAAAGAAGGGCAGAGCAATGGTGAAAAGGCGACGTGACCTGCTAATCCGAAACAGCTCCGGCGCAATCTGATGGAGACCAGGTTTTATAAATGTCGAGGGGGAAGTCATGAGTGAGCTCAACTGTAATCGCTGGGTTCAGTCCCAGTCGCCCTCAGTATATCAAGGTCTCGGTCCGCAAGTGCCAAGATCAACCAAATTGGAGTGGGGTGGCAATCCCGATGCATTGGGAGACACCGCCTTAAAGCTAGACGGAATCGGCAATTGGCAATAGCCAATCGGCAATCTAATTAACGCTTTGGCGCACTCAACTAACCTCTTCGTTTAATGCCGCTGGGCTACCGAGAAAAGTGGTCGTTTTTATGGCTTGGCACGGTGCATGCGAATGGACATGGCATGAAGCAATTAAGAGAACGTGGCATTTACCTGGCGCCAAACGGCGAGAGCTTTGTTGCTAGCCGGAGGAGAAAGACGACCGCTGATGGGAAGCGGATTTTGTCACGGTTAGGAGAGCGAGTGTCTTGTTTTCTTTTCAAACGCTACGAGTGGGCTTTCCACGGCACGCCCGATTACGAGGTCACGAAGGCAGGAAACTTAGTCGCACTTAAACAGCCATTGAAATTTCAACCAGACCAGTTGATCGATACGGGCATCACCGCAGGTGCCCATTGAACTAACGAAGGCAGTAGCCAGTGGTTAACAAAACTAAGCCCCGTCAGGTTTAATGGCTTGGCGGGGCTTCTGACTACTAGTGCTCGGACTTCTGCCTTCTGCCTTCTGACTTCTGACTACTGACTACTGAATCACGAGATCACTTTCTTGACGAACTTCTTAGTGCTTCGGCCAAAGTGTTTGCCGGAACGTCCGACGTGCTTGCCAAAGTGCTTGCCACCACGTACTACGCGGCCATGCTTAACGTTGTGACCCAAGCTCGTGCCTGCCTTCTTTGCCTCGCTGCCACTCTTCTTTATTTCACCACTACTCGAGTTCTGATTGTCCTGAGCCGCTGCCGTCAGCACGCCAATAGATAAAACCAGCCCCAGCGACAATGCCGTCAAGATCTCTTTCATTGTCCGTTTCATAATAACTCCTCGGAAATTGAGTCGGATTCCAGTCGGGGGGCAGGTATGTGATGAACCGACAACAGCGTCGGTTGTTTGAACCTGGTCGATTATACGACTTTTGATCGCTGAGCGGTTGAGCTAAAGCGGCACTGCGTTAGCCGCGTTTCTTCTCAGGTTTGGGCAGAAAGCCCTTATGCACGGCAGGGTCTTTGGAGGCGCCGGGCCGTTGTTGGGGGAGCGCTTCCTTGCGGTCCTGCTTGTCCTTAGCGATGGCTTCTTTCAATCGTTTCTTGGCACGCTTGTTCATGATGGGATTGTACCGTCTTGCACAAAAAGTCAGAAGGCAACGATCGTCACCGTCCCGCTAGGGACGAAATGTTTCTAGACCAAACAAAACTCAGAAGGTCCAGCTCCGTTAGGAGCGAAATATTAGACATTGCGCCCCTAGCGGGGCTCCTAGTCTCGAGCGGATCTGAAACCTATGAACATCCGGCGCCTACGGCGCTGAACTTTTGTGCAAGACCGATTGTAACGTATAGGGAAGTAGAAAGCTGTGGGTCTTAAATTTGAGCGACGTCCCTCAATGGGCGACTCACTCCTTGCCCTGATGGTTAGTATTTCCACCCAGGAGGGCTACCGCGTGATTTAACACCGGCCGAATCACGGCGAAGCCCTCGCGCACGGCTTTCGGCGAACCCGGAAGATTTACAATCAGACAGTCTGAGTAGATGCCGCACACCCCGCGCGAGATCATCGCCATGGGAGTGTGCTTAAGCGATTCGGCGCGTATTGCTTCCGCTAAGCCGGGCGCCTCACGTTCGATTACCTCCCGCGTTACTTCCGGGGTGTTATCGCGAGGACCGAAGCCTGTGCCGCCTGTCGTGATGATGAGGTTTACATCGTCGCGACCGCCATATTCGCGAAGCGAGTCAGCTAGCGCCTCGGGATCATCAGACAAAACTTCATGAGCAATGATTTCGGCGCCAGCCTCGCGCAACAGCTCGACCAGTGCCGCGCCAGAAAGATCTTCCTGCTCGCCGCTAGCACAGCGATCACTAACAGTGATGGCGACAGCTATGATGGGAGTGGGCATCTCATTTTAAGAACCGATTCTTTTGGTCCGCGCCACGGACTTGCTTACTTCCCCGTCAGCTCCTGAACCAAGGCATCCGCTGTGTAGAGTTTCTTGAGTGCCTCGATAATCCCCGCGCTGTGGATGGCAATCGCGCGGCCACCCTCGCTTTCATCAACATACCAGTAGCGGTTGGGCAGTTTCTGGATGTTGCTATCGAAGTTGAGACCGACGATTTCCGCCTTGCGATTAATGATCGGGCTACCAGAGTTGCCGCCAATCGTGTCGGCCGTATAGACAAAGTTCATCGGTGTGGTCAGATCCAGTTTCAGGCGGCCATCCTTGAAGCGCTGCGGCAAATCGTAAGGCACTTTCTCATCAAAGCTCGCTGCTCGATCGAACAATCCACTGAAGGTCGTCTTGTAAGGCACAAGCGTCGTGTCCTCCTCGTAACCGAGAACACGTCCATAACTGATTCGCAACTGCGAGTTCGCATCCGGATAAACGTTGCGACCGTAGACTGCAAAACGAGCGGTAGCGATTTTCTGACCGGCAACAGCTTCGGGGTTCACAATCTTTTCTTCATTCCAGGCGCGGAGTTCACGAATTACCGGCTCAACCCGGCGCGCTAGAGCGATCAAAGGATCATCGCTCCTCGCAATCGCGTCAGCTCCGCCTTCAAACAGTGCTTTGCGAACAGCAACGTCACCCAACTTCGTGCCCGAGACAACTGCCTTAGCAACGGAGGCTGGAGTGGAGCCGTTCAACGCGGCGCGCACAAAAGGATCGTCGGCGCCCAGAGTCTTCTCGGCCTCGGCAAACCACGCCATCAGAATCGCCTCTTCCATGTCCGGATAGACCGGCGCCGGCGAGAAGAGTCCAAACTTCAAGGATTCAAGTTTCGAATCACGAAATTCGTCGTAGCGTTTGTCGTTTGGCTTACCTATTTCCTCGGAATAGCGGACGAGGGTGGAAGCAATCTGGCCCAACCGCGACCAGGCAAGAGTTGAGAACGCGCTCCGCTTTGCATAGACCGGGAGCGCACCGTAGGCGCCGGCGATTTCATCCCAGGCGCCACCAACCGACTGTTGCAATTCGGGCCGCCGCGCAACTTCCGCCCGCAACGCCTTCTCCTCCTCTTCTTTTTTCGCCATCATGCGCGGATTGCTCAAGCCTTCCTGTTGGCCGGTGAGTCGCTTGATTGAATTCGCGAGGCTGCGCACGGTCGCCAATGCGCGTCGCGTGGCTTCTGGTCCCGTCGCGCCGTAGCGCACGAGGGCTTCGCGCCGGGAAGTCCAGACGAGCATTTGCAGTGGATTACCCACGTCACGTTGATATTTGAGTTGCGAGACCGTGAGCAGTCGATTAGTCGAACCCGGGCTGCCAATCGCCAACACAAACTCGCCATCGGCTGGTCCGCCGGCCGACCACTTGAAGTAGTTAGGCGTCTTCAGCGGCGCACCGTTTTCGTAAACTCTGAAGAACGTGACGTCGAGGCAGTAGCGCGGATAAGTGAAATTGTCGTAGTCGCCGCCAAAGAACGCCGCCTGTTCCTCCGGGGCAAACACCAAACGCACATCCGTGTATTTCCTGAACCGATAAAGCCAGTACTCACCGCCGTTGTAGATCTTCACCACTTCACTGCGCAGACCGGTCTTGTCGGTCGACTCTTTTTCCAGGCGCGCAATCTCGGCACGCCGCGCGTCTCCGGCGGCGCTGTCTGACATTCCCGCCTTCACCGCTCCCTGCACAAGCGAAGTGACATTCTCATACGAGGTAAGCACTGAGACTTCCAGATCCGGACATTTCAACTCTTCCGCGGTTGTCTTTGCCAGGAAACCATCGCGGCGCAAGTTACGCTCCGGTGTCGACAGTTTTTGCAACTGGCCGCTGGCCACATGCTGGTTCGTCAGCACCAGTCCACTGGGAGAAACAAAGGAACCGGATGAGCCTTCGATCTTTACAGAAGACAAGCGGATCTGCTCCAGCCAGGCATCGGAAGGTTCGAAGTTGTAGAGTTCCTTCCACTGCTTGCGCGGCGGATTATCGAAGGTCCACATGCCTTCATCAGCATGCAGACGTAAAGGGGAAAGAATTGTTAAGAGTATCAGAGCAAAAAGTGAAATTTTCTTCATTTCGATAACCTGCAGCTAACTTTGCCGTGCTTCTGACTCAGTAAACCGTTGAAACGGTTTTCGAACTTACAGCCGCATCGGTTACCGGGCTAAAGCCGCGGTGTGAATGGTCGCTAGGGGGTAACCGATAGTCTACCTTTGCCGACGCGCATGTTCTTTTAGCCAACAGCGATCCATCACAACTTGCAGTCCAGAATCCAGGGCTCTTTGCGCCGCCGCTTCGTCGATCACACCTTCCTGTAACCAGACGGCTTTGGCACCGGCGGCAATCGCGTCGTCGACAGCGTGCCCGGCTTCGCTCGAGCGGCGAAAAATATCTACGAGGTCGACTTTGTCGGGGACACTTGCGAGTGTGGGGTATGCCTTTTCGCCGAAGACTTCCGTCTCATTTGGATTGACAGCAATGACCTTATAGCCGTGCCGCCGCATGTAGGAAGCGACTCCGTGTGACGCGCGGCTGGTAGAGGATGACAAGCCGACCACTGCGATCGTGCGACACTCTTTCAGAATCGCTTCAATTGTATCTGGACGATTAATTTCCAACTCAATACTCCTCGCTGCTGCTAATCGCCCCACCTGGCTCGGGCACGTGGTGCGCGCTAAGTCTTGCCCACCACCCACACTGCTCGCTAACGGGCTGCCGGGCTGCTCACCGCGTGCAGTTCCTGTAACGAGCGCACCTTCAGCTCGCCGTTTGTCGTCTGCGCCGCAATCGCTTCGACGATCGCCTGCGCGCCAGTCATGGTCGTGACACAGGGAATGTTGTATTGCAGCGCTGCCCGGCGAATTGCCTGCTCATCAAAGTGCGACGCTCGACCCAAAGGCGTATTGATGATTAGCGCTATTTCACCGCGCTTGATGTGGTCAACGATATTGGGACGACCTTCGTTAACTTTGAAGACGTTCGCCACATTGAGACCTACCTCTCGCAGCCGCGCAGCAGTTCCCAAAGTAGCGATAATGTCGAAACCAAGCCGTGTCAGCTTGCGCGCCAGAATTACAGCCTGACCCTTGTCGGCGTCGTTCACACTGATGAAAGCAGTGCCGCGTTCGGGCAAGCTCAAACCAGCGCCCTGCATCGCACGAGCATAAGCCTCTCCGAAGGTGTCACCAATGCCCATCACTTCGCCGGTCGAATGCATCTCGGGTCCCAGAATCGGATCGACGCCGGCAAATTTTGCAAAGGGAAACACTGGCGACTTGATAAAGAAACGATTCACGCTTAGGTTCGCGGGCAAACCAAAATCCGCCAGCGGCTTCCCGGCCATCACTTGCGCTGCGATCCGGGCGATCGGAACTCCCGTCGCTTTCGAAACAAATGGCACCGTGCGCGAGGCGCGGGGATTAACTTCAAGGACGTACACGCGATGATCCTTGATCGCAAATTGAATGTTCATTAAACCGCGCACGGCAAGCGCCGTTGCGAGTGTGCGGGTGTAATGACGCATCGTTTCGATGTGCTCCGGATCAATGCGAACCGGAGGCAGCACACAAGACGAGTCGCCGGAGTGGATTCCTGCCTCCTCGATGTGTTCCTGGATTCCCGCAATCACGCAGGTCTGATCATCTGCCAGGGCATCCACGTCAAACTCAGCCGCGCGCTCGAGAAACTTATCAATCAACACTGGCCGGTCCGGCGTGAATCCGACAGCGTTTCTGACATACTCATCCAGGCTCTCTTCATCATAGACAATAGCCATTGCCCGGCCGCCGAGGACGTAGCTGGGCCGTACCAGGACGGGATAACCGATTTTCGCGGCGATCTCTTTCGCTTCGGCGCCAGTCGCAGCCATTCCGCTTTCTGGTTGGGGAATCCCGAGCTCGCGCAATAAGGAACCGAAGCGTTTGCGATCTTCGGCGAGGTCAATCGACTCAGCAGTAGTGCCAATAATAGGAACGCCGGCCTGGTGCAGACGCATGGCGAGATTCAACGGTGTCTGTCCACCAAACTGCACAATCACACCCTCCGGCTTTTCCACTTCGACGATATTCATCACGTCTTCGAAAGTAAGCGGCTCGAAATAGAGTCGATCGGAAGTGTCGTAATCAGTGGAGACCGTCTCCGGATTGCAGTTGACCATGATCGTTTCAAAACCTTCATCGCGGAGCACGAACGACGCATGGCAGCAACAATAGTCAAACTCAATCCCCTGACCGATGCGATTCGGTCCGGAGCCGAGGATCATGATCTTGCGTTTGCTGGTGGGCGCTGCCTCATCCTCATGCTCGTAAGTCGAATAGAGGTAAGGCGTGAAGGATTCGAACTCGGCACCGCAGGTATCCACTCGTTTGTAAACCGGAGTGACTCCGAGTTGTTGGCGGTAAGTTCTTACTTTGTCTTCAGTCGTGTCAGTCAGATAGGCCAAACGCCGATCTGAGAGCGCCGCTTCCTTAAACACGCGCAGCAGTTCCGGCGAAATCTCTGCGAGCTTCTTGCCCTCAACTTCACGCTGGATCTCCATCACCTCCTGGAGCTGCTCCAGGAACCACGGATCGACTCCCGAGAGCCGGTAAATTTCGGCAATCGGCCAGTCGTGTTGCAAAGCATAAGTAATGTAGGAGAACCGCTGCGAGTTTGGCCGAGCCAGCTTTCGCTGCAGCTCATCAGCGGAAACATCCTCGAGCCGCAGCGGCTTCACCGCCTCAAGTGAACGCAGTCCTTTGAACAAGGCTTCCTTAAAAGTACGGCCAATGGCCATTACCTCGCCCACCGACTTCATCTGCGTACCGAGCACGTCTTCAGCTTCGCGAAATTTTTCAAACTCCCACTTCGGAATCTTGGCGACCACATAATCAATTGTGGGCTCAAACGACGCCGGCGTCTTCTTCGTGATGTCGTTGGGAATTTCATCCAGGGTGTAACCAACCGCGAGCTTGGCAGCGATTTTGGCGATGGGGAATCCGGTAGCTTTGGATGCGAGCGCCGAAGAACGCGAGACGCGCGGATTCATCTCGATGATGCGTACATCACCATTAGTCGGATTCACCGCGAACTGAATATTCGAACCACCGGTCTCGACCCCTACCTTGCGAATTATGGTGATCGCCATGTCACGCAGGCGCTGGTATTCGACGTCAGTTAGCGTCTGCGCGGGAGCGACGGTAATTGAATCGCCCGTGTGTACACCCATGGGATCAAAGTTCTCGATCGAGCAGATGACAACCACGTTGTCGGCGAGGTCGCGCATTACCTCGAGCTCGAACTCTTTCCAACCGAGAATCGATTCCTCAATTAACACTTCGTGGATCGGCGAAGCCGCGAGGCCGGCACGCACAATCTCTTCAAATTCTTCCGGATTGTAAGCAGTACCACCGCCCGTACCGCCGAGCGTGAAAGAGGGACGAATGATCGCGGGATAAGCAGTGCTGACGACGATCTCCTGGGCGTCTTCCCAGGAACGCGCAAAGCCTCCGCGCGGCATCGGCAAACCAACTTCATCCATCGCCTGTTTGAAGAGGCGCCGGTCTTCGGCGACTTTTACCGCTTCACGCTTGGCGCCAATCATCTCAACGTTGTATTCGTCGAGCACGCCCGACTCGGCGAGAGCCATGGCGAGATTCAAAGCCGTTTGCCCACCGACGGTCGGCAACAGAGCATCGGGTTTTTCCCGGCGAATTATTGCGCTGACGGCGGCGACTGTAAGCGGTTCAATGTAGGTGACGTCAGCGGTGTCGGGATCCGTCATGATCGTGGCTGGGTTTGAGTTCACCAGTACGACCTGATAGCCCTCCTGACGTAAAGCTTTGCAAGCTTGGGTTCCCGAATAATCAAATTCGCAAGCCTGACCGATGACTATGGGACCCGATCCAATGATGAGAATTTTGTGGATATCAGAGCGTTTGGGCATGCACTACAGAACCGGAGGCATTCGCTGCCGCGGCTCGGGTTTTTGAATTGTTCGAGCTAGCGAATGCAAAACCTGTAAACTTGGTAATGTCGCGTCATTATACATAACCCTAACGGAGCGCACGACTCAGCGTATGTTGAACTCTTGATGTAGGGTTGGCTGAGCCAGGATTAGGGCGTCAATAAAACAGAGCCGGGAGCGGTAGCGACCGGGTCGACAGAGAAGCTTTTGAGTACAGACCTCGACTTGTCATAAGGCCGATGGGCAAGCGAACGACCCGGTCGCTAATTTGAATGGTTTGGATCTAGTCCAGTTTCTTCAAGTTCAACTTCAGAATGTGAGGGAAGTTTTTTAAATTGAGAAGAAGCGCAGCGACCGGAACCTAATGCGCATTGTGAGTGGGCGTGACGCGCGCGATGCGTTAACGATGGGTTTTTCTGTAATCGTCGCCTTCGATTTCCACCACGTTGCACATTTCGTAAAGCCGGCTGCGCAGGCGCGTACCAATGCGATCTTCCAGGGTTGTCATTTCTTTGATTCGCTCTGCGGACGCCTTCCGGCTGAAAGAGCGAGGCGCTGACTCCGGTTCTTGTACTTCACCGCGAGCCTCGTCCAAATAATTTGTCGTAAAGACCGTTAGCCTGCGGTCGTTGTAGCGCTTGTTGATGATTTGGTACATCGTATCGCGCACCCAATCCGTGGGAATCGTTGCGCCTAATTCATCAAGCACCAGAACTTCAGCCTGATAAACGGGAGCCAGGACACGCATTTCTGAGTTTTGCGAAATCGGGTTGTAAGAATCCTGGATTTGCTTGAGTAACGAACCGAACTCACAAAACAGACCTGGAACGCCTTTCGCGGTGAGTCCCCTAAGAATCGCCACCGCAAGATGGGTTTTGCCAACGCCGACCGGGCCCATCAAGAGCAATCCCTTTTCGACCGCCGGGTATTCGTTGACCAGCATCTTCGCCTTCATCAGCGCCCAATAGATGGAACCTGTGCCCTTGGGATCGTGAAAAGTGCTAAACGAACAGTCAGCATACCGAGCTGGAATACGAGCCGCCTTAAGTAAGCTGTCCCCAGTCCGCTGCTGACACTCATCACAGATCTTCGCGCCCTTGCCGGGGACGATCTTCACCCCCGTACCAAAACATCCGGGGCATACCGCGGCGCTGTCATCGCTTACATTCTTGACTTGTTTGCTGGAGCTCTCGGCAGGCATTAAGGAATTACAATTCTGTTTCTAGTTTGCGAGCAAAGTATAGCATTGCGAATCGATAAGACAACGAACGCTGATCTCCCAACGCGTTAAATCATCCAGATGCACCTCGTTGCCGCTTGGTATATAGTTGTTATTCCGATCCCTCAACGAAACCTGATACACAGCAATGTCGTTAATGCGGCGGAGGATTTAGTAGCAATCGCATGGGCCTGTTAGATTCAATCAGAAGCAAACTTGGTTTAAGCAACAATTCAATCCAGCGCAATCCGATCCGGGTCTTTCTACTCGACGACGATAGTCGCCGGCACAAATGGTTCGCTGTGCGTTTCAAGGGCGACTCCATTCATATGGCGAAGAATGTGGAGCAGGCCCAAAAGCTGTTGAGTGAAAACTCCTACGACGCCATTTTCCTGGATCACGACCTCCATCCCGAACACTACAGTTCCCTCGATCATGATGACGAGCGCACCGGTTATGCAGTCGCCGCCTGGCTCGCTGAAAATCCCAATCTACAGCCCGCTTCAACAATTCTGGTGCACACCAGAAATGCGGACGGTGCCATGCGTATGGTTGAAGAAATGAGGCGCGCCGGCCGCAGCGCGGAGTATGTGCCCTTCCCGATGCTCGCTGAGCGAATCAAGCACTATTGGAAGCGCTAGGAATCATTTCGTGCGTTACTTTGAGTTGCGGGTGATAGTGGCGAGCTAAAAACTACACCCCATTCAATCGATTTCACGAGTCACGATTTACGATTTACGATTTACGTTCCACTATGGAAGGTTCATGCGACGCACCAGGTCTATGTAGCGCGGGTCGGTACGCAGACTGTCATAGCGCTGGTTCTCCTTCACGTGGAGCAGCCAGCCATTGCGCTGTTCGAACGCTTTATCCAGCCACGCAAACGCCTGTTCTTTGTCACCCAAACCCATATAAATCTCCGCTATTCCGCGCGCTGGGACGAACTTCTGGGTCGAAAGCTGATTTAACTCCTGGATCGTGCTTAAGGCTCCCTCTCGATTGCCGGAAATGGCGTAAGCGTGACCCAGACCAGCTAGATAGATGGGTTGTCGGTTTGCAAGAGTAACGGCTTCTTCGAATTCGGCAATCGCTTCCTCATACATGCCCATTTGCTCGTAGGCTTCGCCCAGAAACAAGCGCGCCGGAATGAAGCCTGGGTCGAGCTCAAGTGTCTTCACTAGCTGGTCGACGGATTGTTGATATTCACGCAAATAAAGGTAGTGCCAGCCCATGTGCATGTTGAGGACAAGTCCGAGCGGGTCACATTCGAGAGCCCGCCTGCTTTCTTCGAATGACTCCTTGGAGCGTCCCATCGCCTTAAGGAAGTGGGAATACCAGATGTGGACAGGGCCGTATTGGGGCCTGAGTTTAATCGCGCGTTGGAACTCCGTTTCTGCTGCGACCCAGTCCCAGTCGTACGCGGTAGCCGCCCAGCCGAGCGCGGCGTTGGCTTCGCCGCAGTTTGGATCGAGTTCCAGTGCCCTCTTTGCTGCTTCCTTGGCTTTGGGGAAGCTCTCGGCCGGCGTCAGAATCGCGTATAGATCCCAGCCCAACGAGTTGTAAGCATCGGCCAGGCCTGCATAGGCCGGCGCGTAGGTCACGTCTTTGGCGGTAGCTTGCTGCAGATACTGCAGAGTCAGCTTCAGGGCGTCGGGGCTTCGTCTATACCAGTGATAACGACCCTTCAGAAAGGCTTCATAAGCTCCGGGATCCACCGGCGGGCTAGGCCCTGCGAGACGGGCTTTCTCCTGAGGGGTGAGTTGAAGTTGGATCTCTTGCGCGACGGTTCGCGCGACATCGCTCTGCAGTGCAAGGATGTCACGCAAGTCGCTCTCATAACTTTTGGCCCAGAGGTGAGTGTCGGTAGCCGCGTGTATTAACTGGGCGGTGATCCGCACACGATTACCGGATCGCAGCACAGTACCTTCGATCACGGCGTCGACTTTCAGCTCCCCTGCAATCTCAGGCAGCGGCTTCCGTGCGCCTTTGTACTGCATTACGGAGGTACGCGAGATTACGCGCAGCACGCCGATCTGTGCCAGGGTTGTGATCAGCGCGTCTGTCATTCCGTCGGCGAAATACTCCTCCTCTGGATTGGGTGAGAGATTTTCCAGCGGCAGCACAGCTAGTGAGCGGATCCGTGTCCGATGCGCCCTAGCTTGCGCGGGTCGGCCCGCTAGGGAATCGGTGGTGCGATGCGGTGCCTGCCGCGGGACTTCGAGTGCCGCCCGGACTTCGCTGGCATGCTGATATCGCTCGCTGGGTTCCTTTGCGAGACAGCGCTGGATCACCCTCCGCAAGCGGGCGGGAACCCGTGCCGCTAGTGGAGCTGGCGATTCCCGCAGAATGGCCGAGCTCAACGTGAATGCCGTACTGCCGCTAAAGGGCAGTTGGCCCGTGAGCATCTCGTAGAGGACGACGCCGAGTGCCCAAATATCGCTACACACGCTCACCTGCTCGCCCCGCAACTGCTCCGGTGACATGTATGGCAATGTGCCTGGTATCGCATCAAGCGCGGTCAACAGAGTTTTAGTTTCGGCTTCGGTATCTTCCCTGCCCGATTGCTGGATAACTTTCGCGAGGCCAAAATCCATCACCTTCGCTTGTCCACGCGAGGTGATAATGACGTTAGATGGCTTGATGTCCCGATGGATGATGCCGTGCGTGTGCGCTTCCGTAAGAGCGTCAGCGATCTGCGAAGCGATGGTTAGGAATTCTTTCAGTTCCACCGGCTTTCGCTTGATTCTCAAATCGAGCGTCTCGCCTTCAAGATATTGCATCGCGATGAAGCTGCGGCCATCTGCTTCGCCGACTTCATAGATAGAGCAGATGTTTGGATGATCGAGTGTCGCCACCGCGCGGGCTTCCCTGACCAAGCGCTTTCGGGCGCGTTCATCCGAGACTGTTTCCGGTGGTAAGAGCTTGATAGCCACGTTGCGGCCAAGCTGCGTATCTTCTGCCAGATACACCTCACCCATCCCGCCCGCTCCGAGCTTGTGCAGAATGCGGTAGTGAGAAATGTTTGAGTTGACCGGTAACGTTTCGTTCATTTCATGCGGCTCGTTTGGAGTTTCACCTTTAAGCGGAAAGCACTTGTTCACGATGCCGGCTACTGCATCTGCGTCCCCTAACTCTGCCACTTCTGATGGAAGATTCCAATTTCTCTCGGGAAGCTGTAAGCCTGCCCGAATTTGCGTCAAAGAATAATCGAGTGTCTCACATCGCTAGAGCCAGCAACACGGCTTGAAAAGGCGGAAGTTAATTTGAACAAGCGGGGCCAAAAGTGAAAGACGGGCAGTCTATATACGCGTTCGCGCGCGAACTTTTACACGCGCCTGGCTATCGCTGAGTCGTTTAAGGGATTGGTGGCCAGGGACGGAATCGAACCGCCGACGCCGGCCTTTTCAGGGCCGCGCTCTACCAACTGAGCTACCTGGCCATCGGGTGGGTAAAGAGCGCGTAGTATAGGGACTTAGGAAAACTACTGTCAACTTTGGGCTCTGGCTAACCTGGGGCCTTTTGATTTGTCGAATTAGTTACAAAAGTCGTTGACGGATTTCATGAGAGGTGTATAATCCTCGGCGTTGAGGGTGGGGCTGATGCCCAAACGTTAGCCAGTCGCGAGACAATCCATCCGATTCAAGTTGATAGTGCCCGCCAGTGCCAGCTCGGCCGCCGATCGCGCCCCCCGCAGTCGCTACCTTCGAGCTGGCACAGCTATTTTTAGCCAGCCTTTTTGCCGCCTTTTTGCTCCCTTTAACCCAAACCTGCCCGCTTGAATAGTTCCCCAGCCTGCTCATCTGCTTCGGCCCGCACCAGGTCTTCATTGAGGGTCAGTAACCTCCGATCCAGCATCACCAGCAGACCGTCGATGATTACAGTCTGGACGTCATGTGGCTGGGCTGAATAGACGATTGCCGACGCGAGGTCCCTGGGCGCCGGAGTAACGTGAAGCGTGGAGATGTTTAGCACTATCAGATCGGCACGTTTTCCAGATTCGATGCTACCTATCTCTTG
>JBAPXA010000340.1:0-4265 GCA_049283975.1 Pyrinomonadaceae bacterium | reverse complement strand
GATGTTCTCCGGCTTGATGTCGCGGTGCACAATCCCCGCCGCGTGCGCAGCAGAGAGCGCCGAAGCAACCTGGATGGCGGCATCGAGCGCTTCTCCGATCTTCATCGGTCCTTCCGCGAGGCGTTCCCGCAGTGTCACTCCCTCAACGTACTCCATCACCAGGCAGTGACTGCCGTTTCCTGTCTCCACCACTTCAAAGATCATGCAGACGTTTGGGTGCGAGAGGGCGGCAACGGCGCGGGCCTCCTGTTCAAACCGGCTCAAATGTCCCCTGTCCTGAGTGAAGAGAGCGGGCAGGAACTTGAGGGCAACTCGGCGCGCCAACCGCGTATCCTCTGCGAGATAAACTTCGCCCATCCCGCCGGCGCCGAGAGGGGAGATTATGGTGTACTGATTGATCGTCTGACCGGGCACCAACGCAGCCTGTCCCGCGGCCAGAATCTTCGCCGCAACATCAAAAGCCGGAGACTCGATGAAATCTGCGGCTCGGTCTTCATAGGCGAGCAGTGACTCTACCTCGCGGCGTAATCCCTCGTCGCCGGCACATGCTCCCGCGAGATATACGGAGCGCTCGCTCACTTCCTTCTCCAGTGTCAAGTGGTAAAGGTTCTCTACTTGTTGCCACCGCTCAGACTTCACTACCAGCCTCCCGACCCAAATCTCTCAGGAGCCACACCTTCCCAAACGCCCGTCGCAACAGTTCGCTCCAGAGACTGATCGATGGATGCAAATATGAGGGTATTCGCCGTGATGCGCAGCCACCAGGTACCTAACTTCAGCCTGTCGCTTTGGTAAATGATACCCACCGCACGAAATCTTCCTGCTCGATGCCTGCTCGCCTCCCTTTAGCGGTTATCTCACAAAAGGGATCGGTAATGCTCCCACTGTTGTTTTTGTTCGGTCAGGAACTTGATGAATCGTGGATGTTGTCGGAGGTTATCCAAATTCGTGTCCCTCTCGAACAGGGGATAGCACGGGAACCCGTCCTGAGCCGCCACCTCTAACCACTTGATTGCCTGTTCAGGTTTGTTCATGCGCGCGTAAGCGCATGCGATGTTATAGGCCGTGTGATGGAAGTGACCAAATCCCTTCCCCCTTTCTATTGCTAACTGAATGTTGTCTTCGGCCTTTCGTTCCTGCCCATCCGAAGCTGCCAGTACAGCTTCCAGGCTTGTAAACAGGCCGCGATTGTCCTCGGGGTAATCTCTCAAAAATTGTTCAATAGTGGCGGCCGCATCTGCTTTCCTTCCCAGGTTAAAGAGCGCCAAAGCAATCTGGTGCCCGACCAACGCCGGATTGACATCGTTAGGAAGGCCGCGCAGAACTGGTAGCGCCTGTTCGTATTTCCCCTGAAAATTTAGCGTCTCCCCGATGCGGAACTGTGCCAGGTTGTTATTGGGGTTAATCGTCATCGCTTTCTGCGATTCCTGGAGGGCCTCGTCAAAAGCCCCGACATGACAATAGACCAGCGCAAGCTGATTTCGCGCTTCATCGAGACTCGGGTCTAAAACCAGGGCACTACGATATTCCCGAATTGCCTTCTCATGTGGGAAGTGGTTGGCCGGCGTCCAGAGAAGTCGGCCGCGGGCCAGATGGGCCACTGCCAAATCCGGATCCAATGCGAGCGCCTTCTCCACCGCCACGAAGGCCTTCTCTGCCCACTGACTCTCTCCCGGGGTGAATAAGAACAGCTTCCAAACGTACGCCTGGGCTAGTTCCGCGTGGGCTGCGGCGAAAGTCGGGTCCGTGGCCACGGCGCGTTCAAGCGCGGTGATGGCGGTCTCATTGTCATCCTTGTTTTGGCGGTTGAGATAAAAGCGTCCGCGAAGATAGAGATCGTAGGCTTCCGGGTTGACTGGTCGGACGGTCCCGGGTTGCACCTGCTCCTGAGGTCTTAGCTTGATTCTGACTTTGTCGACGATGTCTCGTGCCACTTCTCTTTGCAACGCGAGCACATCACGAAGATCTCCCTCATAGCTGTTGGCCCATATATTTCGATCCGTGGCAGCATGGACCAACTGAACAGCAATCCGCACGTGTTCTCCAGAGCGCATCACTGAACCGGTCAATAGTGCATCCACGTTTAGCTCGCGGCCGATCTCGGGCAGCGGCTTGCGCGCGCTTTTATACTGCATCACCGATGAGCGAGACATAACCCGAATCGCGCTAATCTTGGCCAGATCGGTCATCAGCGCCTCGGTCATCCCGTCGACGAAGTAGTCCTGTGCGGTATCGCCGGAGATATTCTCCAGCGGTAGCACGGCAAGTGACTCTATTTCTGTTTGTAGAACTGGAGTCGCACCTCTTCGAAAGAAGAGTGCATAAGCTAACCCCGCGATGATGAGTACTCCCGTAAGGATTGTTAGTAATGTGCGACTTCGCGTCGACCAAAAGGGAAAATGCCGAGCAGTAATGGCTGGGGCGTTGCTTGTTGTGGCTGGGGGCGCACTACTCGCTGTTAATTGCTTGTAGCGGTCTACTTCAACCTCAACCGCCAACTCATGTCGCAAGTTCTTCAGATCAATCAGCAAGTCCTGCGCCGTTTGATACCGCTGCTCTCGATCCTTCGCCAAGCCCTTCTTCAAGATTCGTTCTAATTGGGTTGGGGCTTCTGGCGACAAAGTTGTTAAGGGTGCGGGCTCTCGTTCTGCTATTGCGATGATCACATCCGTGGGTGTTGCTCCCGCAAATGGTTGCCGGCCGGTTAACATTTCATAGAGCACCACGCTTAAGCTCCAGACGTCCGTGCGCGCATCAACCGGAAGTCCGCGCGCCTGCTCGGGCGACATGTACGTCACAGTTCCCATGACGATGCCAGGCGAAGTGTTGACAAGCATTTTTGTTTGCGCGTCAGAGTCCACCAGCGAGTCTGAGCGCTCGATTAGCTTCGCCAAACCAAAATCCAGGATCTTCACGTAACCGTCGCGCCGGATCATGATGTTCTCCGGTTTGATATCGCGGTGCACAATCCCTGCCGTGTGGGCCGCAGAAAGTGCTGAGGCCGCTTGGATGGCAACATCGAGCGCCTCACCAACTTTCATTCGGCCCTCTGCGATCCGCTCTCGCAACGTGACGCCATCGACGTATTCCATGACGATTGAGTGGCGGCCGGCTCCAGTCTCGACTATTTCATGGATCATGCAGACATTCGGATGCGACAGGGCCGCGACGGCGCGGGCCTCTTGCTCGAACCGGCGCAAGTGAGTCTTATCTTGAGTAAGCATCTCCGGAAGAAACTTGAGTGCGACTCGACGCGCCAACTTAGTATCCTCGGCGACGAATACTTCGCCCATCCCGCCCGAGCCGAGGGGAGAAATGATCTTGTAATGCCCGATTTCCTGTCCTGCTGTCACCGTTGCGCCCTGCTCCTTAGCCATGATTTTGGCCGCAACTTCCAGGGCGGGAGATTCGATGAAGCTTTTTGCGTGGTTGTCATGAGCGAGCAGCGACTCAACCTCGCGACGCAACTCATCGTCGCCCGCACACGCTCGCGCGAGGAAGGCAGGACGCGCGCCTACTTCCTGCTCTAGTGTCGCGTGGTAAAGCTGCTCTACCTGCTGCCACCTCTCAGCCTTCACTGCCAGCCTCCCGTCCCAGTTCCCGCAGGAGCCACACCTTCGACAAACGCCAGTCTCGCATCACCGTCTCGTCAGACACCTTCAACACCTCGGCGACCTCCTTAACCGACAGGCCACCGAAGAAACGCATCTCGACCACTTGGCCTTTGCGACGATCAACTTCAAAAAGCGAAGTTAGTGCTTCATCCAGAGCTACCAGATCCGAAGTCCTGCACTCAGTGATCGCAGCCGCCTCTCCCAGTGAAACTTGAATGGCACCCGCGCCGCGCTTGAGGTACTGCCTGTCGCGAGCGAAGTCGACAAGAATGCGGCGCATCATCTGCGCTGAAACAGCGAAGAAGTGCGCCCGATTCTCCCACTGAACGTCTTTCCAGGCGACGAGCCGCAGGTAGGCTTCGTTTACAAGAGCTGTGGTTTGTAAGGTATGTCCCGGGCGCTCACCTCTCATATAGCGATGGGCCAAACGGCGCAACTCGTCATATACAAGAGGAATCAGCCTTTCGAGTGCAGATTCGTCACCCTCGCCCCATGCCACAAGGAGCCCGGTTATTTCGTTTGGTGTCGGTTGCGACATCCGAACCTTTTCTCTTTGGGACGGTTAGTCGTCCTGTCCTAGAACCTGCGAGCTGATGAGAAGTATGAGCCGGGGACGTAAGCCTAGGTCAAGCAGCTAAAGATTGCGAGTCC
>JBAPXA010000339.1:0-13917 GCA_049283975.1 Pyrinomonadaceae bacterium | reverse complement strand
GAACCGGGATTATTATTGACGGCCAGGTCTATCGCGGCGTACGCGGCGCGGCAGGCGAATTTGGTCACATGATCGTCGGCAGCAATGCACCGGTTCTTTGTTCCTGCGGCAACGACGATTGCTGGGAGGCCTTTGCTTCAGAGCGCGCCGCGATCGCTCGCTATACGAAGTTGAAGCGAGCTAGCACGGCGCCGGATTTTGGAACCTTGATAGATCGTGCCCTGGCGGGTGAGCAGGAAGCCGAGATTGCCCTCAGGGAAACAGGTCGTTATTTAGGGATCGGTATCTCCAACCTGGTAGTTGGCTTCAGTCCGGAAGCAGTGGTAGTTGGCGGCGCGATAACTGGAGCGTGGTCTTTGCTCGAAAAAGATCTCACGGAAAAAATAGAACGCAGTATTCGTCGCGGCGTGCCTTCGGCGCGAATCCTTCGCTCCACATTAAATGGAGATCCGACATTGATCGGAGCTTTGAGTCTGGTCTTAACAATCAAATTTGCCGGAGCTGCCGCCGCTTGAGATGAAACTATCGAGTAAGATCGCCCGCCCATTCCCCCTACCAAATTAATGATTTATACTGCGTTCTCATAGTGAAAGGAGATCGACTATGAAGAACCATCGAGCGCCTTCGGTCGTCGGTCAGCTAGCATTTGCGACTGCGGTTGCATTGCTCACGTTCGTCCCCCAGGCGGTTAGAGGCCAGCAGAATATTCCCTCTGCTCCGGCAGTCAAAGACCCTTTCGGCGAAATACGCGAGCGACAACAGCGTGAAGCGCAACTACGCAGCGCGGAGATGGTAGGTCCCGCTAGAAAAGGGGATACGAGGGACTTTGAGACCGGAGCCAAACAGATGCGAGAGGACTTCAAGGCCATCCAGGTTATGCGTAACAACGTCGCCCGCCACCTGTTGTCTGAGAAGCCCTTGGATTACAAATTCATCGCCGCTGAGAGCGAGTCCATAAACAAACGCGCCAATCGGCTCAGAGCGTTCTTGATCACGGCGTCCGTCGAAGGTGAAAAGAAGGAAGAGAACAACGCCTTGGAGCTTGGCGATAACCAAATGAAAGGTGCACTCGTGGCGATGTGTAAGCGGATCGACAGCTTCACTGAAAATCCGGTCTTCAAACTACCCGACGTTGTCGATGCGCCGCAATCTGCAAAGGCAGGGAGCGACTTGCGAGATATCATCTTGCTGAGTGACGGCATCGTGAAGCTAGCTGGGAAGCTCAACAAGCCGCCCCGTAACTAAGGCGTTAAAACCTTACGGTCTGGTCTGGGGCGCGGCCGGCACTTGCTTTTTGATTAATCCGATCGAAATGAGTGTAGGGCGGACGTTGCTGAAATTCAGCCGCCCGGTAAGCCGTAATCCGAAATCGAGTGGAAAAAATTTGAGTTTACGATTTATCGGCTTCCGGCAGTGCCCGGAGAGAAAGAAGGGTGATAGTTGTCGGCGTGCCGTTCTCAACTTGGACCTTGAGAAGTGCCTGGTAATACTTGGGAGGCGCATTCTGTCCGCCGAGTTGGCGCAAGCGCTCCCCAAGAAGATTCAAATGATTCCGCGTGGTTACGAATTCGGCCGCCGCTTCAGTACCCTCGCTAAAAATTCCCGCCAGGGTCATCACCGCGTGCTCTCCCGAAACATTTGGTTTGACTGTGATGAGTGCATAGTCAACTGACATAGCTCCCGTCTCTTCATTAAACTCTGGCTTGTACTCTCGCTCCTCGCCAGGAAGCGGATCGCGATTCTCGATGGTAGCGGAGAATGTGTAAATGAAGTTCTCGACTGTCGGGAGTCTGCGCGACCATTCGTTTACGTAGATACTGCCCAGCAGGATCACATTGCGGTACTTCAGGTCGGCGGCACTAACTTGACGACTTTGTCTTAGTAGTATGCTTTTACCTGAAGTGCGCAGGAGGTCTGTGAGACGGTAGACGCCCACGGCTTCACCCATTCCGGTGTACATCCCGAGCGACGGAATAAGCTGCGGCGATTGGCCCCCAGTGTATTGACCCTTGAATTCAGGCGCGTCAAGAAGTAAGCGTGTTTGCTCTGGGGTCAATTGGATCGCGCGGCGCTCCAGAGAACTCGGGTCCGCGTCATTTAAAAAGCGGTAAACGGTCGGGTTACTCAAAACGAGCAACGGCGACTCCGCGTCATCCACGAATGGACCCCACACGGCCTTGAAGTCTTCGGTGTTGAGTGAGGGGTCGAGATTCCGAGCTTGGCTCCGCAGTTGCTGGTTTGATGAATATAGTGCCACCACCGCGGCGACTAGCAGTATGACCAGCCCTCCTAATGTGAGTGCGACGGCCCTGGCTCGCGAGCGCGACGCAACTCTCTCAACATGAGGCCGACCGTCGGCTGCTAGTAGTGTCGGGTGGCCGTTAGCATTGAGCCCATCTGTCGTTAGGGTTCGGGATGCGGAAGTCTCTTTTTCTGGCTCCGCCTCAGGGCTGCTAAAGACTGGATGGTAGTGGCCCTTAGGAAGGTCGATTACGATCGGGTCGTTCTTTCCTTCCGCGGTGTAATACTCCTGTAGTTTAGTCCGCAGCCTTCCGGCTTGAACCCGCACCACCGAATCGATGCGCGGATCGTAGTCGCTCCTGCGGCCAAAAACCTCAATAGCGATTGTGTACTCCTTGAGCTGTGCGTCTTCGTCGGCCAAGGTCTTCTCCACGACGAAGCGAAGAAAGGCCTTCAGGTTCTCAGAGTTTTGCAGAGTGCGGCTATGGAGGACCCTCTCCAACTGCTCGATCTTTTGTTCCCTACCCAGTTCCATTTCCCCCCCCCAGTAAACCTGAAAGAGCACACTCAAAAATTTGATTCTGAGGCGAAGCCCTAACTGAGCCACGTTAGCTGAACATGACGGGGCTAGTCGAAAATTGCGGAGACGCGATGAGAGAAGTTTGCGATGATGTCGCACGCAAATCTCATTGATGCGTTCGACTTCTTAAACTACAAGGATGCCACCGCTAGCACGAGCCGACTCATATCGTGTCTCGGAGACCGAGCGTTCCAGCTAGCTGCTGTTGCGACAGAGTCTTTTGCGCTCCAAGGTGTCGCCACGACCCGTCAAGGAAGTCCATGCACGCGACGACTCTCAAAGCTTTGTTCGGTTTAGCAAGAAGGCTGCAAATCGCAATTAGCGGTTGGCTCGAATTATAGGCTCCCTCGATGCTTTTCAACAACTCTAAAGGGTTCGGAGTGTAACAAGTTACATCCCCACCTGTAACGCCCGACATTCTCAATGAATATGAGCCCTGAAGTTGCTCTTGCTGGTGCTTATCACCGTATCTTACTGGTAGTAACTTCTCCAAAAGAATAATGACGCATAGAGTATATTTAAGAACTAGTCTATCCGTAATCATCGGAGACGCTTAGAAATCTCAATTTGTTTGTGCGGCTGGCCAACAAAGTTAAAGAATGAGAACTCGAGCTCCAGATTCTCAATTTTAATCTTTGCTGGACCGTGGACCTCAAGAAAGAAGACTTACCAGGCTCTGATTCGTAATCGTTTTGAGCATTTCGGGGGGGTTGACATTAGATCAGCCAATTTTGGGACGAGGGCTCGAATGCGTCAGGAGAATCAAATCATGAAAAAGAAGTTTGGCCTTTACGTCGTTATGATTCTGTTCGCGGTCGGTTTGTCAGGGAGTGTCATAGCCCAGACGAGCACGGTCGGGAGCATCAGTGGCACTGTGCGCGATCCGCAGGGTGCCGCCCTTCCAAAGGTTGATGTCCTTATCACAGAGGAGACGACAGGCCAAACGCGCACGGTGAGAACCGATGCAGAAGGGACTTACTCGGCCCAGAGTATACCGGTCGGCCGATATAGCGTGAGCGTAGCCCCGACGGGCTTCAAGAACACTGTAGCCACCGGGATAGAGGTTCACGTTAGCGACAGAGTTGTCGTAGACCTGAACCTTGAAGTCGGACAGGTCAGTGAGACGGTGAATGTAACTGGGCTGGCGCAACTTGTCGAGACGGAGAGCGGCCGGGTGAGTAGCCTCGTCTCGGAGAAGCAGGTGGCTGAGCTTCCATTGAACGGGCGTAACTACGCCGCGTTGGTCACACTGGTGCCGGGTCTGTCGACGCCTAATGAAGGCGGCGCGTTCGGCACGCGCGGCACTGGGCTTGACTCCCACGTGGACGTGTCGGTTAACGGCAACCAATCGAACGCGAACATGTGGACCGTCGACGGCGTCAATAACATGGACGTCGGCTCGAACGCCACACTGCTGGTCTTTCCTTCCATCGACTCCATTGCAGAGTTCCGCGTCGAGCGAAATAGTTTCAGCGCAGAATACGGACAGGCGCAGGGAGCCGTGATCAATCTCGTCACCAAGGGTGGAGGCAACCAGTTCCACGGCACTCTGTTCGAATTCATGCGTCACAACAAACTGAACGCCAACGATTGGTTCTCCAATCAGGCGGGCATAAAACGAGCGCCGCTGAAATATCACAACTACGGTGGCAACTTCAGCGGGCCCATCGTTAAGGACAGAGTCTTCTTCTTCTGGTCGGAAGAGTGGCGCCGCGAGCGGCGCGGCACCGGACCGCTTCGCGCCCTGGTTCCGACCGCACAAGAGAGAGCCGGTAACTTTAGCGGCCCCCTCACTGGGGGTCTGCCGTTTGATCCGTTCACCTGTACCAGGGACGCCAATGGCAACATACAATTTGGCCCTGCCACTTGTCTGCCGTTTCCAGGCAACATAATCCCCTCGGGGCGCTTAAGCCCAGCCGGTCTTGCGTTGATGGGGATCTTCCCACTTCCTAACAACGCGGCAGACCCGACCGGGCGTCAGACCGGCGCCAACTGGATCTCAACCCCTCTGCAGCCGGTCGACACTCGTCAGGATCTGATTCGCGGCGATGTCGCGATTACCGACAAGATGAACCTGATGGCGCGCTACATTAATGAAAAGTGGGTTCACGGTGAGGCGGCGGGCAATTTCTGGGGCGATACACCGTTCCCGACGCTTTCGTCGGACTGGGAACAGCCGAGCCGGAGCTTCGCCGTCAAGCTAACGAACACCCTGAGTTCTACGGCGGTCAACGAGTTTCAGTTCTCGCGTGCCGGCAACGATATCTTTGTATCTACTGGCGAAGCTGGCCAAGCGCTCAACTCGGCAGTTGCGACTGCCTTCCCGACAGTCTTTCCGCGAGTGGAGGGCACAGGAGTTCCGACCGTCGGCTGGGGCGCGGGCGGTTATGGAAATCTGTGGCACCAGGCGCCGTGGACCAATCACCAGGATCTTTTCATTTGGAAGGATGACTTCTCGAAGGTGATCGGCTCCCACGCGACGAAGTTCGGTGTTCTTTTCAGTCACAACATCAAAGACGAGCAACCAAGCGGCGGCAGCGGCGTCTACACGATTCAGACGGACGGTGTCCGTACCGGGAGCCTGATTACCGATCTGTTGCTTAGAGATCTGGTCCTCCTGCAATACACCGAATTGCAGCGTCAGGACACCACTTTCGGTCGGTGGCACGACTTTGAACTCTATGGGAACGATACATGGAAAGTCCGTCCAAACCTTACGCTCACGCTGGGGCTACGGTATTCGTATTTCCCGCCGGCCTATGCCAAGGATGACCGCTTGACCAACTGGATCCCGGAACGCTTTGACGGAGTGGATATCAACAGCGGCTATGTCCGAGCCGATCAGGCCGAACAGGCTGGGTTACCTCGCGCTCTTGTGAACCCATACAAGTGGGGCTTGCAACCGCGTGTAGGCTTGGCTTGGGACATTACGGGTAAGGGCAAGACCGCTTTGCGGCTGGGGGCCGGGCGCTACATGAGCCGCTCCAACGTGATCGCTTCGGTGCTCAGGTTGGCGCTTAATCCGCCGTGGACTACACAGGTTGATACGGGTTGGAATTCAGGCGCTGTGAGTCTGACCGACTGCCCGACCTGCCGCACAATGGATAACGCCAACGCTGCAGTACTGGCGAATCGAGCGGCCAATGTGGGAGGTCTCAATTCGACCGATACGAATTTCCGTCCACCTGAGAGCTGGCAGTGGAACGTGACCGTCTCGCACGAGGTGATGAAGAACACTGTTGCGGAAGTCTCATACGTTGGAAACCACGGCCTGCACATCTGGCGACTTCTTAACGGCAGTTATAATGCGGTGCTGCCGCAGTTCCGAGCCCAGGTGGCCGCCGGCGCCGACTTAGCCGCGCATCCAGAATGGCGAAGGTTCGGTTTCGCCAACGCCGTGACGAGGGATGAGTCCACAGGTGACTCCAATTATCACGCATTGCAAGTCTGGGTCGACCGCCGGTTTAGCAACAGGTTTGCTTTCCAGACCGCTTACACCTTGGCGCGTACCATCAGTAACGTCCCAACTCAGTCGTACATCAGTGCCACGACTGACGTATTCAACTATGACCTCGACAAGGGCTACGCCGATCTTGACCGACGGCACGCCCTCGTCTTCAACGCGGTTTACTCCCTGCCTAGCTTCAAGGAGCGCGGTGCCCTGTTTAGCAACATTTTCGGTGACTGGCAGCTCAACACCATTGCCTCTTACTATAGCGGTACGCCTGTGAACGTCATTCTGGGCACAGACCGAGCTGGTCTCGGCAACGCGACCACGCAGCGTCCCGATCTTGTTTCGGGCGCTCAAATTTACATCGACAATCCCAGCGATCGCTCCTTGCTTCTCAACAGGGCGGCGTTCGCGACACCAGCTGCGGGTACGTTCGGCAACCTAAAGCGTGGTGATGTGAGGGCGCCGAGCATCAAGAACATCGATTTCTCAGTGGCCAAGAACTGGAAGATGAAGGAGCGCTATGGTCTACAGTTCCGGGCTGAGATGTTCAATGTCTTCAACATGGTAAACTTCAGAGGGCATAACCTCAGCGTCGCCGGCGGCGGCATTGACAACACTCTCTCCAACGGCGGTTTTGGTCGAGCTGGCTCAACGCGCGGGCCGCGTGAAATTCAGTTCGGTCTGAAATTCACTTTCTGATATAGTTCGTCCAACCAAAGCGGAACGGAGGGTTGAATAGATCATTCAGCCCTCCGTTTACCTTTTACTGAATCCAATGACGTTGTACCGTTAGCAATGTATTTCTCTGCAATTTTCCTCTCGCTGCTCCTCCTTTTTATCCCCTTCCAAACTCCCGGCGATTCATTTCGAAAGCACTACGAAGCTGCTGAAGCGCACCGGCGTGTAGGCAATTTGACAGCGGCGGAGGCGGAGTACATCGCGATTCTGAAGGTGGCATATCCGGCGCTGGGGAAAATCTACACGGCACAGTCCAACTACGGCGGGGCAGTCGATGCGCTTTCGGCTGCTGCTGTGCACGGGACTGATTCCACGCAGTCGCTCGTCGAGTTGGCCATCGCATATTTCAATGCCGGGCAGTATGAGAAGGCTGCAGAGCCTTTGCGTCGTGCCCTCGCACACGATCCGCGTAGTGCGCCCGCGCACCACATGATGGGCAAGACGCACTTCATGATTGGTGCGTACGAGCAAGCCGCGCGCGAACTGGAAGCGGCGCTCGCGTTGACGTCGAATGATCAGGACGTGGCTTATACCCTCGGCTTGGCTTATCTCAAACAGCGCAAGGTCGCCGAAGCACGCCGCATTTACGAACGCATGGTCACGCAGCTTCGAGACGGACCGCACCTTCGCGTACTCATCGGTCGCGCGTATCGTGAAACGGGTTTTTTCCTTGAGGCTATCGCTGAGTTTAAGAAGGCAGCTGCTCTCGATCCGCACTTCCCGCGCGTCCACTACTACCTTGGTCACACTAACCTGCTTAAGGACGGAGCCGTCCGACTCAGCGACGCCATGAAGGAGTTGCAGTTGGAGTTGGCCGCTCACCCCGACGAATTCTTGGCCAACTTTTTTCTCGGTGTGATCCACATGACCGAAGGCCGGTGGCTTCCGGCAGTGCCGCTGATGGAGAAGGCTTCCCGACTTCAACCGAATAACCCAGACCCACACTACTTCCTCGGTCAGGCTTACCAGAGTTTGCAAAGATATGAACAGGCGATCGAGGCGCTCAGGAAGGCCATCGACCTGAATCCTCGTCTTGATCATAATGACTATCAGGTGACCAATGCGCACTACCGCCTTGGGCAATCGCTGATTAAGGTGGGTCAAACGAAGGAGGGCGAGCACGAGCTCCAAATCGCCTCAGACCTCAAGTCAGAAGCCTTCAAGACGGATGCGGCCAAGCTTGAGGCGTACCTCAGAACCGCTGACAAGGACGACCAGGGCAAACTCCCCGATAAACTTTCGTCGCAGGGCGTCATCGCCGCATCCAGTGCGGTGGATGCGCGGACTGCCGAGGCGTTGCAAGCGGATGCGTCCTTTTACGAGAAAGTGATCGCGGCGGCTCACAACAACATCGGCCTGCTGCGAGCGGAGCGAGAGGACTTTGGCGCAGCGGCAGAACACTTCAGCACCGCCGCGAAATGGAATCCCCGGCACGAAGGGCTCGATCACAATCTGGGCCTCGCCCTCTTCAAGTCTGAGTCTTACAAAGAGGCCGTCGCGCCGCTTGAGAGAGAGTTGAAGGCGCGTCCAAACGATCTACAAGTTCAGCAGTTGCTGGGTCTGAGTTTTTTTATGACGGAGGACTACGCCAAAGCGTCGGTGCTGTTGACGGAAGTGGTGGCCGCCAAACCAAATGAGGTGACCCTCTACTACCCGCTCGCACTTTCACTTTCGAAGGAGCGTAAGACAGAGGCAGCTGAGCGCGTCACACGGCAAATGATAGCTTTGGGCGGTGACAGTCCGCAGGTTCATATTTTGCTTGGCATGGCCCACTATGAACAGAACGAAGCAGCCCAAGCACTAGACGAACTCCGAAGAGCAATTTCACTCGACGCCAAAGTGCGACTCGCACACTTTTATGCCGGCATGATCTATGTGCGGACAGGTAAACTCGACGAGGCCGCTCGTGAGTTCGAAGCAGAATTGGCACTGAACCCTCGCGACGTTCAGGCCAGATATCATCTCGGTTACGTTGCGCTCGCCCGCCAGGAAACAGAGCGGGGCATTAGATTAATGCAAGAGGTCATCCGGGAACGGCCCGATTTTGCTAATGCGCACTTCGAGCTGGGTAATGCTTTGCTGAAGCGGGGCGACGTTGGCGGTGCAGTCGAAAGCCTCGAAGCTGCTGTGAAGCTTGCTCCCGGAGAAACTCACATTCATTATCAACTCGGCCGCGCCTACATCGCTGCGGGTCGTCAGGCGGACGGCGAGGGCCAACTCGAAATAGCCCGGCAGTTAAAAGAGAAAGCTCTGCGCCAGGCGAATCAATGAAGAAGTTTGTGATTTCTCGTTTTCGGTTATTGATTGTGAAACAAAAGCGGCCACCTGCACTTGCAATAAGAAATCAAAAATCAAAAATCACAAAATCGTTTCTGATTGCGGCGTTACTGGTTTTGCCTCTTTCAATACTTCCGCCCGCGCGTGGCTATCAACCCTCCGGCGTCCGGTTTACGGATGTTACGGAGCGGGCGGGCATCACTTTTAAGCACGTCTCGACGCCCGAGAAGAGGTACATCGTCGAGTCGATGAGTGGAGGCGTGGCGCTCATCGACTATGACAACGACGGTCTGCCGGACATCTACTTCGTTAACTCTCTAACTGTCGATCTGGTGAAGTCGAAGGGCAAGACGAAGAGCGCCCTATACCGTAATCTGGGCGATGGAACATTCAGTGACGTGACGGACAAGGCTGGAGCAGGTGACATAGGCTGGGGGATGGGGGCGGCTGTGGCCGACTACAACAACGACGGCTTCCAGGATATCTACGTAACATGCGTGGGGCCGAACCATTTGCTTAAGAACAACGGCGACGGCACATTCGCGGACGTGACGGAGAAGGCGGGAGTGGGCGACCCCCGCTGGTCCACCGGAGCATCGTTTATGGATTACGACGTGGATGGGTACCTCGACCTCTTCGTCTCCAATTACGTGGCCTTCGACTTTAACAACCTACCTGAGTTCGGCAAAGACAAGACCTGCCAGTTTAAGGGCGTCGCCGTCCAATGCGGCCCCAGAGGAATGCCGGGCGAGGGCGACTCGCTTTACCACAACAATGGCGACGGGACCTTCACCGACGTTACGAAGAAAGCGGGGGTCACAGATCCGAACGGTTATTACGGAATGGGTGTCATCAGTAGCGACTTCGACGAGGACGGCCTGATCGACATTTTCGTCGCCAACGACTCAACACCCAACTTTTTATATAGGAACAACGGAGACGGCACGTTCAAGGAGATTGCTTTTATCTCCGGCACCGCGCTCAACGAAAATGGCGCCGCGCAAGGGTGCATGGGAGTTACCGTGGGTGACTACAACCACGACGGGAAGTTGGACCTATTCATTACTAACTTCGACGACGATTACAACGTCCTCTACCGCAACGACGGTCGCAACTCCTTCTCAGATGTTTCCTACGCTGCCAAAGTAGCTCCGGTGAGTTTCCCTTACGTCGGCTGGGGAACCAAGTTTTTCGACTACGATAGCGACGGGTGGGTTGACCTGTTCGTCGCCAACGGCCATGTCTACCCGCAGATAAAAAACTTTCACCAGCGCAACTTCGTGCACCGAAACAACCGGGACGGAACGTTCACTGAGGTTGCCGAGCAACTCGGCGCGCCGTTCGCGGAGAAGCGAGCCGCGCGGGGCGCAGCCTTCGGGGACATCGATAACGACGGTGACATTGATATTGTCATCAATAACCTCGATGGGTCCGGCCAACTCCTGCGCAACGATGGCGGCAACGCTAACAATTCCGTCCTCATCAAGACCGTCGGCGTGAAGAGCAACCGGGACGGTATTGGGGCACGGGTGAAGGTCGTCTGCGGCGACCTGGTGCAGAAGGACGAAGTGCGCAGCGGCGACAGCTACATTTCGCAGAGTGATCTGAGACTGCATTTCGGACTTGAACAGTGTAAGAAGATCGACCTTATAGAGATTCGGTGGCCCAGCGGCGTGGTTGAGAGAGTCACCGACGTGAAGGTGAACACCATGATTACGGTTAAAGAAGGTAAGGGCGCGGTCGAGCAGAAAGAATTCAAAGTGAAAGGCAATCCAAGGAAGTAGTTTGTTCCGGAAAGTTTTTTAGGATGGGGTCCCTTCGAGAGACCAGATTATGTTTCTTCGTTTTAAAAGATTAACTCGCTGGGTCGACGTCCTTCACGCCGGACCAATGAAATCAATGGTCTGCCAGTCGGTGATCGTGATTGCGCTCCTCTACACGGTTTTGACACCGGCGGTTGCCGGAACACAGTTGAAAACCAGTGCCCAACGGTTGGAGCGAGTAGCGGCACTCATCAGTGGCAACCAACTTGTCGAGGCCGAGAAGCAATTAAACCAAATCCTTAGGGTTGCGCCGAATGATGCGACTGCGCTCAACCTTTTCGGCACAATCCGCGCCAAGCAGGGAAGGCTAAAGGAGGCGGAAGGTTTTTTCTTACGCGCTATCCGCGTCGACAATGGTCTGATCGGGGCGCGCATGAACCTGGCCTATCTCTATCTGCTCAAGAGCGAGCCGGATAAGACTGCGGGGGAGCTGGAGAAAGTTCTGAGTCTGGATCCGGCAAACGCGGATGCCGCGTACAGACTCGCGTGGGTGTTGTTTTCCCAGGGGAAGTTCGACGAGTGCATTGCCCTTCTCGATAAGGTGAAGCAATCGCAGACGCTTTCAGCTCCTGCGCTGGCAGTGCTCGGTGATGCGTACCTAAGGAAAGGTAATGCGATAAAGGCGGAGGAGAGCTATCTTCTGACGCTCGAAGCGCAGAGCACCAATCCTGACGCGCTACTCGGCCTGGCCCAGTTATCGCAAGCCAAAGGCGACCTAACAATGGCAGTTACTTATGTCGACCGCGCAAGTAGTCTCACTAACTCGCCTGAACTCCTCTACAAGCTTGCCCGTGTTGCCCTCAACCTGAACTTGAAGGAGCAAGCAGGGGTTGCGCTGAAGCGGGCCGTTCTACTCAGGCCCGATGAACCGTCGTACCACTTTGCCCTGGGTAACCTATGGCTCAAGCAACCACCCGACCTTCAGGCAGCCGAACAATCCTTCCGGCAATTCTTAAAGTTGAAACCCGACGACTTGCAGGGCCAACTGCACCTCGGCTACGTGCTGCTCAAACAGAAGAAGCAGGCTGAAGCACGGACGTGGCTCTTGAAGAGTGTTGGGAACGGCGTAGGCACTCCCGAAGCTTTCTATTACCTGGGATTGATCGCCCAGGCTGAGAACGAAGACGCCGCAGCGATACAACTCTTTCAGAAGTCGGTTCAACTGGCGCCTTCGCTTGCCAGCGCCCACGTGGCGCTAGGGTCAAGCTACCTGAAGCTGAAAGATTACGTGCGCGCTCAGCAGGCGCTAGAGGCTGGCGTGAGGTTGAGTCCCGACGATTCAAAAGCGCACTACAATCTCGCCATGCTTTACGCCCGGCTTAAGAATCAGGAGAAGGCACAGGAAGAGATGCGAATAGTCGAGAGACTAAAAAACCAGGGGAAGAAATTACAGGATGATAGCGACTCGCTCGCGCCACCAACCCCGCGCTAGTCTGCCTGCTCCTGGGCGACGTCCGTTATTACTTATATGAACCTCCAGGAAGCCACACGAAATCACACGACGAGAACTTGTTTCTCGCGGTTTCGTCTGGTTTCATTGATCGCTGCCTTCTCCTATCCGGCAATCCGGTATGAGATTCTCGCCGCAATGTTAGTCACCATCCTGGTTCTTAACGTGCCGTTGGACTCCCGCGCTCAACGTCCGAACGAGGGATTTAAACCAGCGATTACTTTCGTGGAGGTGACGGCTAAGGCGAGCGGGATCGGTTGGGTCCATACTAACGCGCACTCACCCGAACGCTTCCTGCCGGAGACGGTCGGGGCGGGCGGCGCTTTCCTGGACTACGACAACGACGGGTGGATGGACATCTACCTGGTCAACAGCGGCCCAGCGGATTTCTACACGCCTATGAGTCCGATAAAGAATGCGCTTTTTCGGAATAACCGCGACGGCACTTTTACTGATGTTACGGATAAGGCGGGAGTACCCGGCGGCAGGTTCGGGATGGGGGTGGCCGCAGGTGATTACGACGGCGATGGTTGGCAGGACCTTTTCATCACCAACTATGGACCAGATATCCTTTATCGCAACAATGGCAACGGGACTTTTACCGACGTCACCGAAAAGGCGGGCGTCGGCGTCACGGGTTGGTCCACCTGCGCTGTTTGGTTCGACTATGACTCCGATGGCAAGCTCGACCTCTTCGTCTCAAGCTTCATTGAGTTTGACAGGTCGCAGCACCGCCTCTGTGTTGATAAGACCGCGACGCAAAACTACTACTGCATCCCGCGTATCTTTAAGCCGCGTCCAAGTCGTCTCTTTCGCAACAAGGGCAACGGCACGTTCACTGATGTGAGCCGAGACTCCGGGATCGCCGGCTCGCCCGGCAAGTCGTTTGGCGCGGTTGTGACCGACATCAACAACGATGGCCTAATGGACCTCTTCGTCGCCAACGACACGATGCCCAACTTTCTCTTCATCAACAAAGGCAAAGGGATGTTTGAAGAGTCGGGGCTTGCGGCAGGGGTGGCTTATGGCGAGGCGGGGACGCCGCGGTCAGGCATGGGTGTGGACGCGGAAGACTATGATGGCGACGGGTGGCAGGACCTTTTCGTCGCGAACATCGATCAGGAATTCTTCAGTCTCTATCACAACCGAATGGACCTGACCTTTACGGATGAGCCCGGCGAGATCGCGCCGAGCACACAATTGCTGAGTGGCTGGGGGCTGAAGTTCTTTGATTACGACAACGACGGGGACCCCGATCTCTTACTCGCCAACGGCCATCCGGACGATATGGTTGAGACCAAGTCGGCTCGGGTCAAGCACAAGGAACCACTCCTCTTGTTTGAAAACACAGGGG
>JBAPXA010000338.1:0-3616 GCA_049283975.1 Pyrinomonadaceae bacterium | reverse complement strand
GCGCAGCCCGGCTTGGAACCAAAATCGGCATTGGGCAATTGACGGTCGGAAATCCACTCGGCGTCTTGGCGGCGATTTGGTAGGAAGTCAGCCTTTCAGCCGTTCACCAGCTAATGGATAGTCGGCCTATCGCCCCGTCTTTACCAGCAGCCCAACCCACAGTTGAATCACGTGCACTCCTGATAAAACTCGCAGTATCAAAACCTGGCGCGTCATCTCGCTTCCAGGTTTCGCCATCGTCAGACGAGTAGTCCGTACCACTTGGTCCGACGGCAATGATCCTTTTGGTCTTTACAAAACCATGCGGAACATAGGCAACAACCGAACGGTACCCGGAAAGACCCTTTCTTAATGACCAGGTAACACCTCCATCGTGTGTGACCGCCAGATTGTCAACCGCTTCGTTTTCTTTAGCGTAGTCGCCTCCGACAATCACTCCATGCCTCGCATCACGAAAGTCGATTGAGAAGATCCCTGCTGACGATCCGGCTTTCAATGGCGTGTCCACAATCTTCCACGTTCGACCTCGGTCAGAAGTCCGCAGTACCCGCGATTTCGCAGCGCCGCCTGTCGCAATCCAGGCGTGTGATCTGCCCCAAACCGCGATGTTCGTTCCACTCGCGGCAAACGCGCCTTCGCCTTCAAGCGCCGCGGGCAAAGACTCCGCTGGAACTCTATTCCAGGTGCGCCCGCCATTGTCAGTTATCAAGATACAGAACTTGCCCGCAATCGAGTCGCCGATGACTATTCCGTGATTCGCGTCCCAAAAGGACATGGCGTCGTAGAACGCCTGCGGTTCTGTGTTCTTAAATTGGAGTGTCCAGGTGAGACCGGCATCAGTCGTCTTGTATATGCGCGACGCCTCGCCGTTGCCGATCGCGAGCAGATACGCTGTGCGTTCGTCGATCGAGTCGATGTCCCTAAAGTCCAATTTGTCTGAGGTAACAGTTAGCTTTTTCCACGTAGTACCGCCATCTTCGGTGCGCAACACTGTGCTGTCGGCGCCGCTTGCCCACGCGACTTGGTCATTGACGGCACTGACACCGCGCAGACGTGCCATCGTGCGGCTGCTCTGCGACGTCCACTGCGGGGTAACGAGTAGTAGTGTAGCGACGATGATTAGTAGCACGTTCAAGTTTCCTCCAGGGTCTTTCGATTGCCGCCGATTGCGGCTTTGCCGCTTTCCGTGCGGTAAGCCGCAGTTACCGCTTGACGATTGCCAATTGGCGCTTAGCGAATGTAATCAATCGAAAATCGGCAGTTGGCAATTGGCAATGTCTGAAAATCCTCTGCGACTTTCGAAGAATTGTTCTTTGCCCGTCACAGGATCGGTAAAGGCCAGGGATCGCGCCAAAAGTTTTAGTGGCTTTGCGAAATCGTCTGCGCGATCGGAGTGCTGGACGAAAGCATTATCGGGATAGAGCCTGTCGTTGACTATCGGGAATCCGAGGGCTGCCAGATGCACTCGCAATTGATGTTTCTTACCAGTGAGTGGTCGCAATCGAAAGCGCGCGACTTCGCCCTCGATACAGGTGAGTTCGATAACACTCTCTGCATTAGCCCTACCGAACGCTTCCTGCATGCGAAAGAACGGTTCACCCGAAACAATCCGACTGCGTCGCGTTAGGGGAAAATCAAGACGCTCTGATTTGCGAGGCGTCCGCGCCAAAGCCTCGTACACCTTCTTAACCTTCCGTTCGCGAAACAGCGCTGTGTAGTCTCCCCGGGTTTCTGGGTTTCGAGAGAAGAGCACCAGCCCGGCAGTTTCGCGATCGAGACGATGAATGGGAGCTAGTGAATCAGGTTGCCCCTGACTTCGCAGCCTGACCAGCAGGGTTTCACGAAGGAACCGACCCGCAGGCACTACCGGAAGAAAATGAGGCTTGTCAGCCACCAGCAGATGTTCGTCTTGATAGACGATCGACTCGGAAAAGGGGATGGGAGTTTCATTTTCCAATTCGCGGTAATAGAAGATGCAGGCGCCCGCTCGATAGCGACTCTCGGGATGCAGCTGCTGCCCGGTCTCATCCACAACCTCACCTTTCGCCATTCGCAAGATCCAAGTTTCGTTCGGAACGCCGGGATAGTGATCGATCAGGAACTCCAGAACAGTTTTCCAGTTTCCCGCCGGAAGCCATTGGCTACTCGGGCCCACGCCATCGTCGATGGGAAGGGGTGCGTTCAAAGCTAAAGGTGGGCATGCGACCGGGCCGCATTAACAATTGAAATTTTCTGCCAGATCTTTCGCGAGAGGCCGTTGGTGAGTTGTTCCACATCGTTAACTGCCGCAAGAGCGACGGGATCGTCGAACTGCTGTACATAGAGCGCTGCTAGTTTGCCGATCAAGGAAAGCATCTCACTACAATAGTCGAGATATCTTGTAAGTTCGCTGGGAGTCAGTTCTTGCTTGGGTGAAGACGCGGTACCTTTAGTTCGCACCAGAGCTCGCTCGGGATCTTTTGTTAACTGGTGCATATCGATCACGTGCGCGAGGGCGCGCAGTTCATGTATGGCCTTGAGGGCGCGCCCGCGCTTAATCCGGCGTTCTGTGGTGACCAGGAAGAGAATCCCAGCGCCGAGGAGAATGACAACGTTCAGGCCTGCTTCCGACACTTGCACCAGTCCCACCAAATCAAATCCATTACGAGGAAGGGAAGAGCTGCGAACGATCATTGCCAGGCCCGCGATCATAGTCGTAATCAAAAGCGCCACGAGCAAGCGCAGGGATGTGAGGGGTTTGGCAATCCAATTGGAACGCTGTTGAGATTTTACAGCGACGGTCTGTAGCTCGCCGCAAACTCGATTGAGGCCTGAACCGGGAAAGCGTTCCTCAATTCGTTTGCTTAACGTCTTGACCGTGAGAATGATCTTCTCAGCATCCAGACTGCGATACATTCCGTGTCCTCGTGAGTCGGCTCCAACTCCTCAGATGCGTCGGCCTGCGGCTGATGATTCGATGAGCTTCCGCAGACGCTTCATACGGGTTTCTTCCTGCTTTGCACTAACGATCCACCACATCGCGAGTCTGCGATATGACGGTGGTTGCGATTCGAAGAACTTCTCGGCTGCCCTGTTCCTTCGTAACTCTTTTGCATACGTCTCCGGGAGCTCGGGTTGCCCCTGTTCATAAGCGTAGATCCCCGACTTGGACTCTAATCGGTTAGCAAAGGCCTTTTCGCCCGGCGGCTGCATTCGCTTCTCCTTTGTCAGTTCGGCGACTCGTCTGATGTTAACTGCACTCCAGATACTGCGCGATCGTCGCGGCGTAAACCTGATCTTATAACTTGTTTCGTCGATGCTCTTGCGGACTCCGTCGATCCAGCCAAAACACAAAGCCTCGTCAACGGATTCGGGCCAGGTAATGCTTGGCGCACCGGAAGCTTTCTTGAAAAAGCCTACCCATAATTCGGCCTTGCGATCGTGATGTTTGCTGAGCCATTTGCGGAAATCAGTTGGGGTCTTGAAGAAGGTGGGCTTTGGCTCGGGAGCGTTTCGTTGGGGCATTAGTCAGGAGTCCGGAGCAGGTCCAAAATCATTTTCCATTGGTCATTCGCAGATTCAACTTCGAAGTGCAACAGAACGTTGTTTGAAAAACACTTCGTTTGGGGTCCAGTAA
>JBAPXA010000337.1:0-12971 GCA_049283975.1 Pyrinomonadaceae bacterium | reverse complement strand
ACGTAATACGGCGGATAGAGAACGCTGAGATGGCCAAGTTTGGATGGTCGCGTGTCGTAGTCAAACTCTACTGCCCCGTCTTCAATTCCCAGGACAAAACGGGTCGAGAGGAAGTCTTCGAGATTGTTTTTGGTTCGTTTGCCGCCTAAGCCTCCGGCGCGACCCAGGGTCGCCCCCAGATCTGTAACGTAATAGCGCGCCTCTTTCTGAGTCGAGCGTTTGTCGTAAAGGATCCGATTATTAGCCGCGCGAGCATCAAAATTGTTAAGCAGAATCATCAGGATCTTCAGCCCGCTAAGATGCTTCGTATCTTTGAAGGGATTCTGATCCCAGTCCCATGTGTCGTCTCGCTCTATGTGCGAGCGTCGCGGTTCAAAGCGAACGCCCACGAGGACATTACCCGGCGCGACGTGTTCATCACCGCGCGAAAGATGTTTCGGCAGTTTTCGAATTTTGACGTTCTCGAAGTAGTACGCTTCTTCAGCGTAATATCCCACCGCCCAAACAAGTCGAGTTGCTGTCGTTTCGGATTGCGCCTCTTCACCCAGCTTGACGCTCCAGAGCACGCCACGCCCATCGCGCACGTCGAGTTTTGGTGACTCACCAGATTTGTCCTCTTTGACAAAAGTAAACGGTGGCGACGGTGCCAAAGCGGGTGACCCCGGGCCATGCAGGAGATCTCTTGATTGAATCTCTCCCGGATCGCTCCACAGAGTGTGACTGGCAAACGCCGTCCTTTCCTTGTTCTTGTCGTGACCCTTCTTTCCTTTCTGGGCCTGGACCACTTCCGGCTGCAACGCGACAATTAGAACCACCGCCGCAGCGATCAGACTGAACCATGAAGTTGCGGGTTGGCCCACAGAGTGGACTTTCATTTTTCTGCCTCCTGGAAAAACGTGCTGCTGGTGCTGCTGGAAACGAGGGACGGCCTGATCCTATGCGGACGTCGTGCCACTCGGGGCAGATCCTCGCCGGTGGGAGCCGACATTATAGAAGCTCGGTCCAAGTCGCCCGCGGCTGGCAGGGTTGGGAGGAATCCGCCAAAACCGGGCAGAATCTAAGATTTTAGAGCGAGCTGTTTCCGTATCATCCCCGAACAGAGAAATTATGAAATGAATACATCTGCACATTTGAAGCTGGGGGGCCCTCTTATTGAATAGATCTAAAAAATAACGTAGACGGCACAGCTCCGGCCATCTGCCATTCGGCGAACCGTTAGCTGTTAACTTTCTGATCAGATAAACACAATCTGCAGAAGACATGAAATGGCACCCTGCTTGCGAGTTTCATAGCCGATGAAAATAAAAATTCAATTCACCGCAAACGTCCTGTCGGCATTACTGCTAATAAGTCCTGCAGCGGTCTTCGCTGCCACACAAAACAAACAGGTGCAGGCACCGAATGTTAATGCGCCGGCGACGCGAGAAGAGAAAACGCTGCTGAACGATTTCGGGAAGAGCGTCAAGCAGTATGTTGCACTCCGCGAGAGCGTAAGGAAAAAGCTGCCTCCGTTATCGAAGGACTCCACTCCAGAACAAATCAGCGCCTTTCAAAAACGGTTTGTGGATGCGTTGCGCGTAGAACGTAGTTATGCCAAGCACGGCTATATGTTCACTCCCACCGTGGCTGATTACATTCGCGCGATCATCAAAACTGAGTTTAAAGGCACTGACCGGGTGCAGTTACGCGAGACAATTCTGGAAGCGGACACGGCGGGTGTGCCGCTGAAGGTTAACTACCCTTATCCGGAGACGAAGGAGTTAACACAAATTCCGCCGACACTTCTCTTGAAGCTTCCGCAATTGCCCAAGGAAGTGAAATACCGTTTTGTTCAGCGGAATCTACTGCTGGTTGATACCGATAACAGTTTGATAGTTGATTACATGGTAAACGCCTTGCCATAGGTCTGAAGCATCACGGAGGGTGAGAATGAAACGAAGTCGTAGTTACCTATTGATCCTGGCGCTGCTAATTGCGAGCGGCGTCAACTTTAACTCTTGGGCGCAAACGGCAGCAGTCGCTAACCAGAACCGCGTCCCCGCGGCGGCAGTATCGCACTCGCTGTTAAAGGTTAGCCTACCGTTGAAAGACAATTCGGTACGCTTTGGAATTATCGGCGACACGGGCACCGGCAGTGAGAAGCAACATCAAGTTGCGGATGTGATGCTTGAATATCGCAAGGCTTTTCCCTTCGACTTTGTCTTGATGATGGGCGACAACATGTATGGCGGTGAGAGCCCGAAAGACTTTAAGTTGAAGTTTGAAGACGTCTACCGCCCCCTGCTCGATATGAAGGTTAAGTTTTATGCGTCACTCGGCAATCACGACGAGCCGGCTCAGCGCTTTTACCAGTACTTCAACATGGATGGCAAAGAGTATTACCGCTTCACGAAGGGCAATGCTGCCTTCTATGCCTTGAACAGCAATTACCTCGACAAGAAGCAGCTGCAATGGTTAGAGAGCGAGTTGGCGAAGGACACGTCGGAATGGAAGATCTGCTTCTTTCATCATCCGCCCTATTCTTCTGGAGGGAAGCACGGTTCGGATAAGCAACTGCGAGAGGTTGTCGAACCGATTTTCGTAAAGTATGGCGTGAACCTGGTACTAACCGGACACGATCACTTTTATGAACGCATCAAGCCGCAGAAGGGGATCTACTATTTCGTCTCTGGCGCTGGCGGGAAACTTCGTTCGGGAGACGTGCGCGACAATTCAGCGATAACTGATAAGGCATTCGACCGTGACATGTCTTTCATTGTCGCGGAGATCGTGGGCGATCAATTCTATTTCCAGACGGTTTCGCGCACAGGCGAGACGGTTGATTCAGGAGTGTTGCCCAACCAAAGGATGAAACCTTAGAGAAGACTGGCGATTGGCGATTGCCAATTGGCGATTCGAAAGCGCGCAGTGACAATTACCTCACTTTTACCGACCAACTCGGGGAAACGACCAATTGGCAATTGGCAATCGTCAAACGGCAATTTGTTAGTGCAGTGTCTTGCGCTTCGTGATCCCACCCACAGCGTCTGAAAGCGGATTGATAACCAGGAACGCGTGCGGATCAATTTCCTTCACGAGATTCTTCACACGCCCAATCTCTAGACGAGTGACCACGCAAAAGAGGATGTCATGGTCGACTCCCGTCTTTCCACCCTGGCCCTTGTAAACCGTCACACCCCGCTTCATGCGCTGCACAATAGCCTCCCTAATCGCGTCGCTCCCTTCCGACATTATTGTTACCGCCGTATATTCCTCTATTCCGTGAAGAATAAAGTCTATCGTTTTCGAAGCCGCGAAGTAGGTGAGGACTGAATAAAGCGCGATTTCAATTCCCAGAAAAAAGGCGGCGGCTGAGAAAATTACGATGTTCAGCAGCAAGATTACGTCGCCGACGCGGAAGAGGCTGCTGCTCTTACTAACGAGCAGGGCTGCGATCTCAGTTCCATCCAGGACCGCGCCGCCTCGAATTGCCAAACCAATGCCAGCGCCAATGAAGAAGCCGCCGAAGACTGCTGTCAGTACTTTATCGGAAGTAACATCGGGGTAGTGCACGAACGCTAGACAGAGAGACAACCCCGCAATCGCGAAGCCACTGCGGAGCGCAAATTTCCAGCCAATCTGACGAAGTCCAATCGCGATGAACGGCAGGTTGATGATCAGGATCAGGATCGCGAGCGGAAATCCGAGCACACTCGAAAGCAGCATGGAGATTCCGGTTACTCCGCCGTCAATGAAGTGACTTGATAGCAGAAATCCCTTCAGGCCCAACCCTGCTGACAGGATGGCGAGCACAATTAGCCCCGCGTTGAGAGCTTCCTTGAGAAATCGCTTCATGAGGAAAGCATAGCATGTCGCCCCTTCTCCCCATCTCCCCTTCTCTTCTCCCCTTCTCCCCATCACCCCATCACCCACGCCAATCCCGTTTCCCCTGTTCCCACTTACCCTGTACTATTACTCACCCCCAAAATTTAGATTCAGGGCCCATCAGGAGGATGAGGATCATGTTGAAGCGCGCACTCACGACTCGTTTCGCGATCGCCTTGTTGCTGTTTATAGTCTGCTCAATGGCTATGCTTGTATCCTGCACCAAAAATCCCGGCAGCACCGACACTACGGGCAAAGCAACACCCGCCGAAGCGGATCAGTTTCTTGCGGACGCAGAAAAGCGGTTGCTCGAGCTGAACGTTAAATTCAGTCGTGCGGATTGGGAGAAAAGCACCAACATCACTGACGCCACCGAGGCGCTTTCAGCTGAGGCAAATAAGGCCGTGATCGAGGCCACCACTGAACTTGCCAAAGAGGCGCGCCGCTTCGAAGACCTGGACCTGTCACCTGACCAGAAGCGCAAACTAAAACTGCTCAAGCTCGCACTCGTGTTACCTGCTCCAGACAATCCCGCGGAACGTGAGGAAATCACCAAGCTGGCAGCGTCTCTCGAAGGCGACTACGGCAAGGGTAAGTACTGCCCTGACGGTGACAAAGGAAAATGTCTGAGTCTGGGCGACATGGAAGAGATTCTCGCTAACAGCCGCAATCCCGAAGAGCTTAAACGCATCTGGCTCGGCTGGCACCAGGTTTCGCCTCCCTATCGGAAAGACTACGAACGCTTTGTGGAACTGAGCAATAAGGGTGCCCGCGAAATGGGGTTCAAGGACACGGGGGCTATGTGGCGCGAGAAGTACGACATGGAACCCGAAGCCTTCGCTGCCGAAATGGAGAGACTTTGGCAGCAAGTGAAGCCGCTTTACGATTCCCTTTACACCTACACGCGCCGCAAGCTCTCCGAAAAATACGGCAAAGAAGTCGTGCCACCAGACGGGCCCATACCAGCTCATCTGCTAGGCAACATGTGGGCGCAGACATGGGGAAACGTTTACCCAATCATTGCACCACAAGGCAGTGGCGATCGTGGCTACGACCTAACGGCCACACTGAAGAGTCGCAATACGGATGCGAAACAGATGGTTCGTTACGGCGAATCGTTTTTCACCTCGCTGGGTTTTGAACAACTGCCTGCAACCTTTTGGGAACGATCGCTCTTCACTAAGCCTTCCGATCGCGAAGTCGTCTGTCATGCAAGCGCCTGGGACGTCGACTACGAAAAAGATGTGCGCCTGAAGATGTGCATTCAGATTAACGAGGAGGATTTCTCGGTAATCCATCATGAGCTGGGACACAACTATTATCAGATGGCATATGCCGGACAGCCCTTTCTCTATCGCGACAGTGCGAACGATGCATTTCACGAAGCGATTGGCGACACCATTGCCCTCTCGGTGACTCCGCCATATCTCAAACAGATCGGTTTGATTGAAAAAGTGCCGGATCAAAGCGCCGACATTGGCTTCCTCTTGAACCGCGCTCTCGACAAGGTGGCGTTCCTGCCTTTTGGATATCTTGTGGATCAGTGGCGTTGGAAAGTTTTTTCCGGTGAAGTAGGGCCGGGAGATTACAACAAGGCCTGGTGGGATTTACGCAAAAAGTATCAGGGGGTGGCGCCTCCCGTGGCGCGCTCGGAACAGGATTTTGACGCCGGGGCGAAATATCATGTTCCAGCTAATGTTCCTTATTCGCGTTACTTTCTGGCCGCGATCTTACAGTTTCAATTCCATCGCGCTCTCTGTAGAGAAGCGGGCTTCAACGGGCCGCTCTACCAATGTTCAATCTACGGAAACAAGCAGGCGGGACAAAAGCTGAGTCAGATGTTGGCGCTGGGCTTGAGCAAGCCGTGGCCGGAAGCCCTGAAGACAATGACTGGCGAAGACAAGATGGATGCAACGGCAATCATTGACTACTTCGCACCACTAAAGCAGTGGCTGGACGCTGAGAATCAAAAAGCAGCAATGGCTTCGCCGTCGCCCGTTCTTAAATAAAAGAGCACGAGGTTTAAGCCTCGCGCCACGGTGAGTGATGTCACTATAGGTAACTAACCCTGCGCTTTAACGCTAAGGCCTGAGTCGCGGAGACGCAAAGAAGATCATCTGCTACCCTGAACCGTATCCTTCTTCTTTGCGCCTCAGCGACTTTGCGCCTTAGCGTTTATCCAATTGAGGCTGCGCACCTTTTACCTACTGCCTATTGCTCGCTGCTGACGATCACTTCAGCGGCAAGGAATTGGGCAACTACTTCTTTGGGCCAGCGGGCATGGTGGCGACCCTCGCGGATCGTAGCCATCATAACCTGCACATATTCTTGCGTTGTCAGTTTGCTCGGCCGCAAGTTTCCCGCCTCACGAACCTGCCGACCCTCGAATGGGTGACAAAGTTGTAAGGCGCGCTTTTGTGTGAGTTCACTGGGGCGTCGGAGGTCGCTGTTGACTGCTATTGCCTGTGCCGACATATTTAGCTCCTCAGTCGCTGCGATTGCGTGCAGCCAGCCTTGAAACGACTGGTCAAGTGAATGCCGCGTGACGTCGAAAGCCTCGCCAGTAAAACGCGGCGCGGTGACGACATACAGCCGCCGCTGTCCTTCCTTCCGAAGTTCTCTCACGATGATTACTAAGAACTACTAATAGGTGCTGATTTCCAAGTACCGCTCGTTAAAGAACTTGCGCGATTTATCGTGAAGGCGCCGGCGCCGGTTGAGAGGGTGCCGGTGCTGACGGTGCGGAAACGTTGACGTTGATCTTCTTGTCCCCGCTAAAGATACGCCCGCCAAATACGAACAGTGCCGCCACCACGATGATGACGAAGATCACGAGAATTGCGACTACTCCTGTGCTGCCGCTGCCATTGTCACCCATTATCTGAACCCTCCAATTTGAATTTACCCGGCCGTTGTTTCACCGCCGAGCAGCGTTAGTACTTCACCTGTTACGTAACTTGAATCCACTTCTGAAGCGAAGTAGACGAAGGCGGGGGCGATTTCTTCCGGCTGCGCCGGCCGTTTCATGGGCGTGTCTGCGCCAAACTGAGCAACATCCTGCACTTTCTGATCGGAAGGATTCAGCGGCGTCCAGACCGGCCCTGGCGCCACACAATTCACCCGAATGCCCTTCTCGACAAGATTCTGCGCCAGAGACTTGGTGAAAGCGTGAATCGCGCCCTTGGTCGCAGAGTAGTCAAGCAAACCCTTGCTGCCTTCGAGGCCGGTAATCGATCCGGTATTTACGATCGCGCTCCCCTTCTGCAAATGCGGAAGAGCGGCTTTGGTCACGCGAAAATAAGCGTAGATGTTTGTCTTGAAGGTGCGATCGAGTTGCTCGTCCGACAGTTCGTCTAACGACTCCTGATGCTGTTGAAATGCAGCGTTGTTAACCAGAATGTCGAGTTTGCCAAACTGCTTCACTGTCTGCTTCACAACGTCGCGGCAAAAAGCAGGCTCGCGAAGATCACCGCGAAGTGCCAGGGCCTTGCGGCCTTCAGCCTCAATCGCCGCCTGAGTTTCTGCGGCATCGCCTTGCTCCTGATGCAGGTGCGTGAACGCGACATCCGCGCCCTCGCGCGCAAAGAGGACTGCAACCGCACGCCCAATGCCGGAATCGCCTCCGGTTATCAGAGCAACCTTTTGGCTCAACTTGCCTGAACCTTTATAGAGCGGCGCTTGATAACGAGGCCGGGGTTCGAGTTTCGACTCAATGCCCGGCTTGCGTTGGTGCTGCGCCGGCAGCGGTGACATTGGCTCTCTCAGTTGCCCCATCTCTTTTTTGTCGGAGACTCGTTGAACCGCGGTTTTTCGCGCGGCGCCTGCTTTCGCGGCGCTCGCTTTCTTTCGCTTGGTTGGTGTTGTTCTTCGTCTAGTGGTCATGCTGCTTCAGCGCTCTCAGCGTTTCTTAGAAGTGCTCTTCCTGGAACTACTCTTTTTCGCGGCTTTCTTCCCGCCTTTCTTGCCGCCCTTCTTGGAAGCACTTTTGTTCCCTTTCTTGCCGCGACCGCTACCGCTCTTTTTACCGCCGCCTGATTCTTTATTCACCGTGGCCCACGCGCGACGCCCGGCCTCTTTATTGGAGGTGCCGCGCTCTTCGTAACTCTCTTCAATGTGTTCGGCCTGTCTTTTCTGCTTATCCGTGTAAGCTCCTTTATCACCTCTCGGCATCTCGTTCACCCCCCTGTTGATTTTGATTTGGCCAAACCACTTGCTCTGCAAACATTGAGCCGACGAACCAGCCGCGGGTTCGTTCTAAGGGCGAGGGCCACAGAATTGATCCACTCCCGCCGGCAATCGCTTTCTTTGGGAATAAATTAGTTTTGAACTCGGCACCGCGATTGCGGTTCAACGGCGGCAGCATTCATTAGTGCATTTACTGGTCTGTAACTAAACAACGGCGGGCGGGCGATGTATAGGAAGCCTACACAACAAGGAGAAAGCCGTGGCAAAGAAATCATCTGCTAAGTCATCTGATCGCGAACTGATTGATACGGGAACTGACAAACGTTTTGTGCGTAGGGACGGCGAGGGACAGTTCAAGGAGTCGGACGACGTGGGACGTTCGCTGGCGCAGGATCGAAGACAGGCTGCGAAGACCAAAGTGCCGGCCGGGCAGGGCGATCGCGGCGATCAAAAGCGCAAGTGAAAGTAGTTAACAATCAAGCCGGCCTTGCGCGATCTGAGTCAGTCGCGACCGTTGTCTGGCTCTTCCTGAAGTGCTCGTTTAGTTGTCGTGCCTGGCAAATCAGACAAAGCGGCGTAGCTTCATCGCGCTCTTTGGTGGAGATTACAGCACCACAAAGGATACAGATTGTGGAGAACCGCTTCTGTCCGGACTTTCTTGAAAGCTTGACCAAACTTCCCCTCGCTCGCTCACCTATTGTTCCGAAAGAATCCGCCGCACGCGGTTCTTTTTGCACTATCAACTCTCGTGCCTGTCTCCCAACACTCGCATGACAAGTACCGAGAGGCTTCACCAAAGCGGGATCATCCGTCTGGGTTCACCAAAAAGTGGCTTTCGTTACAAGTATAGCGATGGCCGCAAAGTGAGCGCCGCAGATTTGAAACGCATCAAAGCGCTAGCTATCCCTCCGGCGTGGACTGATGTAGCCATCAATGCGTTTGCGGGAGGCAGGTTGCAGGCGGTGGGTAAGGACGTCGCCGGACGCTGGCAGTATCGCTATCACGAAAACCATGTCCGCGCACAGGAACTCAAGAAGTTCAAACGCCTGATCAAATTTGCGCAAGCGATTCCCAAGTTGCGCAGCACGGTAAGCAAACATTTGCGACAGCCCGGACTGGGCCGGGAACGAGTCCTTGCGACTATTGTTCGCGTCTTGTCCACTTGTTTCATGCGGCCGGGAAGCCAGGTTTACGCGTCAGAGAACGGAAGCTATGGCGTGGCGACGCTACGCCCAAAGCATGTGAGCGTGAGAGGCGAAGTAGTTGAATTTGATTTCCCTGGTAAGTCTGGGGTGCAGCATCAACGAGAGCTGAAGGACCGGCAGGTCGCGAAAGTGGTTCGCAACTTATTAAAAGTGCCGGGCAAGGAAGTATTCAAATATCAGAACGGCGACGGGCAATTCGTCAACGTTACTAACCGTCACATCAACGAGTACATCAAGGAAATCATGGGCGAGCGATTTAGCGCCAAGGATTTTCGCACTTGGGCCGGAACAATAATTTGCGCGTGTGCGCTGGCGCGCTCAGGGACAGAGGTTGAGGAAAAGTTGCCAGAGCGCAAACGGAAAGTCGTGGCAGCGATTAAGGAGACCGCCGAGATGTTGGGCAACACCCCGGCAGTCTGTCGCAGCTCGTACATTTGTCCAGCCGTAATTGAAAGCTTTCAGCGAGGCCACGTTATCGACGGCCACTTCAAGACTCTTGAGGCCTTTCTCGCATATCGGGGCCGAACATTACACGCCGGCGAAAAGGCGTTGCTGGCGTTTCTAAAACAGAGTGCCGTGAAGTAATGCGGAACTCGAAACTGACCTCTGGCACTTTGCTTGCGGAGTCAACTCTAGAGGGTCTAACGGTGTCCGATTACCGTGCGACATTTGAATTTTCAGGAGGGGAAACCAGACAATGGACGCTTTTACATTACTAAAAAACGACCACAAGACGGTCGCTGGATTAATGGAGAAAATTGACGCGACGACTGAGCGGGCACTCAAAGGCAGAGAAGAATTGTTTACGCAGTTGAAGAGCGAACTCGACATTCATGCACAAATCGAGGAAACAATTCTTTACCCCGTGCTCGAGAAGGCAGATGAGACGCATGACATCTCGCTCGAGGCTTACGAAGAGCATAAAGTCGTAAAGCGGCTCCTGGCTGAGCTCGCAGCGGAGCCCAAGGATGCTGAAGAATGGACCGCGAAGTTTACCGTGCTCAAAGAGAACGTCGAACATCACGTGGAAGAGGAAGAGGGCGAGATGTTCAAGAAAGCGCGAAAGATCCTAAGCGAAGAAGAGATTGAGGAATTGGGCGCGCGGCTCGAGGAAGCAAAAGGAAAACAGAAAGCAGCCGGCGCGCGCTAAGTGCAGCGGCAGCGTATAGATTCTTAAATCTTGGCCATCACTGATCGGCCTGAGGAGTAAAAGTTATGGAAGGACCTCTGCGCGGACTTCTTGCTGGTGCCGCAGCTTGGAAGTTTGGTGGCGGCTGCATCTCCACCATTCTGATTTTTATTCTAGTGTTCTGGCTTTTGGGCTACGTGCGCTGCTAAGCCAGCTTGGCAGTTTCGGATTTTTAGGGAATCGTACTCAGGCTCAAACGGCTTACCGCCGAGACGCCGATCGCAACGTACAGAGAAAAAACAGGATAGAGAGTTAGATTTTGCGACTTTTTATTCTTGTTTTGTTAGCGACTCTGTGACGATGTGACTCTGCGGCTCGGCGGTAAGCCGTTAGAGTTGCGCAGCCGCTGCTGCATCCACCATCCAGACCAACTCACCCTGACTCGGTTTAATGAGCTGCGCCGGTAGCAAGTCGGGTTGCAGAGGTCCACTCAGAACCGCCGCCAACGCCGCGGCCTTGTTAGCACCGATTACCAAAAAGAGTATTTGCGCTGCGGAATTGATCGCTGGCGCCGTCAGCGTGATGCGAAACTCATTTAGTCGCTTCACCCAATTGGAAACCACCCACGCGCCCTTTTCAGAAAGCGCGTTGCTCCCGGGAAACAGTGACGCCGTATGTCCATTTTCTCCCATTCCGAGCAAGACCAAATCAAACCGCGGCGAGTCTGAACCGGCAAAGTAAGACCCGAGTTCCTGCTGATAGTTGCTCGCGTTGTCATGGGGGTCACCAGCTCCCGAGATCGGATGCACATTACGTTCGGGTATGGGCACGCGAGAAATCAGAGTAGCCAAAGCCATGCCGTAATTACTTGCAGGATCGTCGGGGGGAACAGGACGCTCATCTCCAAAGAAGAGGTGCACGAGCTGCCAGTTAAGCTGACCCTTGAATTCGTCCGTCGCCAGCAGTTCATAAACGCGTCGCGGTGTGTTTCCGCCTGACAAGACGACGCTGAAAGGGCGAGTGTGCGTCACAGGCTTGGCGAGGTTGACGATGTATTGGGCCGCTGCACGCGCTACCTGTTCCGGAGTTTCGAAAACTTGCACTTGCATGGAGGAGTCAGGACGTTTGATTGAGAATTTGCGATTGCCAATTGCCAATTGGCGCCTTGGCGTCTTCGCGACAAATCCGAGTTTTAGTGGAAACAGGCATTATCGAAAGACTCCAATCGTCAATCGCCAATCCTTTCCCACTCCGTGTGAACAAATCCCAGCTCTGGCTTGTCTACGCGCTCATAAGTATGCGATCCAAAAAAGTCCCGCTGCGCCTGTGTCAAGTTCAAGGGTAATTGCGCACTGCGATACATATCGAAGTACCCCAGGCTCGCACTCATTGCCAGCACCGACATACCGAGCTCTATTCCCTGCGCGACCATTCCACGCCAGCCCGGCTGCATTTGTTCTATGCTCTGATTGAATTCCTCATCCAGAAGTAAACTCGCGAGCTGTGGGTTACGTTGATACGCCTCTTTGATTCGGCCCAGAAACTTCGCGCGAATGATGCAGCCACCCTGCCAAATGCGCGCTACTTCGCTGAGATTGATGTTCCAGCCAAACTCATCGGAGCCCGCCTTAATCAAATTCATACCTTGGGCGTAGGAACAAATCTTCGAGGCGTAGAGCGCGTCGTGAATCTGATTTTTCACGCCCTGATCATACTTGCCCGCGCCCTCCTTCGTGATTCCGTGGATCCTGTCACTCGCGAAAACCCGCGCCTCTTTTTGTGACGAAAGCGTGCGCGCTACGATCGCGGCATCGATGGTCGGGATCGCCACGCCGAGATCGAGTGCTAATTGGCTAGTCCACTTCCCCGTTCCCTTCTGGCCCGCCTTGTCGAGCACTAGATCAACTAACGGCTGACCTGTCTCGGGATCCTTCACGCGCAGGATCTTCGCGGTGATTTCGATTAGATAAGATTCGAGGTCGCCTTTGTTCCACTCCTCAAAGATCTCTGCTACTTGATCAACGCCGAGTCCGAATCCAGTCCGCAATAAGCCGTACGCTTCGGCAATGAGCTGCATGTCGCCATACTCAATCCCATTGTGAACCATCTTCACAAAGTGCCCCGACCCGCCCGGTCCGATGTATGTCACACAAGGGCCATCGGGAACTTTGGCCGCAATCGCTTCCCAAATCGGGCGGATCTTTTCATAAGCATTGCGGTCGCCGCCCGGCATCAAACTAGGACCAAGTAATGCTCCTTTTTCACCGCCGGAGGTCCCCGAACCAATCATGAAATAACCTTCGCTTTTCAGTTGCTGTTCGCGACGCTCCGTATCTTTGAAGTGTGAATTGCCACCGTCGATGATGATGTCGCCGTTGTCGAGAAAGGGCTTGATCAGATTGATCGTCCAATCGACGGGATCACCTGCCTTTACCAGGAGGATGATCTTGCGTGGTCTCTCGAGGGCGCGGACAAACTCTTCGGGAGAACTCGAGTCAAACAGCCGCTTTCCTTTCGTGCCCGCCAGAAAGCGCTCGCGCACGGCCGGCTCACGATCCCAAACGGCGACCGCATAACCATTGCGTTCG
>JBAPXA010000336.1:0-8093 GCA_049283975.1 Pyrinomonadaceae bacterium | reverse complement strand
CCTGGAGACCAATAACTGTCACCTCGGCTCCCGGATTCTTTTTCCAGTTATACAACCTTGCCTCGTTATCACTTATGTTCATGCCAAGTGCGTAATCAAAATTATCCGGTCCTCGTGCTGCCTTTTCCCATTCGGCTTCGGTCGGCAAAGCAAAGATCCATTTTCCACCGCCAATGGTGTTGCTTAACCAATGGCAATAGGCATTGGCTTCAAACCAATTAACATGTACGACCGGCTGATCAGCCTGACCAAAACGCTCGAATTCCCCGTCTGTCGGTTTCAACTGCGCCGTTACGTGTGAGGGGTTTGCGGCTTTCCATTTTCGTCCGGCCTCCGTCCAATTCGTATCGTTCGCGTATCCCCGAGAGTCGATCATAAATTGGCGGAATTCAGCATTGCTCACCTCAAACGGGCTAATGAAGAACCCACCCAGCCAAACATAATGTGGTTCCTGGACGCGCAAATGGTCACCGAAAAGAAAGTGCCCCGAGGGAATGAAAACGAAGTCAGGTGAATCTGGCAGCAACCCGTGAGGATAATCCGCCTGCGGCGAACGAATTGTCACCGTGAGTGTGCCTTCTGCGTCAGGACCGCCGCGATAACTCACCATTGGAAGCGGATAGAAAAAGGTCCGCGCGCCGAGATTAGCCTTCAAGAAGTAATTACCCGGCGCCAGCCAGACTCTTTCGCGGTTAATGGGTGATAAGGCAACCGCATCTTGAAGACTTGTTCCTGCTTTGTAGATGGTGAAGTCTGCCAGCGGGAGATTTGCAATTATCAGTTCGGTCTCTTCGCGTTCATAGTGCAAGCGCTCGTTCCGCTCGTCGGAGCGAAAGTAGAGCAGCGAGACGATCGCGATGACGATAATGATCGCGGCAACTCCAGCGACGTATAGTTTCTTCATATCGCATCATCGCCGAGAGGTTTGGAAATCAAATATCCTGATGTTTCAGCAATCTTTGGGCTACGAATAATGGCAGGGCTACCCAGCAGGAAAGCGCGAGCAGTAAAAGCGCCATGCTCATGCCCTCACCACCCAGGAATTTCAGGAGCGCCGCGCCGCCGGCACCGAAAATATCCTTGCCATTGAGGGTAATCAGAGTCGCTATGCGCACCATGTCCACGGGATTTCCGAACAGTGAACCGAAGATGAAAGCGTTGGCCGTGCGCTCCTGCAGCAGAAAGGTCACTCCGATCACCAGCAGGTCATAGAAGAGCACAAAGAAAAACCAGACAAACAGCGCCACGCCAAAAGCTTTACTCTTGCGCCGGCAAATTGCCGCAATGAGAGCTGACAAACTCAAAAAGATAAGGGCCAGAAGCAGCGAGAAACCGACTAATGCGGGATAACGCAGGGAACCTTCAGTTCCTGCTTTTGCTGCAATGATGACACCGGCGAGGCCGAAGCCGATCAACGTCGCAGTGAAAATCGAAGCAAACAGCCCCAGGAACTTGCCGAGCAGAATTTCGCCGCGACTTACAGGCTGCGAAAATAACAACTCGCTCGCGCTTTTTTCGCTGCTAAAACTGAGTGTGCCCATCGTCAGTGCCACGAGGGGAACGATGTAAAGCACCATGTTCAGCAAGCTCGCCGAAGTGCGTGCGAAGCCTTGAAATCCCACCGTGCCGGCCGTAACTAAGCCAAAGTAAGAAATCGCCAGCACCAGAATTCCAAAGACCCCCGCAAACACGAGCGTCCACCGGTTGCGAATATTGATGACCAGTTCCTGTCGAGCAATGGTTGTGACCGCGTTTGTGTCCATGATCCTGGGTTACGGATTGAAAACATCCTTGGAGCGAAGCTGCGTGCCATGATATTTGCCCACCGCTTCCTGCGCCTTCGATTGGTCGACAAAAGCGACGATGCCTCCATTCATCGGCGTCGTCAGTTCTGGGGAACGCACATAATACGCATCATCAGCTTTAATCCATTGACGTGAATCGAAGTCCATTACAAAGCGCGCGACTACTTTCGTCGTGTTCCTTTTGCTTCTAATAAAGTTGGCCATGCAACCAATGTCATCGAACTTGAATGCCTGCCCATCGCTGCCTATGAATTCAGCCGCGTAACGCTTTTCCGAAATTATCATTCTGCAGTAATCGCACATGTCCTCCGGCGCGAGCGGCACCGGCTCTACCGTGCTCGTCGCACAACCGATGAGCAAAAGCAGAGACAACGCCGCCAGGCGCGCTTTCAGCGAGAAGTTCATCCGTTAGGGACATCCTCATTCACATAGTTCATATAGATATCTTCCAGCGACAACTCTTCAGTGCCGAAACTCGCAATGCGACCTCCAGCGGCTTCTATCGCTCGCAAAATCTCCAGCCGATCTTCCCCGCGAGACTTCAGCACCAGTGAATCTCCCTCGAGCCTCACCTCACTCGCTCCGGCGCGCCTGGCTGCCTGGACCAACTGCGAATCAAACTTCTCGATTGTGATCCGCATTCGAGCACTCAGTAATAACTCCGCACGTAAGGCCGCAATTGACTGCAAGGCAACCAGGCGTCCTCCCACCATGATCCCGACTCGGTCCGCTAACTGCTCAACATCTGCCAGCACGTGAGAGGAAAACACAATCGTTTTACCTTTACGTTTGAGCGAAGCAAGAAACTCGCGAAACTGAATGGCGCCGTTGGGGTCGAGGCTAACAGTCGGCTCATCCAAAACCAGGACCGGAGCGTCAGGCAGGCAGGCGACGGCTAGTCCAAGCCGCTGAATCATGCCCCCTGAGAATTGGCTGACGGATCTGTCGAAGAACCCGTTGAAATGGAAGTTCGGCGTGTTTAAGGTCTCATCGATCCGTTGCGACGGTATTCGCCGCAAGCGACAGAAGAATTCCAGGACCTCTCGTCCGGTCAACTGATCGCTAAAGCTAAGGCGCTGGGGAAGAAAGCTGATCAACCGCTTGGCCTCACGACCATGACGCAGGACGTCGAAGCCTTCCACCGTAATGCTTCCCGAAGTTGGCAACGTCAGCCCAACCAGGGATTTCAAGGTTGTGGTCTTGCCACTTCCGTTTGGTCCGAGCAGGGCGAAGGTCTCGCCTCGTTCCACGTCGAACGAGACATCGTTGACAGCGACGACGTCTTTAAACTTCTTAGTAAGCTTTCTGACTTGAATGGTCATTGTTAGAGCTTCTGCCCTCTCCAGATCGCCATGGTCGCCGTCGTCAGAATCAACAGCGAGGCGATCATCAAACCGGAATGAGTACGACTCGCGGGTCGCTCCAACGCGACCGAGTAGCGCAATTGAACAGGCTTCATCAGCGGCGCCTGATCAACTTCCGCTGATCCCCTCAAAATCGGGAACGTCTTTTCGGCCACTGCAATCGCCCGAGCGGCAGGACTGTCAAGGTAAAGGCGTAGGCGCGGATGGTTGCCCTCCATGTACTCGAAGACGTTCTGAATCTTCAGCGGCACATCGCCACGGCCGTCTTCGTTCAAGTCGTAACCCTCGTATTCGCTCCAATAATTCCCGCGTCCGTTCTCGGACCAGCTTGTAGTGGTGCTTTTGCCAATGAGACGCAGCGGACTCAAGTTGTCAATGAAGTTATTCTCGGTGAAAACGTTTGCATCCGAACTGCTGAACAGTTGCAAAGCGACATCGTTATTCGCAATTGTGTTACGGCGGAAGGTGGTGTTCCGCAGTGCTTCCATGAAAATGCCCGTGGCGTTGTCGATGATCAAGTTTTCCTCGGCCAACAGGTCGCTGCAGTCCTGAAAAAGGATGCCGAAAGAACTGAATCCGCGATTCTGAATGAAAGCATTGCGGCGAAACGCGATGTGATTCGAGTACATGATCGCCGCACCCGCCACGTTATTGGAGAAGAGATTGTCCTCAAAAACATTCCTGTCCGAGGACATGTAATGCAAGCCGTAGCGTAAGTTGAAAACTCGGTTGCGCCGGATCTGATTGCCATGGGAACTCTGGATGTACATCCCATCGCGCTCTTCGGAAATTATGTTCTCCTCGATAATGTTGTCCGCTGAGCTCCAGAGGTGCAGTCCGGCGCCGCGCTCTCCTTCTTCCAGTTCAGGTCTGCCGCGAACGCTATTACGCCGCAGGGTATTGCCATGCGAATTGTAGAGATAGATTCCGTAGAGTATGTCTCGCAGTTCGTTGTCTTCGATTTGGTTGTTGCTCGATCTGAGCAAGATGCCGGAGTCTTCGCGGGTTAGATCCCCACCGCCGTGCTCAATAATGAACCCGCTAATGACGCACCCAGCACTGAGCACTGTTATCACGCTGGCTACGCCTTCGCCCCGTAACGTGGGACGGTCTGCTCCTTCGAGCCGGATTTTTTTATTTAGTGTGAGGTTGCCTACATAGGTTCCGGCGCGGACTTTAATCAGATCCCCGTCATGCGCAGCATTGAGGGCTTCCTGAATCGATTGGAATTGGGCGTCACTCCCGCCGACCGTAAGCGTTTCGCCCCGTACGGACAATGTTCCCAGGACCAGTGCGAGGGGAATCAACAGCACGCTTAATAGAAGGCGTTTTCTCATTGTCCCCTTACCTTAGACACTTCCTGCCAATGCAGGCTGCTGGTTCTTCAGTCGATCTCGTTTCACGGACAACAGAATTGCCAGCAGCATCAGGATTGCGAACGCAAGAAATGCGTAGGAACCCAATCCTGGAAAACTATTAACTGAGAAGTTCGCGATCTGCTTCGTCCCAAAGAACGGCGGTGTAAAGGGTGGAACCTTGATCGATGCCGTGGGATCCAGGTTGTGCCCATACATATAGAGCCGGTGGTAGAAGCTCCACATCGAGAACAAGCCGAAATAAGTGAAGAGCACAAACACGTCGACCAGGTTCGACATCTTCCCCAGCACCATCGCTCTCAGCGCCAGGATCATTAGGAGCCCTATCACCAGTGGCACCCATGTGAATTCGCTGAAGTCGCTCTCGAGCAGTGGTCGCATGCCGATGTAGTGATTCAGCGAGTTGATTTCCCTCAGATCGTCGCGGTTAGGCGTTTTCCCGCCCTCCAACTGGTACGCATAGATGTGCAAGACCAGGCCATCCGTATATTGATTTGAGTAGAAGCTCATGTTCCAGAGCGGAAAGAAGAAAGACGGAAGTAGGGCCACGACCGCGACCAAAATCAAAATGCGGCTCCTCAAAGTAAGTGGCAACTCAAAAAAAGTTGTTTCCTTATCAAGAAAAGTACTCATGTTTGGACTGCTCCTTTTCGCCGGCCGCTTTTGAAGTTGCTCGCCTACCTGGGGGTCCGCCGCGCGTCACCCCCAGGCGTTACGGTTGGCAAGGTCCCCGGGCTGGCCACACCAACGAACTCCGTCTCCTACAAACTACCTTGGCTTCACCAACAAATACCCTTGCATCTCCTGATGGAGCGCCGAGCAGAAGTTGGTGCAGTAGTAGGGATAAACGCCGGCCTTATCGGCTACAAACTCGATTATTTTTGTTTCTCCCGGATCAACCACAACATTAATGTTGTATTCGAGAAGACCAAATCCGTGCAGTTCGTCCGTCGTCTGCTCGATGTTAGTGATGTAGATGGTCACCTTGTCACCCTGATTGACCTCGATCTTGTTCGGCTCAAAGCTGCTGCGCACTGCGAGGAGCTTGACTGTCACGTCGGAACCGCTGCTACTGACTGAAGCGTCCTTCATATCCCAGATGGCGTTTGGATTCTTATTTTCCTCCCGGGGATAGACCTCAATCGGCTTGAGCTTGTCGGCTTTAATGAGTTGAGCGTAGTGCGGCTCTGGCTCAGTGAACGCGTCATAGATCAGCTTCATCTTCTCGCCACTGATGTTTATCAGCTGCGAGCTTTCCGGCTGCGACGGGCCAACGTTCATGTGCCTCCCGTGGGAAAGCTTGTTGAGGGCGATGAGATATTTCCCGTCCGGATTGACCGTGTCGCCTTCGGCTGTGGCGAGGTGGCCAATGTTGTAACTAATCGGGATCTTGTCCACCATCTCCCATGAGCCCAGCTTCCATTTGGCGACGGCGCTCTCAACAAAGAGAGAGGTGTAAGCGAAGCCTTGGTCGTCAAACTGCGTGTGCAGCGGTCCCAAACCGACGTTCACTTCAGCCTCTCTGACCTTTTCATAATTGAGCACTGGGATGCCGTCTTCTTCACCCGTGAAGTCTTTGTTCTGGATAGCTTGCAGCAGCTTCGCCATGCTGAAGGCCGTGGTGATTGACTGCAGCTTTCCGCTGGCGATGATCCAGTTGCCGTCGGGACTCACGTCAACGCCGTGCGGACTCTTGCTGCACGGAATCAGATAGACGATGCCGGGCGCCTCTTTTGGATCAATTACCTTGACGCCACCGATCAGCTTCACTCCCCTGCCTTCATTGGCAGCTTTTTCAGCCTCTTTCCAATTAACCGCGACAACATAATCACGGTCTCTCTGAGTCGAAGTGACCTCGAGTTTGCCGGTGGCGCGCTCGGTGTTGTAGCTCGTCCAGAAAGCCCAGCCTTCGCTAGGGCCCTTGCCGGCGTCACCGAGATCAAAATCAAACGGCGGCATGAGGATCTGCCAACCATTGCTCATGTTGCCCGTGGTGGGGTCGATGGCCATACCCGCTACGATGCCCTTGAACTTAGTCGCATAATCTTCCATCGGCTCATAAGTCCCCTTTGGCAAGGGCACTGAAAAGCGCGACGCAGCCAGCACGTATTCTGTGTTCGGCGTAACGAACGAACCACCGTGATATCCCGAGATGTTGGGGACAGGCCCGAGAATCTGCTTGGTCTTAAAATCCCTGAGATCGATCCGCGCCATGCGGTTGTTCGCGTTATCGTTGACGAACAGCCAACGCCCGTCGTAGTCACCCTTGGTCTCGCTAAGCGCGGGGTGATGCACGTCGCCCCAGGTAAAGCTGCCGAGCATCTCTTTTGATTCTTTGTCGAAGCCGTAGCCGGTCGCCGGGTATGGCGCAAAGACGGGTATCGTCGAGATGTGACGCATTGACGGTACGCCGGCGACATAGACGTTGCCGGAATGGCCACCCGAATAGAAGAGGTAGTACTCATCCGTATCGCCCGGAGCTACATAGGTGGCGATGGCAGCTTCAGACACGTCGCCGCGTTCGACCTTCGGCTTTTTCGAGCAGGACGCGTAAAAGAAAAACAGCAGTACAGCGCACACCGCGCCGATACCAAACCAGGTCACTTTTGAATGATTACCTTTCATGATTATCTCCTTCAGGGGAATAACGCTTCTCCGTCTGTTCTAAACTTCGGCTTGGGCGCCCTCACTTTTTTGGCGGCGTGGGCGTCGGCTTAGCTTGCGGTTGTGCCTTCTGCGCAGCCGTGGATTGGGCCTGCTGTTCAAGCTTGCGTTGATAAGCGATCTTCAGTTTCTCTACCGCTTCCCGCTTCTCTTCAGGCGACAAAATGATCTGCGTGGACAAGACGACGGCCATCGTGCCAGTTGGGTTGTTCAAAAAATCTTCAAGCTGCTTGCCGAAACGACTTTGCACGTCGGTCACTGCTTCAGAAAGATCGGGACCGATCTTCGAGGCCGACTCAACACCGAGCGTGCTTACCGAATGACATACGAAGCAACCCTTCTTAACGAAGAATGCGCCTTCGCCTTCGAGCATACGTTTCTCTTTCTCAATCTCTTCCGGCGTCTGCTGCTCGGTGAATTTCACTCCGGACAAGTAGTGCGCCGGGATGGTGTTTCTTCGCCAACTCATGACGAGCAAGCCAAGAGCCTGCGCATCGCGGCTGTTGAAACCGAAATTAGGCATGACCGTTTCCGGCACCAACGCTTTTGGGTTTTGTAGATGTGCTACGTGCCAGGCGAAGGCCCTCTTCACGCCCAGCATGCGTGAGTAGTCGTATTGCTCGGGCGATTTATCGCCGACGTATGTCAGGTCGGGCCCGATTGTTCCGCCACGACCATTGATCGCATGGCAGGCACGGCAATTTTTCTCGGCTACCAACTGCTTGGCCTGGTTGATGAAGTCGGCCCCTTTGGTTTCGCGGTCGAAACGATGACAGGTGTTGCAGTTCATCTGCATCAACGCGCGCCTGTCCTTCACCAGGTAAAGATCACTCACCTGTTTACCGAGGAGAGGTTCTTCCCAGTGCTCGACAAAGCCGTGCGCA
>JBAPXA010000335.1:0-6688 GCA_049283975.1 Pyrinomonadaceae bacterium | reverse complement strand
AACGTGTACTGGTCCGTGATGCGGCGAATCTATTTCAGTCTTGTGGCTTTTACCGGACTAATGCTGATGCCATTTTTCTATTATTGGAACTTACTGGGATTTCGATTCTGATTTGTGTGATGCAATTGTTGAGATGCAGCTTTCTAACAAATGGAACAGTTTGACGTTGTAATTATCGGGGCCGGTCTGGCAGGGCTCCAATGTGCACGGCTGCTCAGCCAGAGTGGGCAACGAGTCCTGCTGGTTGATCACAAAGAGAAACTTAACCAGGCGGTCCACACCACGGGCATCTTTGTGCGGCGAACTCTGGAAGATTTTGACATTCCTTCCGACTGTCTCGGGCCGGCGGTTCGTCATGTCACTTTACATTCCCCGGCGCGACGCTCGCTGCAGCTTGCGAGCCCGCACGACGAATTCCGCATCGGGCGCATGGGCAAACTCTACCAGCGCCTCCTTGAACAGTCGCTGCGGACTGGTGCGGAATGGATGCCGGCAACTCGTTATGCTGAGCATTCGTTACTTAAGAACGAAATCGTGGTGCGCCTGGATGGAAAGCGCTCGTCGCGCTGGATCAAAGCGCGCTACATCGTCGGTGCTGATGGCGCAAACTCACGCGTCGCGCGCCAGCTTGAACTTGATACCAACAGCGAATGGATCGTCGGAGTCGAAGACGTTCTGAGGGGTGTGCCTCTCGACGGTCCACCGCGGCTTCATTGCTTTCTCGATCGCGAACTCGCTCCTGGCTATCTTGCATGGATTGCCAATGACGGAGAAGAAGCACATATCGGCGTGGGCGGTTACGCCTCAATGTTTGAACCAGGCGTCGCCCTTGATCGCTTTCGTAGTTCGCTGGGTGACATCATCGATTTGAAATCGTCTACCTGCAGCGAACGACGCGGAGGACGAATTCCAGTAGGTGGTGTGTTACGCCGCATTGCCAATGAACATGGTCTACTCGTCGGAGACGCCGCTGGCGCGGTATCACCACTAACAGCGGGAGGACTTGATCCCTGCATTCGCCTTTCAACCTTGGCTGCCAGAGTCATCACGAACTATCTAGCGACAAACGATCCGGCAACCTTGTCTGAATACTCTGGCGAACTTTTTCGCGCGCGTTTTACTTACCGCCTCTGGATGCGACGGATCATCAAAAGTCTCAATCAACCGGCGCTGGAGCTCGCCTGTCTAACGCTGCGACTTCCCCTCTTCAATTACTTTGCCAGTCAGGTCTTTTTTGGACGAGGCTCTTTTCCTGACGTGGAGAAACCAGATATCAGGTTAGCGCAGGTGGAAGCGAATCAGCTTTGGAATACCAACATCACTTGAAAGGGCCTGGCCTCTCTCGTCGACTTCTCAACTCTGGCATAACCGTCGAAGCCGCAAAGTCGACTGTGGCAGGCCACATTGTCCGCTTATGACTTTCTCGATATTAAACGTGCAGAAGGGGAGTGCCGACTAAATACTGATAACGATGCGAGGTAAGGAGTCTTCGACATGACTAAGCGGATCATTGCCATTGCGTTCATCTTCGTCTGCGCATCGATTGCCTGGGCCATTCTGGGCGCCACAATCTTCACGCGCACTTATTCACAGGATGCCGTGGCGGTAGATCGCGTCACCTCCACCTGGGGTGCCCCTCAGGATCAGTCGCCGCCAACAGCATCCTTTACTCGCATCGTTCCCAGAAAAGAAGAGACGACCGAGAATGGCAAGAAGGTCGTAAAGACGATCCCAGACGCGGTTACCACCGCACTGCCTTTGGAGAGCAGCGCGATTCAAGTGGCACTGGATCTGGAGCATCGTCAGAAGGGCTTGCTTTGGTACAGCACCTACAAAGTGGACTTTTCCGGAAGCTATGGGTTTCGCAACCCCAGCGACAACGAAGAGACGGTTGCCTTCACACTGGGTTTCCCAACGTCAGAGGCCATCTACGATGATCTTACCTTTCTCGTCGATGGCGTTCCGGTTCCGCTTACGAATAAGGATAACGCTGCCACTGGTGCCGTAAAAATTCCAGCCGGCAAGACGGTGCAACTTGCCGTCGGCTACCGGTCGCAAGGATTGAATGAGTGGCGTTACAGTTTCGGAAGTCTTGATGTCACCCAGGTGCGCGACTTCACCCTGAAGATGAAGACAAACTTCAAAGACATCGACTTCCCAGACAACACGATTTCGCCAACTGAGAAAACTGAAACTGCAAACGGCTGGGACCTGACCTGGTCATACAAGAACCTCTTGTCCGGATATCAGATTGCCATGGTTATGCCTGAGAAACTTCAGCCAGGGCCATTGGCAGGACGAATCAGTTTCTTTGCTCCGGTCTCGCTCTTCTTCTTTTTCTTTCTAATGCTGATCATCACCACCATCCGTGGCATCGAGCTTCACCCCATGAACTACGTCTTCCTCGCTGCCGCATTCTTCTCGTTTCATTTGCTGCTCGCCTACCTGGTGGATCATGTCTCAATTCACCTCGCATTCGTAATTTCGTCGCTCGTCTCCATTTTCCTGGTCGTCAGTTATCTGCGCCTGGTGGTGGGAATGCGTTTCGCGGGCCGCGAAGCCGCGCTCGCGCAGTTTGTCTACCTCGTCATGTTTTCCTATGCATTCTTTCTAAAAGGCTTTACGGGGCTGGCAATCACGATTGGCTCGGTTACGACCCTGTTCGTCGCCATGCAGGTCACTGGGCGGATTCAGTGGGCAGAGCGATTTTCACTTAAACCCGCAAAAGAACCAGCCGCTGAGCTCACCTGAGTGTTAATGCTCACCCTTCAGCAACGTTAAGAAAGTGTAGCTGGGAAAATCCTGAGCAACGGACCTTGAGCCAAAAGTCTTCGTCAGGGCTTCGGCTTGCCCAAACTTTCTTGAGCGATCTGTCGTACAGCCACGTGGCCACCAAACTTCGCGCCTGTAGCCATAAATGAAAGCCTTCTTTTCCTTTTACACTGACGCTCTGAAGATTGCCCTGCAGTCGATTTTTGCCCATAAGCTGCGGGCTTTTCTTACATTGATCGGAATCATCATCGGCGTCGCCTCGGTAGTGGTGGTGGGAGCCTCGATTAGCGGTCTGAACACCTATGTCATCGACAAGATGTCGAAGGTGCTCGGTAGCAATCACTTCATGATTGCCCGCATGGCCTTTCACGGCCGCCTCTCGGACGATGAATACGAGCGCGTGAACCGCCGTAACAAAATGCTTTATTGGGAAGACTACGAGTGGGTCCGTGATCATTGTAATTCCTGCGTAGAGATCGGCGCTCAACTCAATAGCGGTGTCGACCTGAAGCAGGACGGCATCGAGTTTCCTGGTGCTCGCATCAACGGCGTCACGTCCAACATGGTCGATATCGAAGACAAGACCATGGCCGACGGTCGGTTTATTTCCGGAGACGAAGTTGAACGCTCAGCTCTCGTTTGTGTTTTGGGCGGCGACATTAAAGACAAGTACTTCGCCAACACCAGCGCCATCGGCAAGACTTTAAAGATTCGTGGTTTGCCTTTCCGCGTGGTCGGGGTCGAAGAAAAACGCGGCGCATTCTTTGGCGACTCATTTGATCGCCAGGTCTACATTCCAGTCACTACACACCAGCAGATCTTCGGTCGCAACGGTTTGCAGATTCACGGCAAGGGCAGAGATCGCGCGACGTTCCAGGCGACGATTGAAGACGCTCGGGTGGCGTTGCGCAACAAACACCGCTTAAAGGGAAATGAAGAAGACGACTTCGGTGTGGTGAATGTTGAAGACTTAAATAATCAGATCGATGAAATGACAGGGAGCATCGCCGCCGTGGTAGTTCCGATTACCCTGATCACACTCGTAGTGGGCGGCATCGTCGTCATGAACATCATGCTGGTGAGCGTGACGGAACGAACGTTTGAAGTTGGTTTACGCAAGGCGGTGGGCGCCACTCGCAAACAGATCCTGATGCAGTTCTTGATTGAGTCGGCAATCCTTTGCGCCCTGGGCGGCATTATTGGGTTGTTGCTGGCCTGGGGAGTGACGCAACTGATCACCACGATGGCCTCGATCACGATGACGATTACACTCGGCTATATCCTGCTGGCATTGATTGTCTCCACGGCCATCGGCATGCTGGCGGGCATTTATCCGGCGTTCAAAGCAGCGCGACTGGATCCGATTCTGGCACTGACGCATGCAACTTAAGTTATGAAACTTCGATTACCAAGAGGTGTGTTGCGCGAAACGCTGATGATGGCGCTCGATAGCGTGCGCTCGCACAAGTTCCGCAGTTTTCTGACCGTGCTGGGGATTGTCATCGGCGTGATGACCGCTATTGTAATCGCGTCGTTACTGACGGGTTTAAGACAAAACATCGTCGCGATGATTGAAGAGTATGGAACGAACAATATCTACGCGTTCCATCTTTCCACTGGTCCGCGCGTCAGCGAGGATCGTTCCGAACGACTGCGCAAACCTTTGACGGTTGCCGATGCCGAGACAATTACGGCGCAAGCCAGCGCCGTTGATGACGTAGCAATCGTGGCACCGAATGTTGGCTACAGTGGCGGGCCTTTTGACGACAACGTTACTTACGAAGGACACAACTACCGTTGGGGTAATACCCAGGGAGTCTCGGCTAATTACGCGGACCTTTCGAATATCGCCTTGAAAGAAGGGCGGTTCATCAGCGAGCTGGACGACCAACAGCGCGCGAACGTGATGGTGATTGGGGTCAATGGTGCGGATGCGCTCTTCCCGGGACAGCAAAGCAACATCGTTGGCACTCAAGTGCGGATGGGTGGCTACAACTTTGAAATCATTGGCGTGCTGGAAAAGCGCAAGGCCGGCTTCTTCGGCGAGAACGAAGAAGACAATGCGGTCTTCATTCCGTTGCGCACGGCGCAGAAAGTTGCTCCGGCGCGCGGTTACCTGCTGTTTGTGATCCGGGCGCACTCCGGACAAGTGAATGAAGCCCTGACCCAGTCAGAAGAGATCCTGCGCCGGCGTCGCAATGTAAAATTTGAAGCACCGAATAATTTCGATATCAAAACCGCAGACAAGTTTATCGAACAGTTCGACAGCATCACGGCGATGGTGGGCTTGATCGCGATCGCGATCTCGAGTCTGGGACTGCTTGTAGGCGGCATTGGTGTGATGAACATCATGCTCGTGAGCGTTACGGAACGCACCAAAGAAATTGGGGTGCGGAAAGCCCTCGGGGCGCGGCGCAAAGACATTGTGCGGCAATTTCTCTTTGAGGCGATGACCCTCACTTTCCTCGGTGGCATTCTGGGCGTGGTCCTGGCTGTGGGTATTAGTCGACTGATCATGCTGTTAATTCCTAGTCTGCCGGCCTCAATTCCTACCTGGGCTGTAATGTCTGGTCTCATTGTCTCGGTAGGCGTCGGCCTAATCTTCGGCGTTTGGCCTGCCCGTAAAGCTTCGCGACTCGATCCCATCGAGTGTCTGCGCTACGAGTAATCAGTTTCGAGTTGGGTTGTTTGAAGAACTCACTTTAGTTCGTGTCGTTTCGTGTAAATTAGTGGTTCGTGCTGTGAAAAACTCAAACCAACCCGAAAGGACACGAACCATCACGAAGTTTCTTTTCCCGCCAGTTACTGCAATAACTCCCCCAACCCAGCTAATACATCTATAATCCAATTTTGAGAATATTTAGATTCGGCAGGAGATACTGTTTCTTGTTTCTAACCGGCCGCCGAAGCAATGCCTAAAGCTCAACGCGATTTTGTGAAAGAGTTCTTGACGTACATTCAGGTCGAGAAAGGACTCGCGCACCACACCCTTGAAAGCTATGGCCGTGACCTGGCGCGGTTACAACTCTGGGCCGACAAAGGCGGGACGCCGCTGACGCAATTGACGCGCGCCGACCTGCGGAAATGGATTGCGCACCTCTCGCGCGCCGGATTGGCGCCCACATCCGTGGCGCGGGCGGTTAGTGCCGCACGGGGATTGTTTCGCTTTCTGATGCTGGATGGACATATCAAACGGCACCCCACAGAAGATCTCGACACGCCGCAACGCTTTGCATATCTCCCCCAGTTTCTTACTGAGGAGGAGATTGAGCAGTTACTTGCCGCACCTGATATTGCGACTGAGCAAGGCGTCCGCGACCGCGCGTTAATCGAGGTGATGTATGCCGCGGGCTTAAGAGTTTCGGAGTTGATCTCGCTCAAGCAGGCAGATGTGGACGTGCAAGCCGGGTTGGTTGTCTGTCACGGCAAAGGTAGCAAGGAGCGACGCGTACCGATTGGTAAGAGTGCTATTCACTGGCTGCAACAGTACAGCTCGATTCGCGCCGGTTATGGAAAACCGGCGGCGCCACACTTGTTCCTTAATCGCGGCAAACCCCTGACCAGGCAATTTGCCTGGTCGATGATCAAGCGCTATGCAAGCAAAGCAGGCGTGAAGGACATTTCGCCGCACACACTACGGCATAGCTTCGCCACTCATTTGCTCCAGCACGGCGCCGACTCGCGCTCGGTGCAGGCTTTGTTGGGGCACAGCGATATCTCGACTACGCAAATCTACACGCACATCACTGATCGACATCTGCGTAATTCTTACGACAAACATCATCCCCGCGCGCGGCGGAAAAATTAGTTCCGAGTTCCGAGGTTTCGAGGTTTCGAGTGTCGGGCCAATATGCAGGTCAGGAAGGGGGCCTGCCCCCGCCTAAGTCCGAATGTAATTCAAGCAAGGCACCAAATG
>JBAPXA010000334.1:0-20653 GCA_049283975.1 Pyrinomonadaceae bacterium | reverse complement strand
AGTAAATTGATTCCCAGTCAGCCCGCTTTTTCATCGCCGCCGGCGCCACCGCAGTTTGATCAATCAGCACACCCCGGCGTTCCTGCCGCTTACAATTCATAATGTTGACAGTTTTCCTAAAGGGCATTATTGTGCCCCCGCTTACCTAAACATCACAATTCAACTGGAGGAACCATGCAGATAATCGGAATGCTAGTGGGTCTGGCAAGTTTCATCTGTTTCATCATGGTATTGATCAAACAGTTTCAGAATGCCGGCGCGGTGCACGGGATCATCGGTATTATCACTTGCGGCATTTGGACATTCATCTGGGGTTGGATGAATGCCAACAATCTGAATATCAAAAACATCATGATGATCTGGACCTTGTTGATTGTGGTGGGAATTGCAATCAACCTGATCTTCGGCTCGTATTACGCCACAACGATGATGCCGACAAATACCCCCTAACGTCGCTCAATTTCCCTGCGCTGCGCCAAGCTGGAACTTCCAGACGGCGCAGCGTCTGTGGTCCTCGCTTAGATCCTCGCTCGGGCTCCTAACTAAACTCAGCAATTATCGGCGCATGATCTGAAGGCCGTTCCCAGGTTCGCGGCTCGATGTCAATCCACGTGTTGACGCTGCGCTGTGCCAACGCTTTGGTTCCCCATACATGATCGATGCGCAGTCCCAGGTTGCGGCGGAAAGCACCCGCGCGATAGTCCCACCAGGAAAACTGCCCACCTTCCTCATGATGCATCCTGAACGTGTCTGTGAACCCCCAGCGCTTGATTTCATCTAGCGCCGCCCGTTCTGCCTGGCTGCACATGATTCGCTCCTGCCAGAGTTGCGGATTATGAACATCTCGATCCTCAGGCGCCACATTGAAGTCGCCACAAAGGATCACGGGATTGTCTCGCTGATAGGAATTGTCAAAGAAGGCGCGCAGGCGTTTCATCCAGTCGAGTTTGAACGCAAACTTCTCTGAGCCGACCGCCTGACCGTTGGGAATATAGACATTGACGATGCGGACATCGTCGAATGTGCCCGCTAACAAGCGCGCGTGTGCTCCGTCTTGATCTTCATAATTACCGCGTTGCAAGTCGGCGCATTCACGGCGCGCCAGGATCGCGACGCCGTTGTAACTTTGTTGTCCAAAAACGCTGGCGCAGTACCCGATGTCGGCAAACTCGTCGAACGGGAACTTGTCATCGGTGCATTTAGTTTCCTGCATGCAAAGCACGTCGGGCGCAACGGCTTGCAGCCACCGCGATACGTGCGGCAAACGCGCGACGATCGAATTAACATTCCAGGTTGCTATTTTCATGGTAATCATTTCCGCGTACTTTTGAGCAATTCGGGCCCCTAAGTTTTAGGATGAAGCGGGGCGTCGCACAAAAGTCGTTGTGGTCAATCTACAACGACACTTCCACTGCCGTCTTATTCTCACCTGGCTTTAGCCAGGTGCAATTTTGGTCGGCAATCACGAAACCGTTTAAACGGTTTCCCTAACAAGCTCTCAAACACTCACCACCTCACTGAAGTCAAGTGTGAATGAGATGTGAACTTTGCGCACGACCCGAGTCAAGCCTGGCTTATACTTTCTTTTTCGCCTGACAACCGAATGCCCAAGATCAAGCCTCTCAACAAACTTGTAGACAAGGCCCGCGACTTGCGCGCGGGGCATCAGGAACGGCATCGGCCAAGTGGCTTTGGCTTTGTACTCGCCGACAGTATCGATTACCTCGACGCAAAACACTGGCAAGCCGTCACCGCCGGCAAATCACTCTTCTTAGCACCGCACTATCTTCGCGTGCTGGAACATGCGGGGCCTGAAAACCTACGTCAACGCTATGCGCTCATTTTTCGCGGACGTGAACCGGTCGCCGCCGTTGCTGCACAAAGTGTAACCGTCTCGCTCTCGCGTGTGAGCCAGAAACCAAGACTGGGGCGGACGGCTGCGCCGCTGGAAAAGCTTCAAGAGAAAATGTTGGTGTGCGGCAATCTTCTCTCATGGGGCATGCACGGCATTGCTTTCGCACCCAACGAAGACCACGCAGCGCTGTGGTCTGCCGTTGCGGAAGCTCTCTATCGACTACGTCGCGCTGACAAGCTGTCGGGTAATACTGATCTGGTAATGGTTAAAGATATTCCCGACGCGCACGCAACGAGCGCGACCGCACTGTCACGGTTTTCCTATCGACAACTCGAAACCGAACCCAACATGGTTCTCAACCTCTCGCCGAAGTGGCGATCCTATGAAGACTACCTTGCCAGTCTCGCCTCCAGATATCGAAAACATGCCAAAGATGTTCACAAGGATATTGTCGACGCCGGGTTTCAGATTGAAGTGCTGCCGAGCGCAAGTGATGTAGCGCGTCATGCCGGCGAGCTCCATGAGCTGTATTTACAGACCCACCGCAACGCCCGTTTGCGACTCGTGACGTTGTCACCCGCCTTTCTTCCGACTTTGGCAGAAACGCTCGGCGCGGATATGCGCTGCAGCGTCGTCAAAAGAGAAGGTCAAATATTTGGCTTTGTGACGACGATCCGCGATGGCGAAACAGCCATCGGCTATTACATTGGCTTTGATAGAGAGGTCAACACGACCGTCCCGATTTACTTTCGACTGCTTCAGGCTGTCGTTGACGATGCTCTAAAACTGGGTTGCCAGAAGCTCTCGCTCGGTCGGACCGCACTCGAACCCAAAGCTCGTCTAGGTGCTCGCCCTGATCCGCTGCGAATTTGGATTCGTCATCGCATTCCGATGCTCAACGTCCTCGTAAGGGCTCTACTTCATACGATCTCTCATCACGATGAACCGCCGGCGCGTAATCCCTTCAAAGGAGAGCCATAGAATTGTCGATTTGCGCTTGCCGATCCCATTATTCGCTGGCGATCAGCCCGGCGAGCAAGGCCCCGCGGCGGGGTATCGTCCCGGCGATGATGTGTTCGTGAGCAGCATGAGCTCCATCGCCATCGACCCCCAGCCCATCTAATACGGGAATGCCCATCGCCGCAAGGAAGTTGCCATCTGAAGCGCCTCCGACCTGCGCCTCACCTAACTCGAAGCCCAAAGACGCAGCAATGATGCGCGCCTGTTCGAATAGCGCGGCGACATCCCCAGTGCGCTCCAAGGGAGGACGATTGATTCCGCCAGTGACCGTCACCTGAACACGGTCGTCAAACGAGCGTGGTTGAAGTAGTGCGGCGAGAACTTTTTCAGATTCGGCCGCAGTCGAAAACCGCACGTCGATCTCCGCGAAGGCTTCCGCCGCAACTACATTGGATCTTGTGCCGCCCTGCACTACGCCGACATTCACGGTGATGCCTCCGGAATTATTCAGCGCATGTAACCGTTCGATCTGTTTCGCGATTTCCAGGATTGCGCTGGCGCCCTTTCCCGGATCGAGACCGGCATGGGCCGCGCGCCCGGTTGTCGTCATCGTGAACATTGCGGTTCCTTTGCGGGCCGTCTTCACGCGCCCATCCGCGGAAGGTTCCAAAACCAGGGCGCAACGCGGTTGCGCTTTCTGAGCTAGACGCTGCAACAAAGGCCACCCAGAGTAACTGCCAATCTCCTCGTCGCAAGTTAGCGCGAGAATGACACCACCAGGCGGCTTCACAGCAACAGACTCAAGGGCCCGAAGCGCTTCCAAAGCGAGCACGCAGTTCGCCTTCATATCAAAGATTCCGGGACCGTAGAGGCGCTCGCCTTCCAGACGCCAGGGGTTTAGCGCGAGCGTGCCCCGCGAATGCACGGTATCGGTATGACCTACCAGCATCACCGGCCGAGCACGCGCTGAATCCTGAAATGCGCGAATTACCAAATGCTGTCCCATCTCAGGAACGGCAATAGGTTCGATCGAGCTAACACAGGGAAGTTCCTGCGCGGCCCGCACGAGTAGCTCAACTGCCTCGCGACTTCCAACCGCGTCTCCTGAAGGAGATTCAGCTTCAACGAGTGCCTTCATGAGCGCAACGATCGCGCCGTGTCGTTCGCTAAGGTGCTGCTCGAGTTTTTGGGTTTCGGCTTTGGAGATTACAGATGGCATTTGACGGAGAGTGATTGGTTAAGCGGCCGCTGAAGTATTACTTTTGATCGTCGCGCGACGCACGGTCAAAGATTCGACTCGCTCCAGATCTACAGCAAAACCTAATCCGGGCTCCGTCGGAACCTGAATGGTGCCGCGCGGACTCACTGTGACCGCGGGCTCAATGATGTCGCGCGCCCAGTAGCGCTCACTTGCAGAAACATCGCCAGGCAAAGTGAATCCCGCGAGCGTTGACATTGCAATGTTGTGGGCGCGACCGATTCCGGATTCCAACATGCCGCCACACCACACCGGCACACCTCGTTGACGGCAGACACTTTCAACTCGTTGGGCTTCGGAGTGACCACCAACACGACCAAGTTTTAGATTCACGATGCGGCAAGCGCCAAGATTGATGGCGTTTCTCGCATCCTCAGCAGAATGAATTGACTCATCGAGACAAATGGGAGTCTTGATTTGCCGCTGTAATTCGCCATGGTCGAAGATATCGTCGTGAGCCAACGGTTGTTCAAACATCATCAAGTGAAAACGGTCGAGGTTCTGGAAGAGGGGCGTGGCAGCAAGCGTATAGGCCGAGTTGGCATCGCCGACAAGTCCGATATCAGGGAACTGTTGGCGCACTATGCTGATTACCTCCGCATCCCAACCGGGTTTGATCTTGATTTTGATTCGCTGATACCCAGCGTCGACCTCCTTTTGGATCTTCTCCAGAAGAATGGCGACAGAATCCTGAATGCCAATTGAGACGCCACAGGAGATCTCTGTTTGCGTGCCCCCCAGCAGTTTCCAAAGCGGTAAGCCCCGCAACTTTGCCTCGAGATCCCAGCAGGCAGTTTCAATTGCGGCCTTCGCCATGCGATGTCCCCGAACATGTCGAAACACTGCGAAGACATCCCCGGCAGAGCCCAGCTCGACATTAACGATTAGCGGCGCCAGAAACTTTTCCAAGCTGAGCCAGGCGCTATCGGTCCACTCATCGCTATAGAACGGCCCTTCTCCTGCCGTGCACTCGCCCCAGCCTTCACCTCCGTCGTCGCTTTCAACTCGAGCGAGCACGATGCGGCGCTCCGTGGTACGACCGAAACTAGTTTCGAAGAAATGGACTAAGGGCAGGCGAATCTCGCGGAGTTCTACCGAACGGATGATCACTTAGCTAACGCTCCACCAACAAAGACCCGGCAGTTTAGAAGAGCAGCCATTATGCCCACGTCAGCGGAGTTTGTCAGCCTCAGTGTTTCTTGTTTTAAATGCTTTTTGTTGCAGCTCTCTCGTTTCTGGCTAGCGCAGTGTTAGATTCGCCACGTTGTTGCCGCATCTCATCATTTGTTCCCACATAACGGGGATGCAAAAAATCACGCATTCCGCCTTGATTCCTAACAAGAATACTGGTAAACACAACGCACATTCCTAGGGCCCTCGTCTGGTATTCCTCGGATCAAAGTGCGGAATTTTTGAATGTTTTGAAAGGACCTTTTTATGCCTAATCGCCACCGTTTCGCTTCGCGAGTACGCCTTGTAATTCTAGTCATCGCCATTATCTCGGTGCTGCTTGCGGGTTTTCTTTTTTCAGCCCCACACCCAGCAAGCGCTGCAACGTCAGAACTGTTTTTCTCCGAATACGTAGAGGGAAGTTCCAATAACAAAGCGTTGGAGATTTATAACGGCACTGGAGCCGCAGTGGATCTGGCGGCTGGGGCTTACAACGTTCAAATGTTCTTTAATGGGGCAGTTACTGCTGGGACTACCGTTAACCTTACGGGTACGGTCGCGAGCGGTGATGTTTTCGTTTTAGCGCAGAGTTTAGCTAACGCCACCGTGCTCGCGACCGCAGATCAAACTAGTTCCGCAAGTTGGTATAACGGTGACGATGCCGTCGTGCTGCGGAAGGGAACGACCGTTATTGACGTTATCGGACAGATTGGCGTTGACCCGGGTACTGAATGGGGAACCCTATTAACCTCGACCGCGGACAATACCTTACGCCGCAAATCTACTGTTTGTGCTGGTGATACTAACGGAGGCGATGCTTTTGATCCTGCCATCGAGTGGGATGGTTTTGCGACCGACACGTTTGCGGGACTTGGCGCCCATACCGCGTCCTGTGGCGATCCGACTCCGACTCCGACGCCGACACCAACCCCAACTCCGACTCCAACCTCAACTCCGACTCCAACCCCAACTCCAACGCCAACTCCTACCCCGTCTGCGGGAGGAATCGTTGTCATTAGTCAGGTGTATGGCGGCGGCGGTAATACAGGCGCTGCTTTAAAAAATGATTACATCGAACTCATTAACCACAGTGCTGCACCGGTTGATTTAAGCGGCTGGTCGGTACAAGTCTTCTCGACAGTAACCTCAACGTGGGACGTAACCCCGCTTACGAGCTTTACGCTGCAACCGGGCCAATATTACCTGGTGCAAGAATCTCAGTGAGCGGGCGGAACTGACAATCTACCTACACCGGATGCGATTGGTACCATTCTCGTGAGTTCAACTGCCGGAAAAGTGGCATTGGTAAACAACATCACACCTTTAACAGGCACTGCCTGCCCCGCCGGCTCGGGAATAATAGATTTCGTCGGCTATGGTACGGCAACAAATTGTTATGAAGGCCTAGGACCCGCGCCGCAACTTTCAAACACCATCGCCGCCCTCAGAAAGAGCAACGGTTGTTTTGACACCAACGACAACACCGCTGATTTCGTTTCGGGCGACCCGAATCCACATAACAGCTCATCAGCAACGAACGACTGCACAGCCCTGTCAGGCTTCGGTTCTGCAAACCCCAGTTCTGTTTTGCAGGGAGAATCCACCAATCTGACGGTTCAGGTGTCTCCGGGTCAAAATCCGGATAGTACCGGCATAACGGTCACAGCAGACCTTTCGCAAATTGGTGGCTCAGCAAGCCAGGCTTTTCTCGGCAGCGGCAACACCTTCACATTCATGGCTACGGTGCCAGCAAACAACTCAACGGGAATGAAGTCGTTGCCAGTAACCATCGCAGATGGTCAGGCTCGTTCCTTCAACACGAATATTGTGTTGAGTGTCCTGCCGCTAATTCCAGATCACGTGACCATTAGTCAGCTCTACGGCGGCGGGGGAAATGCTTCCGCCACCTACAGTCATGATTATGTGGAACTTTACAATCCGCATACGACACCATTCGACTTAACAGGCTGGTCTCTACAATATGGCGCTGCCACAGGGGATACCTGGCAAGTGCAACCACTGGGCGGGGCAATTGGTCCGGGCGAGTATTATTTAATTGGTTTGGCGACGCAGAACAGCACAATAGGTGCCCCCCTGCCCCCTGCTAACGTGAACGGCGACATAAACATGGCTGGAGCGGCCGGAAAAGTCGCTCTCGTCAACAACTTCGATGCCCTCGAGGGACCCTGCCCAATAGGCAATCCTGGGATCGTTGATTTTCTCGGTTACGGCACAACGGCCAACTGCGCCGAGACTACTAGAGCGGCGGCGCCAAGCAACACCACATCTCTGTTCCGTAAGAACGATGGAGCCCGAGACAGCGACAATAACTCCGCTGACTTCGTTACCGGCGCACCAAACCCGCGCCGCACCGCGCCCATTGTTGAGATTGGACCCGCGGTTTTTGGTACCGATCCCCGTAACAACGCGACGAGCGCGCCACGTGACGCCACCATTAGCATTAACTTCACGGAGCCGGTGACAGTAGATAATGGCTGGTTCAACATTCAGTGCGTCACAACCGGCAATCACAACAGTGCAACTGTGAGGTCGTTCTTTGGAGGCGATACCCACACGATCACACCTAACGTCAACTTCCTTGCCGGGGAGCAGTGCACCGTCACCATCTTCAAAGATGCAATCCACGACGTGGACACTGACGACACAGGCACTAATGCCGATTCCCTGCCCGCTGACAAAGTCTTTAACTTTACCGTGGCTACTGGGACCGCGCCGCCCTATCCCTCGAGCGTCCACCTGACGATGGGAAATCCCGGCGGTTCCGCTCCCGCTAGCGACGATAACTATTTGATGGATAAACCCGAGTTTACTCTGTCATACAACCGATCCCGAGGTACGGCTAACTGGGTTAGTTGGCACCTGTCGGACGACTGGATTGGCACGCTCGCACGCGTGGATACTTTCCGTGCTGACCCGGCGGTTCCCTTCGATTGGTTCCGCGTTTCAGGATTCGACTACGTTGGCTCCGGCTTTGATCGCGGACACATGGTTCCCAACGCTGATCGGGACAAGGAAACTTCTACTCCGATCAATCAGGCAACGTTCCTGATGACTAACATGATTCCCCAGTCCCCAGACAACAATCAGGGTCCATGGGCCAACTTCGAAGGCTACCTGCGAACTTTAACGCCTGCTAACGAGCTTTATATAGTGGCCGGTGGTGCTGGCATTGGCGGAACAGGTAGCGCTGGACCTGCAAACACTATCGCCGGTGGCAACGTAACTGTTCCCGCACAAACGTGGAAGGTGGTGCTGGTAATTCCGAAAGCCAGCGGTGACGACGTTGCACGCGTGACCTGCGGCTCGCGAGCCATCGCCGTCATCATGCCGAACATACAGGGCATCAGGACTAACCCATGGGAGAGCTACATTACAACCGTTGATGCGGTTGAAAGCCTCACGGGTTATGACTTTTTCTCCAACCTGCCGGATGCAGTTGAAAATTGCGTTGAGGCCGGCACCAATGGAGCAAACTCGCCAGCCACTGCAAATCAGTCTGCCTCGACGTCGGAAGACACTGCGGTTGAGATTACATTGCAGGCGGTTAGACCCAACAACACAACCCCGCTTACTTTCTCGATTGTGAGCGGCTCAACAAACGGTTCGCTTGGGAGCATCGGCACGCCTTCCTGCATAGACTATGCCTGCACCGCCACCGTTACATACACCCCTGGTTCAAACTATAATGGCCCTGACAGCTTCACCTTCAAGGTCAACGATGGCACCGTCGATTCGAACACCAGCACTGTCAGTATCACCGTCAGTCCGGTCAATGATGATCCAGTACTAACCTCATCGGTAGCTATGAGCGTGATTTCAGCAACTAACAGCAATCTGTTCAACGTGGGGTTAGCTGCGAGTGCCACCGACATAGATGGTGAAACAGTCACAATCCAGGTTAGTGTCTTTGGCGACGAGAACGATGAAACTCCAACCTTCAACAACGTCCTCCACTCGCCAGATGCGAAGGACATTGCACCCGTAACGCTGCGGCTTCGTGGCGAACGAGTCGAGGCAAACGACGGTCGTGTTTACTTAATCATCGTCACGGCTACTGACCCTTCGGGGGGCGTGACCCGCAATTACCACACGGTGGTTGTGCCGAAGAGTAATAAGCAAGCCAACGTTGACCTGGTCAATGCTCAGGCAGCCGCGGCTTTGAGTTACGCGCAGGCGAACAACGGCGCAGCTCCTCCCGGCTATTTCGTAATCGGGGACGGACCGATTATTGGTCCCAAACAGTAGGGGGCTAAAGACAAACAATATGAGGGGTGGAATTCTCTATCAGAGTTCCACCCTTCTTTATTGGCAAGGCAATTGCCATGGGTAAAAGCAACGAAGAAATTGTGGAGAGCTTGTCGCGGGCGGCGGCCGGCTTGCTCTTTATGAGCGAGTCGGATTACCCGTTTGAGGTAATTCAATGGGAAGGATCGAAGGGACTCACGCCAGATTTCATTCGCAGCCTTACAGACGAGGCTGAGGACTGCCCGGTTCAGGAGCTTGAAGTCGAGGATTTCCTCAGTGCAGGGCGATATCAACGACTCCTGATGACGTTACAGAGCCAGCTTTCGAATCTGAAGGCTTACAAAGTTGGCCGAATCAATATGCCGGTCTATTTGGTAGGGCGCAGTAGTGAAGGTAGCTGGCTGGGATTGTCTACTCGAGTGGTCGAGACTTAATACTATTCCGTAGAAACTAATTCTTCATTATTGAGCGCGGCATGCATCGTATGCCAGGGCAAGGTTGCGCATTTGACGCGTACTGGAAACTCTCGAACACCTTCAAAGATCTTGAGATTACCCAAACGTTCTGAAGCGTTAGCTTCGTAATCCTCGCCCGTCACCATGCGGTGAAACGCAGTGAAAAGCTCTTCTGCATCTTGTTTGCTCTTCCCCTTCACAGCCTGCGTCATCATGCTCGCGGCCGCCTTTGAGATGGCACAACCTGAGCCCTCAAAGGTGACCTCTTTGACAGCATCGTCTTCGAGATTCAGATAGACGGTGAGGTGATCACCGCAAAGAGGGTTGTACCCTTCGGCAGAATGATTGGCCAACTCAAGCTTGCGAAAGTTCCGCGGCTTTTTGTTGTGATCGAGAATGACCTGCTGATAAAGCTCGCTTAGTTCGGACATAGTTTAATTGCCGATTTCCAATTGCCAATTGCCGATTGAATACTCGTTCGAGCAGTCATAGCATCTTCGAGAAGTATGATCGCTCCATGCCAATCACCTATCACTAATCAGCAATCAGCAATCAGGAATCAGCTAAAGATATCTATCACCTTGCGAATCGTTGCCGCCAGCACATCGATTTCGGCTTTGGTGTTGTAAAACGCGAAAGACGCGCGGGCGGTCGCCGGTACGTTAAAACGTTGCATCACGGGCTGCGCACAATGATGACCCGCACGCACGGCAATGCCTTCCTGATCCAGAATAGTACCGATATCGTGCGGATGAATCTCATCGATTACAAAGGAAAGCACACTTGCTTTGTTGCGAGCAGTGCCAATAATCCTCACGCCCTCGATGGCTGACAACTGCTCCGTCGCGTATCGCAGCAACTCCTGTTCATGAATTGCCGCCTGCTCGCGACCAATGCTGTTTAGGTAATCGATCGCAGCCCCCAAGCCGATTTGTGACGCGATCGCAGGCGTTCCCGCTTCAAACTTGTTCGGAAGATCGGCGTAGGTAGTCTTCTCAAACGTCACATTTCGGATCATGTCGCCACCACCCTGGAAAGGATTCATCTTCTCCAAGATGGCTGCCTTCCCGTAGACGACTCCGCTGCCGGTCGGCGCGAACATCTTATGGCCGGAAAAGGCGAAAAAGTCGCAATCGAGATCCTGAACATCAACAGGCATATGCGGTGCGCTCTGCGCGCCATCTATCAACACGGGGACGCCATACTTATGCGCCTGTTCAATCATTTCCTTGATTGGATTTATCGTGCCCAAGGCGTTGGAAACATGACCGAGGGCGACAAACTTGGTGCGCTCGTTCAGTAGGCCGTGATACTCGTCCAACAGCAGTTCCCCCGCATCGTTCATCGGGATCACACGCAGGCGAGCCCGCTTCTCTTCGCAAAGCATCTGCCAGGGCACAATGTTGGCATGATGTTCCATGGCGGAAATGATGATCTCATCATCTGCCTCGATGAACTTCCGACCGTAGCCATGCATCACCAGGTTGATACCCTCGGTGGTGCCACGCACGAAAATGCATTCCTTGGCTTCGCGTGCATTGATAAACCGTTTTACGGTTTCGCGCGCGCCCTCGTAAGCAGTGGTTGCTTTCTGGCTCAGGTAATGGACGCCACGGTGAATGTTCGAGTGCTCTTGTTCCAGATACATGCTGCCGCGATCGATTACAACTTGCGGCACCTGCGACGAAGCGGCGTTATCCAGGTAAACCAGGGGTTTGCCGTTGACAGTCTGATGCAGGACCGGGAAATCCGCGCGAATCCGCTCAAGGTCCCAGGCGCTTACCTCAACTTCGTTAGCGTCGTCCATGCTTGTGACTTTTGTCGCCGACATCATTAATCCTTACGAATTCACGGGCGTCTCTTTGGGAATCAAAATAAACGCAATTAGGAGACAAACAAAAATCAATCCAGTAAGCACGATGGGGGGTAAGAAAGTAAAAACCACCATGATCGCGAAACAGATCCCAAAGACAAATGTGTTGATGGCTACTACGCCTTTCAGCAACGACTCCGGCGCCCGTTTGCGCAACAAATAGGTCAGAGTCAAGCCTCCCAACAGGCTGACCAGGGAAAAACAGGAACTCAACGCCGTTACTAATTCCTTGGTCGATCGCTTAAAGCCCACCCCAAAGTCCTGTTTGTAGTTGCTGAGCAATTCAATTAGCTGGCGTTCGGTCTCATTTTGCGGCGCCGGTTGCAGGAAAAGAGTTGAAGCGTGAATCAAGGCGGTAAGAAACAGAAAGACAATGGCCAGCACCAACCAGAACCGATATCGCTTCAACATGACTTGGCCGTTAACTAGGCCTCCAGTCGCGCGTTAAGGCGGTGCAGCACCGCCTCATCCAGCTGCGACCTGATCGAGTCGATCTTTATTTTTCCGATTACTTCCTCAGCGAAACCATAAGTCAGCAGATTGCGCGCCAGCCCTTCATGAATGCCGCGGGTCTGTAAATAAAACAGCTCATCCTCATCTATCTGTCCCACTGCGGCGCCGTGTGCGCACTTAACATCGTCAGCCAGAATTTCGAGCTGTGGCTTGGTATCTACCCGCGCCTCTCGCGACAGCAACAGATTCTTGTTGGTTTGCATCGCATCGGTTTTCTGGGCGCCGTGGCGCACAAAGATTTTCCCGTTGAAGACTGCGCGCGATTTTCCGTCCAGGATGCCCTTGTACAACTGATGACTGGTGCAATGCGGTTTTTGGTGATCGATTACCGAATGAGTATCGGTATGCTGCCCGGAGCTGACCACGTATAGGCCATCGACCCAACACTCAGCTCCTTCATGATCCATCTGGACCGCGATATCGTGGCGGGACAACTGGGCGCCAAAGTTGATTGCGGTTGAATCGTAACTCGCATTGGGGCCGACATTCGCACTGGTGCTGGCTATGTGAAAAGAGTCGACACTCTCTCGCTGCACCTTGTAGTGCTCAAAGCGCGCCCCATCCTGCAACTCCACTTCAACGACTGCGTTTGTGAAACTGACGCCGGCGCCGGCACTCGCATAGCTTTCAATTAGCGTAGCTTTACTGTTCGCTTCCGCAATCACTAAAACCCGCGGAAAGGAGGCAACGTTACCAGTGCTTATGAATACCAGCGAGAGTGGCTGTTCGAGTTCAACGTTCTTTGGGATGAGTACGAAGGCCCCGTTCCCCAGCATGGCCGTGTTTAGGGCAACCAGGCCGTTTGTATTGTAGCCAACGCCGCGGCCTAGATATTCGCGGATCAGCTCCTGGTGCGTGGGCGTCTCGAGTGCCTCAGTGAGATTTACCGCAATCACACCTTCAGGAACATTCTCGAGCGAACTCAGATCTTTTTGCAGGACTCCATTTACAAAAACCAGCTGACTATCTTTGGCTTCGACGCATCCGAGTCGTGTTACCTCCGCTGGCGTTACCATGTTCGCCTCATCGCTTGCAGCTTGAAAACTCAGTTTGGTCAGTGGCGCGACATTCGTGTACTTCCACTCCTCTTCCTTCACAGAGGGGAAGCCCAGTTCTTTGAACCGATCAAACGCGACTTCGCGTAGGCGTTGGGCCCAACCTGGGGTTCCGACCTGATTCTGCTGCGAGTAGATCGCGTCCCAGAAGGTACTTTTCTGCGTTGTTACTTCAGTTGCCATTGCCATCATCAATCCACGTTCATAGCTTACGCTGCTGCTGACGTAATCCAGTCGTAGCCCTTCTCTTCAAGTTCCAATGCCAGTTCTTTTCCGCCTTCACGAGCGATGCGGCCGTTAGCCAGCACGTGCACGTAGTGAGGCACGATGTAATTTAGTAATCGCTGATAATGCGTGACGAGCACGACAGCGTTTTCCGAATTGTGCAACTGATTCACACCGCCTGCGACCACACGCAGCGCATCAATATCGAGACCCGAATCCGTTTCGTCGAGAATCGCGAGCTTGGGCTCGAGCACCGCCATCTGCAGGATTTCATTGCGCTTTTTCTCGCCTCCGGAAAAGCCCTCATTAACTGAACGCGTCATGAAGCTGGCATCCATTTCCACCACCTTCGCTCGCTCTTTGAGCAGATCCTTGAACTCCAACGGGTCCAGTTCTTCCTCGCCCAGATGCTTTCGCTTTTCGTTATAGGCCAGCCGCAGGAACTGCGCGTTCGAAACTCCAGGCACCTCGATGGGATATTGAAATGCCATGAATATTCCTTCGCGCGCACGTTCATCAGTAGACATCGCCAACAGGTTCTTGCCCTCGTAAAGCACTTCGCCTGCAGTTACTTCGTATGCAGGATGGCCTGCCAACACTTTTGCCAAGGTCGACTTTCCCGAACCGTTGGGACCCATGATCGCGTGAATCTCACCTTTCTTGATCGTCAGATTGATTCCCTTGAGGATCTCATTGCCGTCGACCGTCGCGTGTAAGTTCCGAATCTCTAACATGAAATAATTTGCTCCGTAAATTCTTTGGTCATAGTTTTGGGTGCCAGTTGCCGGTGCTAACAACCCACCCGACATCCGACACCCGATCACCTGATGCCTGGCTTTTACCCGACACTGCCCTCGAGTTTCATTCCCAGGAGACGTTGCGCCTCAACTGCGAACTCCATCGGCAACTGTAGAAATACATCTTTGCAGAACCCATTGATGATCAAAGACACCGCGTCTTCCTGCGAAATACCCCGTTGCTGTAAATAGAACAATTGCTCTTCGCTGATCTTAGAAGTCGAGGCCTCATGCTCAACAGCGGAACTATCGTTCATCACCTCAATGTATGGGAACGTGTTGGCACCGCAATCAGAACCGATGAGCATGGAATCGCATTGAGTGTAGTTGCGCGAGCCTTCCGCTTTCGGCATCACCTTAACCAGACCTCGATAACTGTTGTTGGACTTGCCCGCCGCGATCCCTTTGGAAATGATCGTGGAACGCGTGTTCCTGCCGAGGTGGATCATTTTGGTTCCCGTGTCCGCCTGCTGCGCGTGATTCGTCAGGGCCACGGAATAAAACTCACCAATGGAGTTGTCGCCCTGAAGAATGCAGGAAGGGTACTTCCACGTTATCGCTGAACCAGTCTCAACCTGAGTCCATGAAATCTTTGAATTGCGGCCCGCGCACTTGCCGCGCTTCGTCACGAAATTGTAAATACCACCGCGCCCTTCTTCGTCCCCGGCGTACCAGTTTTGCACCGTTGAGTATTTGATTTGTGCATCGTCGAGCGCGACCAACTCAACCACCGCAGCGTGAAGCTGATTCCGATCGAACTTAGGTGCCGTGCAGCCCTCGAGATATGAAACGTAGGCGCCCTCTTCGGCTACTATCAAAGTTCGCTCAAACTGTCCTGACTCGGCATTATTAATCCTAAAATAAGTCGACAGTTCCATTGGGCAACGAACACCCTTGGGAATAAAACAGAACGAGCCGTCTGAGAAGACTGCGCTGTTCAGGGCGGCAAAAAAGTTGTCGTTCGTAGGCACGACCGAGCCCAGGTACTTCTTGATCAACTCCGGATACTCGCGAATGGCCTCACTGAATGAGCAGAAAATCACTCCGTGCTTCTTCAGCTTTTCTTTGTACGTGGTAGCGACAGAGACAGAATCAAAAACAGCGTCCACGGCAACTCCGGCCAATTGCTTCTGTTCCTGCAGTGGTATACCCAACTTCTCAAAAGTCTTCAACAGCTCCGGATCTACTTCGTCGAGGCTCGCCTTAGTAGGCTTCTGCTTCGGAGCGCTGTAGTAGATCATGTCCTGGTAGTCGATCTCCGGGTAGCTGATGTTAGGCCAGTGCTTTGGTTCGGTCATGGTCAGCCAATGGCGGTAAGCCTTGAGACGAAATTCCAACATCCACTCCGGCTCATTTTTCTTCTCGACGATAAGACGAATGGTCTCTTCGGAGAGTCCCCGGGGGATCACGTCAGACTCGATGTCAGTGACGAAACCGTATTTGTATTCCTGGCTGCCTAATATTCCCGCTGTGCTCATCTGTGGCGTAGTTTTCCTTTAAGCTTCTAAACGATCTGCTGCGGGGCGCTTCGCAAAGTGAATCTGGTGTAATGTCGCATCCACGTTAGCCTCACTTCCCAACAACTGCGATAACGTGATTCCCGAAAGCGCGTCAGCAACGATCTGATGTAATTCCAAAATCACCGGCCTAATCCCGCAGTCTCCGGTATGAACGCAAGCCTCCAAAACACCGGCGTAGCTCTTGCAGTGCGATTCAGCCGGCTTGCCGTCCAAAACCCGGATCACTTCGTTAAGGTGAATTTCCGCGGCTGGGCGTGCCAAATGGTAGCCGCCTTTGATTCCCCGCTGCGACTGCACTAAGCCCGCCTTACTCAAAATCCACATGAGTTTCCCGGCATTGGCCACGGAAATGCCCTCGCGCCGGGATATCTCGGCCAGAGTTAGCGATGCACCTGCCGCGTCGGCTCGCGCCAGTTGCAGTAGGCACCTCAATCCATACTCTTCCTGGGCTGAAATCTTCATGCGTCGGGGCCAGCTTAACGAAACCTTACTTTAAAGTCAACATTACTAAGCTGCTGAAAGTCAGATAGATAGCCATGCCTGAAGGATTTGGATCGGAACGATTTAGAGGGTGAACTTGAACTCGATAAAGCCCGCGAGGCGAACCGGCTTTCCGCCGACTTCTGTGGGGGAAAACTTCCAACGGCGGGCAGCGTCTTCGGCGGCACCTCGCAAAAGACTGGGACCTTCGCTTTTGGCAATTTCGCTGACGTTGCCGCGCTCGTCAATAGTGACATAGACGCGAACAACTCCTTCAGCAGCGGCATTCCGGGCGATCGGCGGGTATATCGGAACGACTCGCCGAGTCGCTCTCATGTTAAGCAAACCGGTCGAAACGGTATTTGGAGGAATCGCGTGCTTGTCGTCAGCCGGGTTCGATTTTGAAGCCTCGGCCGAAGTGTTCGCTGGCGGGGTGGGCGTAGAAATATTTTGGATATTCTGTTGCGGCGAGGTTTCCAAAACGGCTGTTACAGGAGGCACTGAACCAAGGGAAGCAACCTGGCTTTGGTTCAGTACTAAGCCCTGCCTAACGCCCGCGCGTTCCCCTTCCCATTTCGCCCGGTCGTCCTCGTCGCGGGCCAACGTCAAGCGGATCCCGAGTATGTCTTCGAGCAGTGCCAAAGATTCGTAAGACTTCGGCTGATCCTGGCTGATTTCTCGGGCCTGAAAGCTCATGCGCTCAAGTAGCATCCGCAGCCGATCCAAGTCTGCCAGCGCCTCCTTAGGGAGCGTTGCGTCTGACACGTTGATCCCAAAGTTCCGATAGCGAGTCAGATGCGCGCGGGCGCCATTGACGGCCTGTCCAGCGAGGGCGAAGTAAGTGCGGATAGAAGCGTCCTTTTTTACCTGGCGGGCTTTGAAAGTCTCCTCCAGAAGCGATTCGGCGCGGGCGTAGTTCCCCTCTTCCAAACAAATGCTCATCAACATCAGCGAAGCCACATTGCGAATGGAATCGTCATGCGCCGTGGTGCGCAAAACGTCTAGCTCACCCGCTGCTGCACTTAACTGGTGGGCGGCAGCTAAGGCACGCGCACGCTCAATCCGAGCCTGAATCGCCGTTCCGGTTTCAGAAGCGGAGGCGTCGGGAGCAGTGCTCTGCGCAAATGCAGGCGAGATTCCGAGTGTCGCCGAAAGAACCAGAATAGAAGGGAAAATGACTCTGCTAAGAAGGGGATACCGAAGAAACTCAGTTGCTGACTTCACTAATGCCACTCCAAAAAATAAAAGGCGAGCTTAACAAGCTCGCTTAACGGTTAACCAATTTTGACGGCCTATTATCGTTCTTTATTGTCCTTCAGGCAAGTGTCCCGGATGGGCGTCAAGCCCAATTGACGATTGACCAACGCCAATTCGGGACGCAAATGGCACTCGACCAAACAATTAGCGTAGATAAGTCATGCAAAAACCTCCTTCGATAGCTGGTAGCGCGGCGACGCCAATAATGAAAACAGCCGGCTGAATTCGTCAACCGGCTGTTCCTGCGTCCATTGAACCTGTTTGTTAAGGCAGAGCTTCTATGTTCACGAAGAAGCGGAAAGTACCGCTCGCTTGAACGCCGAGCCTGAACTCAACGTTGACGTTTGCCCCCGGTGCCAATGGTTGCGCCACGGTAATGACGCCCACAGCCATAGAAGTATTCAAGCCGCCTCCCAGAGGTTGGGGAACGCCGCTTTGTTCTACTGTTAGTCCCCTGACCTGAACCGTGCCGCCACCGGTCACAGTCACGGCGCCGCCAGGTGAATTAAGCGCCCGCAAATCGGCTTGCCCAGCAACGGTGTTTCCGAGTGTGGTCACGTCGACGATGCGGAATCTGAGTTTGGTAACTCCCTGACCCGTATTGTTCGTAAAGCGGCGACGAATGGTCAGCGTTCCCAGTGTGCAATTTGGTCCCCCGCATATGCCGGGCGTGGCGTCTCGGACGCGGTTGGGTGGATTAGTTGTGCCCGCTGGCGGATCAAGAAGTGCTGCCTTGATTTGAGCGTTGCGTTGAATCGGACTCGCCGTATTCTCCGGGCCAGGGGCCCCAAGCGTCGACTGCAAACCACCGTAGATACCGCCATTGGTTGAGATGAACTGGAAATCCGCAGCATTGTCATTCGTGTCCTGGGCCGCGCCGGTCACCAGCTTGCGCACGAAACTGTAGTTGCCCGCATTTGCGCCGGGCGAGATCAAGCCCGCTCCTTCCCGGTAAAGTGAGTTTGCATCGGTGAAACCGACAGCATCAAGCCGATGCGCAAGGTCGATAAGATTCGGATTCGCTGTGGAGAAAACCGCCACGCCACCTGAGTCAGGAATGTCACCGTTGTAGAACGTATCTGCGGATCCATAGGCGAAAAGGTTGTAACCACTGCCATTTCCTGCCAGGTAATGACCTCGGGCGGGAATAGTCGTGCCGTTGGGAATGATGAAATTGATCGTGGGATCGATTGTCGTTACCTGCCACCCTGCTGAGTCGGACACATTTACCGTAATTGCCTGGTTCGTATTGTTTTGTATCTCAACGAACTCATTCACAGCAGTGAACACATCTTCACCACGGAAGCGAAATTCACTGATTAGAATGTCGCCGGGATTAGGTTGAGAGGTACGAATAAAGTTAACGATGAAATTCCCTGTGAAGGCGCGGAAGCCCGGACCAAAGTTTCGCACTGACGGGAAAAAACTAAACCCTGACTGCGTCGCGGTCACTGAGTACGTACCCCCTGAAGTTAGGCCAGGGAAAATGTAGTCGCCGGTTCCATCTGTTGTGACCATGCCGCTGGAGGTCCCAGTAAGATTCACGGTAGCGCCGGCAATCGGGTTGCCATCTGAATCCGTGACGCGCCCGGCGATGAACAGAGACGTATCAGCACTGCCGTTGAAAGTGAGCATCAGTCCGTTTCGCAAGGTGTTCTGATGGCAGGAGAATTCTGTATACGGGGAGCCGCCGCCACGTTGCACACCAACCGTAGCATCCCGGCCACCGCCTGGGGCGGTGCCAAAGATCACGTCAAAGCGCGCCAAATTCTCGTAGAGGCGCACCTCGAAATTCAAACTGGCCGGAGAGTTACCGAGAAACGAAGCGCGCCACTCAATATTGAAGATCTGATTTGGTGCATTGCCACTAACCGACGTAAAAACTCCTTCGTTGGCTCCGGCAACAGTTAGATCACCCCAGTGAGCCAGAATTGCGTAATTGAATTGCGGCAGGGGGAAACAAACATCGCCCTGCCCGTAATCAGAATTATTACTTACGAATTGCAAATTGCCGTTGGTGCTGACGTTGACTTGCGAAAACTCTTGATCGTAGAGCTTGACAGTGAACGGCAAAGCGATCGTCGCCATGCAATCGTCGTTGGGTACGCCAACTCCGCAATTGGTGAAGGTTACCTGGCTGGTTCCGGGAGTGATGGCTCCTGTTGTTTGAGTCACTTGGTAATTTGAAGCATCCGGAGTCGCGCCGTAAATTCCGATGGACTTCGGCAGTCGGCCAATGCGTTTGGTGTCTTGCCCTCCCCGACCTTCATTCCTCAATTGCGCCTGAAGCGGCGTAGCAAAAAGTAAGCTAATCAGCAGCGCCAAGAGCGCCAGAGAAAATCTCATAAAACGCATTCGTGATCTCCTGAAGAGTTTTGATCGTTTGCTGTTCTTGGAAACGTCGAACAGTGTGCACTGTCGACCGCTTTGGTGCGCAAGTGCCGGGAGTCAGCAAAAGATAACAGAGGCACTGAGGCCGGTCAAAGCATTTAGTTTGGACGCGAGGCCGCTATTCTTTGCCAGGCGAGGCGGCCAGACTCTTGATGATTCGTCCCCGAAAGACCTGAGCACTCGCCTTAATCGCTCTTTCGTTTAAAGTAAGCAGACGTCGATCGCGCATTACAACGCGACCGTTGATGATGACAGTCTGGACACCTGAAGCTTTCGTCGCATAAACCAGATCAGAATAGACGTTGTAAGAAGGAATTTGATTTAGCGAATCGCTCTCGACGAGAACCAGGTCGGCGCGCTTGCCCACCTCCAACGATCCAATCTCCTTTTCCAGGTGCAATGCTGCTGCGCCCCGAATTGTCGCTAGCTCAAACGCTTCCTGCGCTGACATCACTTTGGGATCGCTGCTGATCACCTTATGCAGTTTGGCCGCGGAATCCATTTCTTCCCACATGCTCAGATCATTGTTCGACGCCGCTCCATCCGTGCCCAGGCCGACTCGCAGACCCTCTTTCATC
>JBAPXA010000333.1:0-5544 GCA_049283975.1 Pyrinomonadaceae bacterium | reverse complement strand
CATGAGTCCCAACCAAACCAACACGAAAACAATGGCAAAAGCCAGCGAAGCGTTTACAGGTGAGGCCCACGAGGCAAACAGATTGTGGTAGATCCAATCCCCTAAAGGGACCTTCGCGCCATCCGCGCCCGTCACTTTGATCAGTCCCAGCGACGCGGCCATTAGTCCCGCACCTACGTACAGCGCAATCGCATTGACACCAAAAATCTCAAAGGGCTTCGCCCAGCGGCGATATCCCTTAATATCGATAACCCAATAACACAGCGCCAACAGCTGCAGAGCCAAGCCGGCGGTGAAAAGGACATAGGAACTGGTCCATAACGCTTTGTTTATTGGAAAAAAAGAATTCCACGCCCAGCCGAGGGCGACACAAATGGCTCCTACTACAAACAAGCCGGCCACCTTTTCGTAGGCTGACTGTTTTGTTCTCAGGCAATGTCCCGCCAACGCTCCAATTAAGGTTGTGGCCAAGGCAGGAATAGTGCTCAAGAGTCCTTCCGGATCGTAAACCTTCGCCTGGGCCCAAACGTGTTTGCCGAAGACCACCCGGTCGATAAATGAGGGGAGACTTCCCTCTTTTGTAAGATCGCCTGCCGCGAAACCTGGCGCTGCAATGAATTCGACCAGAAACCAGTAAATGAGTAGCAAGGCAATGGTAATAACTACCTGAGTTCTTATCTTCGTTTCTAAAAATATGATCGAAGCAAAGAGATAACAGACAGCAATTCGTTGCAGGACTCCCGGGATCCGTAACTCAGAAAGATTAAAGTATGGGAAGGCATTCAGGAACAGACCAATTGCGAATATGAGTAAGCTGCGCTTAACGACCTTCAGGTAGAGGTCACGTTTGCTGCGGCCACTCTCAATGCGACTCCCAAAGGCCAGAGTAATTGCGACACCGACTATAAAAAGGAAGAAGGGAAAAACTAAATCCGTCGGTGTCCAACCGTGCCAGCTGGCATGCTGAAGCGGCCAGTAAATATGTTCCCAAGTGCCCGGATTGTTCACAAGTACCATACCGGCGATCGTAATTCCGCGAAAGACATCGAGCGACACCAAGCGTTTGGTTGCTGATCCCGTTGGACTATTTGGCATTCGAGTTTGAGGGTGGACCGGGGCCTCCACCTGAGATTTCGTTCTTCTCGAGAGTTGCAAGGGGAAGATTTAACCGAAATCGATTTCGAAAACAATGATTTAAAGACTACGGCGACGAATAGCCGGACCGTGCGGCTGAAGTTAACCTATGACCGAGGCATCTGTACCTTGATGTTTTCCCTTTGAGGTCTTAAAAAGGAACATAAGAACCCTGATGAAGAAAAGCCTCTCAGTATTGTTCCTGGCTCTCGGACTGGTGACTGCTACGGTCGGCACTACCACTGGGCAAATTCAAGCTTTACCCGTTTACGAACTCTCAAAAACCGCGACACCGATTAAAGTGGATGGAAACCTGAACGATGGCGTCTGGGCCAAAGCCCCACGCTTCAGCGACTTTCGAATGAATCTCGATGGCGCCTCAAGTTCTTACGAAACCGAGGCCAAAGCACTATACGACGACACTTTTCTTTACTTTTCTTTTCGCTGCCGCGACGACAATATTTGGGCCACCTTCAAAACGCGTGACCAACATCTCTGGGAGGAAGAGGTGGTAGAGGTATTCCTGCAAGCCGATTCTAGCCAGACTACTTATATCGAGTTGGAGGTAAATCCCCTGGGAACGATGCTTGATATTTTTCTCCTCGATGTGCGCAAGCCGCTGCGTTATGAAAGCTGGAACAGTCAAAAGCTTAAGTGGAACGTTCAGGTGTTTGGAACAGTGGATGGAAAGAACGACGACAAGGAATGGTCATGCGAGATAGCCCTTCCGCTTGAGGAGATTGTGACTGCGAAAAATCCTACGCCTCAAGCCGGCGATCGATGGAGGTTGAATTTATACAGAGTGGAGCAGGTGCCGAGAAAGGAGTTACTGGCGTGGTCTCCAACTTTCAAAGATGACTTTCATCTCCCCGGAAAGTTCGGCGAGATCGTCTTTACTAACCGTCTTGTCAGGTAATGACGGCACTTGTACTCGACATTACTAATTGCCAGATGCCGGTTGCCGATCGAACCAATGCGCCAATCAAGCTGTTTCCACTTCCTTAATGTTGTCTTCTTACTGTGTCTGAGCGGCACTGGGACCGCGCTCGCGCTCGATTCGCAGCGAGACCTTTCTCAGTTTAACCATGAAGTCTGGCTAACTGAGAACGGGTTGCCGCAAAACACCGCCCACGCGATAGCTCAAACCAAAGATGGCTACATTTGGATTGGCACCGAGGAGGGATTAGCTCGCTTCGACGGCATAAGGTTCACCCTTTTCGATAAGCAGAATACTCCGCAACTCAAGAGCAACTACATTCGCACACTCCTGGTCGATCGGGCAGGCGCGCTTTGGATTGGCACCGCGGAAGGCCTAGTCCATATGCTGAATGGAAAGTTCACACTGTTCACAACGAGTGAAGGGCTTCCCAGCAACACCATCCAGGGCGTCTACGAAGATCGCGAGGGTAATCTCTGGGTCGCTACCGCGAATGGGTTAGGTCTCTTCAAGAGCGGCGGCCTTACCACGTTCACGTCAAAGGAGAGATTGGTCGGTGGCAGCATACAGGCGTTGTTCGAAGATGCCGAGGGTGCACTCTGGATTGCCACCCCTTACGGAGTGGGACGACTGAAGGACAGTAAGTTCGCGAACTACACTGTCCGCGACGGACTTGGAAGCAACAGTGTGAGGGCGATCCAACAGGATCGGGATGGCCGTTTATGGTTCGGCTCTCTCAGCGGACTGACCTCATTTAGCGGTGGCCGCTTCACAACGTATACGACACGAGATGGTCTGCCAAACGACAGAATAATCGCCCTGCTTGCGGGCCGAGACGGTGATCTTCTAGTCGGAACTGCCGGCGGTCTTTGTCGCCTAACAGATAACCGCTTCACCGGTTTGAATCCCCGAGATGCACTCTCAAGCAGCACGATCCTCTCCCTCTTCGAAGATCTCGAGGGCAACCTCTGGGTTGGCACTGAGTCCGGAGGAATCAACCTGCTGAAAGATACAAAGTTCACGACTTACACTGTGAGAAACGGGCTCTCGAGTGATCTCGTCAAGTCGATCTACGGAGACCGGCAGGGCAATTTGTGGATAGGAACTGATGGCGGCGGCTTGAATTTGCTGAAAGATGGAAAGCTCAGCGTCTACACCACCCGCAACGGACTATCCAGCAATGTAGTGCTGGCTCTATTTGGCGACGATGCCGGAAATCTCTGGGCCGGGACTCCGGAAGGATTGAATCGTTTTAGCCAGGGAAAGTTTACTACCTACACTGCAGCTGACGGCTTGGCAAACAACGACGTCAGATCGATCCAGGGAGATCGTCGCGGCAACCTCTGGATTGGTACGCGCGGGGGCTTGACCAGAATGAAGGGCGGGGTCTTCAGAACCTTCACCGAGGTTGATGGACTCCCCAACGATCTAATCGCCACACTTCATGAAGACTCCAAAGGGAACCTCTGGATTGGCACGTTTGGCGGCTTAGGTAGACTCACGAATGAAGAGTTCATCACCTTCACTACTAAGGACGGACTGTCGAGCGACGCAGTTATCTCGCTCTATGAAGACTCCGACGGTACGCTGTGGATTGGTACCAATGGCGGCGGTTTGAATCGCATGAAAGACGGCCAGCTTACTGCTTACACCACGCGCAGTGGCCTGCTCGACGACGTTGTATACCGAATTCTGGAAGACGGTCGAAATAATCTGTGGTTGAGTTGCCGTAAAGGCGTCTTTCATATCAGCAAAGCATCGCTCGATGACTTTGCCAGCGGGAGGATTGCCTCCATCGCACCAGTTGCTTACGGTACTGCCGATGGCATGATGACGCGCGAGTGCAGCGGTGGTGGTGATCCGGCCGGATGGAGCGGTGTTGACGGAAAGCTATGGTTCCCGACCATTAAAGGCGTCGCGATGATCGACCCGGGAAGAATGAAAACAAACGCTCAGGCGCCACCGGTTGTGATCGAGCAGATACGTGTTAATGATCAGCCAATCCCGCTAAACGATCGCATCGAGTTGGCGCCCGGCACCACGCGCTTTGACTTGTACTATACGGCGCCGAGCTTCGTGGCCCCGGAGAAAGTCAGGTTTAAGTACAAGTTGGAAGGCTTTGACAAGGATTGGATCGATAGCGGTACGCGCCGCATCGCTTACTACACTAATCTCCGCCCAGGGGCTTACACGTTCCGCGTAACCGCCAGCAACAACGATGGTGTTTGGAACGAAACCGGCGCTGCTTTCAGTCTTTACCTGAAACCTTACTTCTATCAAACGTATTGGTTTTACGCCGTCTGCTTACTTCTCCTGGCTTTGTTGGCGTGGCTGCTATTTCGACTGCGCGTGCGCGCGATGCAAGCGCAATTCGGCGCCGTGCTGGGTGAGCGAAGTCGTATTGCGCGCGAAATTCATGACAACCTGGCGCAAGAGTTGACTGGCATCTCCGTGCAATTGGAAGTGGTAGCACGGACAATGCTCTCCGGTTCTGAAGCCGCCATGTCTCATCTGGACCGCGCTCGGATGCAAGTTCGTCACGGTATTGCTGAAGCCCGCCGATACGTCTGGGATTTGCGATCGCCGCTTAAAAGCAATGACTTGCCTACTGCTTTGAGCGAGACCGCGCGACGATTGACGAACGAGACGGCGATTCAAACTCAGGTGGAAGTCAATGGCACCTTCAGACCGTTGCCGCGGTTGGTTGAGGACAATCTATTACGCATCGGACAAGAGGCTGTGAACAATGCCGTCAGACACGCGCAACCCCAACGGATCTTTGTCAATCTCGTATTCGATGCCAAGCGAGTACAGCTCAGCATCCAGGACGATGGGAAGGGCTTTGACAATCGATTGGCGAGCAATGGACGGGCTGGTCATTTCGGGTTGATTGGCATGCGGGAGCGGGCCGAACAGATTGGTGGTACCTTGTCGATTCACAGCACTGAAGGCTCCGGGACTGAGGTCATGGCCGACGTACCAATTAGCAGCTAAGAAGCACGCTGATGGTGGCCGCTTATTGACCGAAGCCATGAACTTCACGAGCGGCGTCGTCGTATCCGCTACCAGGACCTTTCAAAAGGAGTTTGTATGTTCTGTCCACAGTGTGGCTCTTCTCAAAGCGAAGATCTGAAGTTCTGTAAAGCGTGTGGCGTGAACCTTCATGCTGTAGCTCAGGTAGTCACCACGCGAGAACCCAAAGAGAAATTCGATTGGAGCAAGACGTGGGTCCAGGAAATGTTCCTCTCCGCCGAGGAAAAGAAAAGACGCAAGGTAGAACTCGAACGTCAACTCGGAATTACACCCGAGATCAAGCGCTACAACGAAATCAAAGCAGGCATTATTGTCAGTAGCCTTGGAATTGCGTTAGGGATTCTCCTGTTTGTATTAATGGGAGGCCTCATTGCCGGCGGCCAAGTTTCGCAGCAAGACTCAGAGATCCTGAGTCGCCTTTGGGTGGTTGGTGTAATACC
>JBAPXA010000332.1:0-4641 GCA_049283975.1 Pyrinomonadaceae bacterium | reverse complement strand
GCGTCTTTCATTGAGATGTTATTGCCGAACCACTCATGCGCTGATTCGTGAACGATGATGAAGTCAAACTTAAGGCCCACCCCGCAGCCACAGGGGTCGCGTTGCAAATAGCCGTTCCTAAACCAATTGCCGTAAGTAACGGAGCTTTGATGCTCCATGCCCGGATAGGAAACTGTTACTAACTTGTAACTGTCCTCATAAAAAGGATATTTGCCGAACCAATATTCAAACGCCTCAATCGTGCGGCGTACTTCCCTGAATTGCTTCGTCGCCGAATCCTTCTGATGAGGCAGGACCCAATAGTCCAGATCCAACACACCAAATTTCCCTCGGTATTTTTCAGAGAAGTTTACGTAGTTCCCGATATTAACGTTGACCCCATAGTTATTGATTGGGTTCAAGACCTCCCAGTGAAACGTTTTCTTCTTAACGGCGACGTCATGATATGTCTTTTTTAAACGCCCGTTAGAAACGGCAACCAGGTTGTCCGGCACCGTTACACTAATTTGCATTCCCCGATCGGGTTCGTCAGACCCATGGTCTTTATTCGGCCACCAGATACTTGCCCCGATTCCCTGAGCAGTCGTGTTGATAAAAGGGTCTCCCAGGTCATCTCTGCCCCAGCTTATCCCACCAACCCACGGCGGATTCTTACTTGCCACTGGAATTCCTTCGTAGAAAACTTCGATCTTGTCTTCAACTCCTGCGGGAATATTCTTTTCAAACATTACCCAATAGACATTTCCTTCCCGTTCAAATTTGAGTTGCGAGTCGCGGTGGTTGATCTTTGTGATTGCTAGTGGTGGCTGCAAATCAATTTGCATTTTGTTTCCCGATTTTATGGTCCTGAAGGTTATTGTGTTTGACCCTCTTAAGCGTCTCCTTTCAGGTAGGAACTCCACTTGCAAGTCGTAATGCAGCAAGTCCCACCATTCACGTTCGGGCGTTACTGAACCTCGAAGTCTTTCCTGGCGGGTAATTTCTTCGGCCTGGGGAACCTGGGCAACAACATAAGCCGCACCAAATTGCATCTGTAGACATACTGCAAGTGCAATTATTTTCAGTATACGCATGTGACCTCTTCGAGAATCGTTGTTCACTAAACGAGTAGTAGGAGTTTTTTTCGGAGCTTTACCAGGATGATCCACGAAATCACACTAAATTGCACGAGGAAGTTTTTTGAGTGAGTTAGTGGATCGTACCGGCTTTGCCGTCTCCCGTGCGGTAAGGCTCGCCTTACCGAAAAGCCCTTCAACCTAAAAAGCGCGAGGCTAAGCCTCGCGCTGAAACATGAAGAATATCGGCCGGTAAGGTAAACCTTACCGCACGGAAGGCGGCAAGCCGCAATGGTTCGATAAACCTTGCCAACCACCTAACGCCTCCGCTAAGGTGTCGGGCACCATCAGCCCAGAACATGCCGTTTTCAATGCGAGAAAGCTATTCACCTCGTGAGAGTGAAAGCGCTGCTCGGTAATGAACTAACATTGATGGTTGGCCCACAAACCTAAAACAGGAGGCGTTTGCCCGATGAAGATCGTAGCAATCCTGGGAATAATCTTGTTTTTGATTGGCGGATTGGTTTTCCTTATCGGCGGGTTTGTTTGTTTCAATACCTGGAACTCAGACTACGCCACGGCCGAGTGTGCGCGAGCCGCAAAAGATAAAGAAAAATTCGACGAAGCAAAGCAAGTGTGTGGCGACACCACTTCAGACTGCTACCAACGAATGACTATTGGTCTAACCTCGGAAGCCGACTGCGAGCATAATACCGAGGTCATGAATAAACAGATGCTCATGGGCGTCATACCTGCAATTGTCGGTTTGCTGATGGCAATCGTTGGTTTGTTAATGGGCATCGGAGGCTTCTTGCTAGCCCGTCGTAAGAAAGCCGCGGCCACTGCATAATCGAGCCTGCGGCTTATCCGATGTCGTTAGCTCCTGGCACCAAACTCGGTCGTTATGCTCCGCCCAAAGCTGGGCGGAATGTGTGAGGTGGATCTGTAGGAGGAACCAAAGATGACGCTTCGAGATTTCTATCTAAAACGGGCAAAGGCAGAGTTTCCCGTCTTTCTAAAGGTGCTGAGGGCTTTACCCGAAGACCTTAGCTACAAACCACATGACCGTTCACCCTCGGCCGAGCAACTCGTTTGGACCCTGACTAATGAACTGAAGGCATTGATTAATGTCGTCGATACCGGGAAGTCTGAATGGGAAGACAGCAAGCCACCGAGTCGGGATGAGATGATCGGAATGTTTGAGAAGTGGTCGACTGAGTTACTCGACAAGGTTGCCGCGCTTGATGATGCTTCCCAGGAGAGAAACGCACAGTTTCTTTATCAAGGAACGGTGGTAATGGAAAAACCAATGGTGGAATTTCTTTGGGACTTCATGTTCGACGCTATCCATCATCGTGGGCAGTTGAGCGCGTATCTCCGACCCATGGGCGGAAAGGTCCCTTCGATTTATGGACCTTCGGCTGATGACACCGGGATGTAACACTCCGTTCAATATCCTACCGGCTTTGCCGTCTTCCGTGCGGTAAGGCTTGCCTTACCGAAAGCCCTTTCCTAAAGCGCGAGGCTAAGCCTCGCGATGAAACATGAAGAATATCGGCCCGGTAAGGTAAACCTTACCGCACGGAAGGCGGCAAGCCGCAACCTCACACCCGACGTTGGACATTCGACATTGGGCGTTGGACTTACCGGATTGTTATGCGCTCTCGATTCTGATAAAGATGTGAGCAAGCAAGCTCATTCCATTTCACCCAGGGAAAGGAAAAACGTTCATGAGAAAGTCGCTAATGAAAAAGTCTTTGGCGGTCGCTCTTACATGTCTTGCTCTCGCCGGTTTCTCGCTGCAAACAGCTTTCGGTCAATCTGCGGATCAACCTTCTCTTCAAAAAGACACCCTGCAGGTCACCGCATGGACGAATAACTCCTACAAGGGGAACTTCGACGTGTGGAGTTGGGTGCCGAAGTTCGAGTTCCGCGTCAACGGCCCCATCCCCAGCGGCAGCCAGCTTTTCGTCGAGGTCCAACAACCCGGCGGCGCTGCGCCGTGGCTTTCGTTTGACTGCGACACGGGAGAAACCCAGAAGGGCTACTGGTGGAAGACCGAGTGTGGTGGCCGTCAGGTCGAGGACAAGAGCATCCTAACCGTCGGTTCAGTCAACTTCTCCATCAAGTTGCGGAACGAGCTGGCGGGAGGCAACACGACGCTCTTCACCGGCAAGATGAAGGTGGCGAAGGCGCTTTCGAACGAGCATGGACCAAAGGCGGTCAACAAGTTCGTCTACTTCATCGATCACGACTGGAACCTGCCAATCGGCTATGTCTGGTACACGTCGGACAGCGTGTATGGGTGGGACTATCCGGATTTCCACATCGGCTTTTGGGTCCGCGGCGACGCGTACAAGTTCGACCCGCACCTCTTCTATAAAGGGCAGGAAGTGGGCCGGCTATTCATGGACGGAACGCAGGTAGGTGCGGCCAGTTGTGACACGCCGGTGGAGAACAACACAACGCACTATGTGAACGAAGGCCTTCCGCAGAAGGCGAAGTGGGCGCGCGTCGAGTGCACTTTCCCCGTCGTGAAACGCTGGGACAAGACAAACAATGGTCAGGGGCAATCCAACACTAACGAGATGTTCAAGATGGCCTCGAACCCCGGCGAATATGAATTCAAAGTGTTGTGGAACAACAAGCTCGCGCGCTCGATCAAGTTCACGGTCGGGCCCGATGGGAAACTCGATAACGGCATTGCCTCGGCCAATAAGGTGGGCACGGAGCGTGTCATAGTGCCTGTCCAGATCGTCGGTGATCAGGATGGCCAGTGGAACAAGACGGCCTGGAAGACAGAGGCATTCTATGGCAACCCGCTGACGGGCTTTACTCCGCCGCAATAACAATTGCTCGACGTGTCGCTTCGCCGACCCATCGAGGGTCGGCGAAGTTATTAGTTAGGGACTTGATCCAGGGGCGCCACCACCCCATTGGGGCTGCCCCAATGGGGACCCCGGTTTGCCCCTGGCTTTTTTATTGCGCGCCGTTGGCGCTTTGACTCGACGCGCCACGCGCGGCTAACGTCTGACTTTGGACATTGGACTATTTCCTCACCACGGTAAGCTTCACCTCTGACGGATACTGCCTGGAATGATGCACGACGTTGTGCGCGACGACGCCTTCTGTTTCGTCGTAGTTCTTGCCGCCGGTATTCAGGTTCCGATCAAAACGCGGGAAATTGCTGCTCGACACCTCAATACGAATTCGATGACCGGCCTCGAAATAGTTGCTCGTGGTCATCGGCTGCAGCGTTACCTTATAAACCTTGCGGGCCTCCAGCCACTCGATGTCCCTAGGTGGCTTCTCATATCCGTTCCGGTACCTCAGTCTCTGGATCGTCTCGTCAAGGTTGTAGGCCCGCCCGTCCGGATAGACGTCGATCAGTTTCACAGTGAAATCCGTGTCCTTCGCATCCGATGAAACATAAAGCGTCACCTCAATCGGGCCGCTAACTTCCATTCCTTCTTTCAAAGGCGCGGAACTGTACACAAGCACGTCGGGCCGCGCCTCGATCTTGCGCTGGTCGAAGGAGCCGCCCTGAATGGCGTTTCCGGTGCAGCAAACATTCCCGCCGTAGGAC
>JBAPXA010000331.1:0-3134 GCA_049283975.1 Pyrinomonadaceae bacterium | reverse complement strand
ATGGGCTCGATCCAGTGAAAATGAACTACCGCGATTCTGAAGTACGATTCCCGTATCGCCGGCAACAATCCCTGATCCAAAATAGTCGAAAAGACTGTTAATGAACGACACGGCGTTGCCGTCCTTGTCGACGACCGTAAAGTAGGTAGTGTCGCTGCCCACGTTGATTGCGCCCGGCGGTGGTGAATCCAGTGCCTTGTTCGGATTGATCAGGGCGCGTCGTTTGGCAGCGTAGTCCTTCGACAGCAACTCGCCTACAGGCACTTTGGAGAAAGCCGGATCAGCGATATAGCGATTGCGATCGGCGAAGGCAAGTTTGGTTGCTTCAATCAGCGTGTGATAGTAGCGATCAGGTTGTGCACTCAACGCTGCAAGATCGAAACCCTCGAGGATGTTAAGTGTGAGTAACGCAGTCAAGCCCTGTCCATTCGGTGGAATTTCATAGACCGTGTAACCGCGATAATTGGTCGAGATCGGTTCTACCCAATCTGATTTCTGCGCTGCCAGGTCTGCCATTGAGATGTAACCACCGTTTTTCTCGCAGTAGTCAGCTATTGCCCTCGCGATTTCACCTTTGTAGAAAGCATCGCGGCCGCCGCGGGCGAGGGTGCGGAAGGTGCGAGCCAGGTTCGGTTGACGGAAGATCTCGCCTGGTCGTGGCGCTCTCCCCTCAATCAGGTAGTTAGTTGCAGCTGCGGGATTCTTCTTCAACCTTGTCACGATGTCTGCGGCGTTCCAGTCTTCAGCAGTCTTCTCCATAACTGGAAACCCGTTCTCCGCACAATCAATAGCCGGAGAGAGCAGATCCGAAAGCTTCATGGTGCCGTACTTTTCCAATAACGTTACCCAGCCATCAAAAGCACCCGGGACAGTGATGCTTTCCATGCCGAACTCCGGCATCTGCTTGGTCCCCCGCCTGGCAAAGTAATCAAGACTCAAAGCGCGTGGTGCTCGCCCACTGGCATTGAGGCCCTTCAGCTCTTTCGTTTTCGACCAGTAAACGAGCATGAAGGCGTCGCCGCCTACGCCGGTCATCATGGGTTCCGTTACATTGAGCATGGCCGCCATCGCGATCGCCGCATCGACGACATTGCCACCGCGTTTGAGAACCTCAAGACCGACGGTGGAGGCGAGCGGTTGGCTGGTAGCAACCATTGCATGCCCGCTCCGCACAACCGATCGACCCGGCTTGACTACGGAGAGCCGGTTTTTGGCTTTTAAGTTTTTGTCTTGGGAGCTGTTGGCATTGGAGGTTTCGTCCTGGGAGCTTTTGTCTTGTGCTGAGGGGTGAATGTTTGTCATTGACATCAGCGCCATTATCGCAGTTGCAATGTAGATTCGAGCCGCTCGTGGAAAGGAAATGATTGTCGTTCGGGTCGTTCGGATCGTTCGGATCGTTGGGGTCGTTGGGGACATGGGGCGAACCTCTCCAACCAGCGTCACGCCAGGTTGGTCGACTAACGTTTTCAATGCTTAGGTAGGAGTGTCAAATCCGAAAGGTGGATTCAAGTTAGAAGTGCAACCCACGGGCCCGAAGGGCCTAAAGTCAATAGCCACGCCCGTAAGGGCGTGGACACGGTTCCCAAATATAAACAAGAGCGCCGAAGGTGCGAAAGTGATGGGTCACTGCCCCAGCAATGACGGTCCTTCGGACCTGGGACCGAATTCCTCGAGTGTTCCACGCCCTCCCGGGCGTGGCTATTAACTTTCAGCCCTTCGGGCCTGCGTTGCACTTCCAAATTGAATTGGCGAAACAGCATCAAAGCACCAATTGTAACAAATGAGTCAGCACTTCTGGTCGAGAGGTTTCGACATGTCGATGAAATGGCAGCGTATCTTCGTCTCCACTTCTGCTGGAAAGGCGGAAGTCCCGGTCTCGACGTATCCTCGTTTGCGATAAAAGCCAGCCAGTTCCTCACGAAGATTGACGACCTTAATATCCATGAATCTCAGCCCGAGCGCACGGCAATAGTCTTCGGCTGCATCCATGAGCATGGAACCCAGGCCCGACTGCTGATGCGCAGGACCAACAGCCAGAAGTCCGAGATAGGCGCGATCTCGGGATTCAGCTGATGAACGGTTGCTATCGACGTGGCGTGGTTCGACGTATACGCAGCCGAGGAGTGTGTGTTCGCTTTCAGCTAATAAAAACTTTCCACTACTGAGGAAGTTCAGCACTTCTGCAATGTCGACACGATCTCCCTCAACAAAAAACTTCTCGGCGCCGCGAAAGGCAGAGTTGATCACAGTCGTGATCTCCTCGGCATCTTCCCGTTGGGCGATACGTACTCGAACGGATTTGCTCTCGCGCGAATCGACGCTATTCATAGCCAAGTTATAAGGCAAAAAGGGAAATCGGGAAAATGTCGAAGAATTGTGTAACGCCTCGCAGGTCCGAAGGACCGTTATTAAGTAGCCACGGCCGTGAGGCGGTGGTTGGAGTAGTGCAACAATAGAGCGCCGAAAGGTGAGGCAGGCGTAATGTCGGCCCTTCGGGCCTCAATTGTTTTGGTGACTTTGTTACCCCGACCTGACGGTCGGGGCTATTACATGACGGCGCTTCGCGCCTATGCGAAATGAAACGCTGACGGGGTTTTTGCCTCAAGAGTCAACACCGTTCATGTCACGAAGATCAGGTTTTCGCTGTCTCAATGTAGAAGTTTCGATTGACCTCAAATGTTTTGATGTCTTCAGAGAATTCAACGGTCTGCTTTACCTCGCTCGGCGTTAACTGAATTTCCTTGCCATTAATAGTTACGCGAATTGGCATCGCGAATCCTTTGACGACTCTTTCATAGTTAAACTCCACGGTCTTTCCGTTTACTTTGTATTTCAATACGGGAATGTTTGTGGTCCGTAGGTACTGGTCAAATACCTTCCTGAGATCAATGCCTGCCTTCTTGCTAATATACGACTCAATCTGTTCTGTTGTTACGCTCTGATGCCAGAAGTCAGCATTGAGTCCACGCAAGATGGACAGCCACTTCGCGTCGTCGTTGATAATGTGGCGAATGGTGTGCAACATGTTTCCTGCTTTGGGGTACATGTCGCCTGATCCTTCTCTATTTGTTCCATAAACACCGATGATTGGCCGGTCGTTTCTGATGCCGCGTCGGGTACCGACCACATAATCT
>JBAPXA010000330.1:0-2295 GCA_049283975.1 Pyrinomonadaceae bacterium | reverse complement strand
GGTTGCGCAGCGGATTGATCTGACGGCTGCCACTTATGCGCTCTTCGGCATGATGAATTGGATTTACAATTGGTACGATCCGCAGGGCAAGCTCAAGGTCTCTGGATTAGTCGAAAATGTCAGCCGTTTATTTCTGCATGGCTTCATTGCTGGTTTGCCGGCGGCGGAATTAAACTTTGCCGCAAACACGCAGACTGAATCCTTGAGCGTCTGGCGCGCTGTCGATGAGCCGCGCAGCGGCGGAAGAGTTTAGGCGGTCACTGATTTTTTGCGGGTCGAAATTCTCGAAGGAGCTCCTCGAATGGCAGAAGTTGCTGAAAAATTAGATCTCGTGCGTTACACAGTAAGCGAGGGCGTAGCCGTGCTCACACTCAACGACCCGCCCGCAAACACTTACAGCTATGAAATGATGCAGACGCTCGATCGGGCAATCCTGGCAGCGCGCATGGATGAATCTGTGCAGGTGATTGTGATCACCGGTCAAGGCGAGAAATTTTTCTGTGCGGGCGCCGACATTCAAATGCTCCAGAACGTCACACCCACGTTTAAGTACTATTTCTGTCTGCATGCAAACGAGACCCTCCTGCGCCTGGAGCAGACACCGAAGCTGGTCATTGCCGCTATCAACGGTCATTGCGTAGGTGGTGGTTTGGAAGTGGCACTGGCGGCGGACATTCGAATCGCGCGCCGGACGGGCGGGAAAATGGGTCTCCCCGAAGTCTCGCTAGGCGTTCTTCCGGGGACAGGCGGGACACAACGACTTGCACGGCTGCTAGGCAAATCCCGCGCGATTGAAATGATGGCGACGGGAGACCTGCTGGACTTTGAAACGTGCCATGAGCTTGGTTTGATAAATGCCCTGTACGTGGCTGACACTGGCGCTTCGTTCATGAATCAGGTGATGAGTTACGCCCGCGGCTTTACCTCGCCAAACAAGGCCGCGCATGCCGTGGGATTGATCAAACGCAGTGTGCAGACTGGGGCCGAAATTCCACTCGAATCAGGCCTCGCGCTCGAGCGCGAGTTGCAACAACAACTCTTCCAAGCGAGTGACGCGAAGGAAGGACTCGACGCTTACGTTAACAAACGCAAGCCAGCGTTTAAGGGGAAGTAATTGCCGATGTGAGTGCGCCGGCAGAGCGAAGCGGCGACAACGCTTTGGTTTTTTGTTTTGGGGCAATTGGGATTGGTATTAATCCAAAGCGGTGTCGCGCTGCGCTTGCCACCGCACTCCAAAAACTCGACTGATGGCCTACGACCACATCGACATCACGGAAGACGACGGCATCGTGACGATTATGCTCAATCGTCCCGAAAAGCTAAACGCGCTTGTCGGTCACATGCGGCGTGATCTCGCCGAAGCCCTGGAACATGCCGGCAGCGATCGGACTGTACGCGTGGTGATCATCACGGGCGCAGGCCGCGCTTTCTGTGCGGGTGGCGATGTCACCTACATGGCAGAACTGATTGAACGGCGAGATACGGAAGAGTTTGCGCGCTTGCTGGGCTCGGCCCGTCGAGTAGTCACCGTCATTCGGCAAATGACTAAGCCAGTGATCGCCGCTGTAAATGGACTAGCTTCAGGTGCCGGGTGCAATTTGGCGCTCGCTTGCGATTTGCGCATCGCGGCGAACGAAGCAAGTTTCAGCCAATCATTTGTGAAGATCGGACTGCATCCGGATTGGGGCGGCACCTACTTCCTGCCGCATCTGGTGACACCGAATAAGGCGTGCGAAATGTTTTTCCTGGGTGAAGCCATCGACGCCGCCGAGGCGCTTCGTCTGGGAATCGTAAACCGCGTCGTGCCGCGCGCTGTTTTGGCTGAAGCGACGCAGGAACTTGCAGTGCGGCTGCGCGACGCTTCGCCCATTTCAATTGCCGCCGCCAAGCAGGCCGTCTATCTTAGTCAGGCAGCCGAACTCGAAGAGATGTTGCGCTACGAGACCGAAGCGCAGCTGCGTTGCTTTGAATCGGAAGATGGACGCGAAGGGGTGCGCGCCTTTCTGGAAAAACGCCCGCCACGGTTTACTGGAAACTAGCATCGAACTGCGAGCTTAGACCTTTGAGCTTTGTTCTTTGTTCGCTAATGAAGCTTGTCGCTCATTGCACGCAAGCACGTATCGAAAACAAAGTACAAAGCTCAAAGTTCTAAGCTCAGAATCACTCAATTCCAGAACCCAAACGTTTACGAACATATTCAAGGAGCACTATCTAATGATAAAGAAATTTTTCATCCTGCCGCTGCTGGTATTGTTTGTCGCCAGCGCCTCGTTCTTCGCGGCCACGACCAAGTAT
>JBAPXA010000329.1:0-3067 GCA_049283975.1 Pyrinomonadaceae bacterium | reverse complement strand
GGGCGTGGCTACTAACTGTCGGCCCTTCGGGCCTGTGTGTTGCGCTTCTAACTTGAGTCCACCAATTGCCGATTGCCGAACAAAATGCTCGCACACGTTTAGTGTTGTTTCGTGTGTTTTCGTGGTCCGGATGACCTCCAAGATGCACGGAACTTGTGTACGGGTTCTTTAGGATCAATCGCCCGATAAGGCGTAGAATTGCCGCCACCGGATTGGAGATTACGCCATGAAAGATCTGAATCAATCAGAGTTATTAACTCAGATATTGGAACCCGCGACGGCGAAGACTGCGCAGCTCCCTCGTATTCTTCCTGGCGCCAAAGATGAAGACGATTTCTGCGTGGGCCAGGGAAAAATTGTGGGAATGATCGCTGCCAATGCTCCACTCAGCGAAATTCTCAATCGGCTCGTGCTTCTGATCGAAGCGCAGTCACCAGGAATGCTCTGTTCCGTCCTGCTGCTCAGCGACGATGGCGACCACATACGGCACGGAGCTGCGCCGAGTCTTCCCGCAGACTACGTCAAGGCGATCGACGGCGCACCGATTGGACCGCAGAATGGCTCGTGTGGGACCGCCATGTATCGGGGAGAGCCTGTGATCGTCGACGATATTCTTGTAGATCCTCTGTGGGAGAACTACCGCGACCTCGCATCAGCGAGCGGTTTGCGCGCCTGTTGGTCCACGCCGATACTATCGGGCCGCGGCAAAGTCCTTGGTTCGTTTGCGATGTATTACCGCGAGCCGCGAACACCAACCGGTGATGAGGCGGGTTTGACCGACGTCGCCACACGCATTGCTGGACTGGCAATCGAGAATCAAGCTGCTCGAGAAATTCTCGCGCGCACACAAGCTCAACTGGCTTTGTCCACTTACGCTGCCACCACGAATAAGGCAGTAGCTTCCGCCGCTCAGGAGATCACCCAGCAACTCGAGGCAATCGTAGACAACGCTGACAAGTGTCTCGAGTTGCTCAATGAAGACAAACCAGACATCTCCCTTTTCCGTGATCCACTAAAGAACATTGCCGGCGCCGGTCGCGAAGCCCGGGAGATCATCACGAGGCTGCGGCCCCCGGCTAAGTAGCAACACCAAAAGCCCAATGTCCCAGGTCCAAAGTCCAAGGTCCTGACTGGGTGTGACGTCAGTACCGGGAGCGATAGCGACCGCCTGTTTTAGACATTTTGGACCTTGGACATTGGACTTTGGACCTTGGACTTGAGACTTTGTGTCCCTTAGATGACCACTCAGATTGCTATTGTTCTTAGCTTGTTGTTTGTCGCGCTCGTCCTCTTTGCCCTCGAGCGCATTCCTATCGAAATTGTTTCGATCGTCCTGGTGATGGCACTAATCATCACCAAAACCCTTACTGTAACCGAGGCCTTTGCAGGTTTTGGGAATGACATCGTCATCACCATCGCCGGTCTCTTTATTCTGACGGGAGGGCTAGCTAAAACCGGAGTGGTCGATGTGGTGGGCCGGCGTTTGCACCGCTTCGCCGGCGAGGGCGAGTTTACGATTACCGCCTTGATCATGGTGGCCGCCGCTCTCTCCGCCGCCGTCATGAAGAACACAACGACGACTGCGATGTTTCTACCTGTGGTGTTGGGCATTGGCGCGCGGCGCAACATCAGCCCCTCAAAACTTCTGATCCCGCTCGCATTCGGCGCCATCCTCGGCGGCACCTGCACGTTGATCGGGACTTCAACCAACCTGGCTGTCAGCGGCGCTTTGCCACGTTATGGCATGGAACCGTTTACGATGTTTGAGCTGACTAAAGTTGGTGTACCGATTGTCGGCGTCGGCATGCTCTACATGTTGCTAATCGGCCTGCGCCTTTTGCCGCGACGTGAATCGGCAAAGTCGCTCACTGAGCAATACCATGTGCGCCAGTACATGACCGAGGTGATCGTTCTTGACAACTCGCCCTTGATTGGCAAGACGCTCGCCGAAGCTCGCATTGGCGACGAACTTGACCTCACCGTCCTCGGGATTTTGCGCGGCACCCAACAGTACCGGATTGCGCCGCACCCTAACGAACAAATCAAACCTGGGGATCTGTTGTTGGTTCAGGGAAGGGTTGAAGACATTCTCCGAGTCAAGAGTGAAGCAGGGATTGAGATCAAAGCCGACTTTGCCTTGAGTGATGAGATCCTTGAAGGGGCTGACGTAGAGCTATTTGAGGCCATGGTGCCGCGCGGCTCGGATTTCATTGGCCGGACTTTGAAGCGTCTCCAGTTTCGCCGGCGTTACCAGCTCGTAGTTCTGGCAATCAACCGCCACGGAGTGAATCTGCTCTCGAAACTGAGCAAAGTAAAAATAAGATTCGGCGATGTACTCTTGATTCAGGGAAACCGCCAACAGATTGAAACCCTGGCTACCGATGATCAGATCCTGCTCCTTGAAGAGATCTCAGAGCGCCAGGCGCGTCCGAAGAAAATGCGCTGGGCTCTGCTCGCTTTTGGAGTATTTCTCTTCTTCTCGGTAACTCACCTGGTTCCCTTGCCGATTGCCGTCCTGATCGGGGTCCTAATACTGCTGGCCACCCGGTCATTACGCACTGCGGAAATTTACGAGATGATTGACTGGCGGCTGATTATCCTGATCGCCTGCATGATCAGTTTTGGACTTGCCATGGAAAAGTCAGGCGCCGATCAGTACCTCGCCGGTTTCATCATCAGAGGCACGGCTCATTACGGCGCCTCGGCGGTGCTCGCCGGATTCTTCATCATGACCGTTGCGCTCACGCAACCGATGTCCAATCAAGCCGCGGCCCTCGTGATGCTTCCGATTGCCGCGAAGTCCGCGCTTGCTCTCGGCTTGAACCCGCGGACATTTGCCGTGGCGGTCACTTACGCAGCCTCTTGTTCTTTCCTGACCCCGCTTGAGCCTGCATGTGTGCTTGTCTACACACCCGGGCGTTATCGCTTCTTTGATTTTGTTAAGGTCGGCTCGATTCTAACGATCGTTGTGTTCGCGATTGTGATCTGGCTGGTGCCGATTTTCTGGCCGCTGCAACCTTGAAAGCTCTAGGTTTCAGGTTTCAGCTTTCAGGTCTCAAGTCTCAGG
>JBAPXA010000328.1:0-2162 GCA_049283975.1 Pyrinomonadaceae bacterium | reverse complement strand
GAGCTCGCCTACTGCCTCGCAACCTTCAAATGGGAAACCGCACACACGATGAAGCCCATTGATGAACGTGGGGGCAACAACTATTTCAACAAACGCTATGGCCCACAGACGAAAGTTGGGAAGATGCTGGGAAACACAAAAGCAGGCGACGGCGCATTGTTCCATGGCCGAGGTTATGTTCAGCTCACGGGCCGGCGAAATTACGCCAAGGCGAAAGAGCTCACGGGAGTAGATCTGATTGCTGATCCGGATCGCGCCAAGGACTCGGCGGTCGCGTACCAGATTGCCATCCAGGGTATGAAGGATGGCTGGTTTACCGGCAAAAAGCTGAGCCAATTTTTTAAGGATGGGCAGTCGCCGAATTATGAGGACGCCCGCACGATCATTAATGGACATGACAAGGCAGCGAATATTGCCGACATCGCCCGGCGCTTCAACGAAGTACTGGTTGGAGCCAGCTCGTAGCGCCGCGGACGTTTGTTTTCAAAACGTGGGGCGGCCACAGCGATTGCCGATTTGCGATTACCGATTGCCAATTAGCCCGTAGCGAAAGAGGCCAAGGGAAATCGGTAATTGGCAATCGGCAATTCCCAGACTCGCGCTATAATGCGCAACATTGCCGCAAGTCAGTAACATCACATCACCGCCTTTACCATCCCACAGATCGTTGAATCTGCGGGGCATTCTGCTTCCGTTCACGACACCATTTAAACAAAACGAAGAGTTTGATGCTGAGGGACTGCGTGCAAACCTGCGCCGCTGGAATGCGACCGGCATCGCCGGGTACGCAGCGCTCGGCTCGACGGGCGAACGCGTGAATGTGAATGAACGCGAGTATTTTGAAATTATCGAGTGCGCACGCGACGTAGTTCCCAAAAATCTTAGCTTCATCGTCGGCGCGGGACAGGAAAGCAGGCGTGGCACTATCAATGAAATCAAGCGGGCCGCGGAAGCCGGTGCCGATGCGGTCCTGGTAATCACTCCGCATTTTTATCGCGCGGCAATTACGCAAACAGCATTAGTGAATCACTACCAAGCGATCGCGGATGCGTCCCCGATTCCGTTACTGCTTTACAGCATGCCTGACCTCACCGGAGTTCGCATTGAACCGGAGACTGCCGCTGAACTCAGCAATCATCCGAATATCATCGGCATCAAGGACAGCTCGGCGGACGTTGCGAAACTGCGCGAGACCATTCAACTTAGTCCTGCAGACTTTGCCGTGCTTACCGGAAACGGCACCGTTTTGTATGAGACCCTACGTGCGGGAGCGTGCGGCGGAATCCTGGCAGTGGGTTGTGTGGCGACGTTTTGTTGCCTGGAGATTTTTCGGCTTGTCGGGACTGAAAATAATGAACAAGCGTTGGCCTTGCAGGAGAAACTCACCCCACTTGCACTGGCCGTGACTAAGCGCTACGGTATCGGCGGACTCAAGGCCTCGTTGAACATGCTGGGTTTGGCAGGGGGCGCGGCGCGTTTGCCGCTTGAGTCGCCCAGCGCCGCCGCGCGAGACGAGATTGCCAGTCTGTTGGATGCGGTGCACGGCGCGATCCCGTTGAAGGCGTGACGTTCACATCGAATACTGAAGCTGAAAGCGCTTCGGCGAATTACTTGCGCTAAAACAGCGCACCCGAGAAGGCACAAGCAACTTGAGCGTTATCGAAACCGCCTGTTACAGCACGCCCGAGGAGTCGGGCCTGCGTGTAGAAACTCTTCCTTTCGAAAACATTCCGCAACAATCGCGGTTGTTCCTGGACTACCTGCGCGATCCAGTGGCTCTCCGCAGCTTCTACCCGTCAGCGGTCCGCTTTCATCACGAGCTTTCTGCGCGGGTACCGGAAGTTTTGGCGGCGCATATAACTGACCGAAAGGTTCTCTGCGATGCGCTCGCGGAAATGAACGCCTCGTGGGGCGCCGGCGCGGAAACGATGGCGAACATCGAGTTGCTGCGCGATGCAGATTGTCTCGCGGTGGTCTCGGGACAGCAGGCGGGTTTGTTCACCGGCCCGCTCTACACGGTCTACAAAGCACTGTCGGCGGTGAAACTAGCGGGCTGCTTGAGCCAACGAAACACGAAAGCGGTTCCGGTTTTCTGGATTGCAACTGAAGATCACGACTTTCACGAAGTTGCCAAAGTGCAATTCATTGCACGCGATTGCCGG
>JBAPXA010000327.1:0-11156 GCA_049283975.1 Pyrinomonadaceae bacterium | reverse complement strand
ACTATCTATCGGCGGCGGATGTCTTGCTATTACCTTCTGAGCAGGAATCATTTGGTTTGGCGGCTTTGGAAGCGATGGCCTGTGAAGTCCCCGTAATCGCGTCGCGTGTTGGTGGCGTTCCCGAGGTTGTCACCGATGGCGAGACCGGCTTTCTTAGCGACGTTGGTGACATCACAAAAATGGCAGCGGACGCGGCCCGCCTGGTAGCAGATGAGAAATTAAGAAAAGAGATGGGGGCAAAGGCACGCGCGTCGGCTATCTCGCGTTATCGTACTGATATTGTGATTCCTCAATACATCGCGTTTTACGAAGAGGTGCTTGGTCGCGAGCGACAGCCGGGCATCTAGTGTCATCCTCTCGCGGCACCAAGGTATGTCGCAACCAGCCTCAGGGGTAAACCGCAAGTGCAGACGCAGGTGCGCTTGTACCGCAACGGGCAACAGGTTTTCAGCGGCGAGGTGAAACCCTTAGAGACGACAAACCAGCCAGATATTAAGCGCCTCGCAGTTGGCGGTGCGATGCAGCTTGGAGCTGAGATGGAGTCCGGCAAGTATCTCTTGCAAGTAATCGCTACTGACGCGCTGGGGAAAGAAAAATACCGCGTCGCCACTCAATGGATCGATTTTGAGATCGTTAAGTAAGTGTCCACGTCCAACGTCCAACGTCGAAGGTCTAAGGTCTATTCTTGTGGTCGCGACCTTCAATAGTAATAGCGAGGATCATTTACCGGACGTTGGACGTTGGACTTTGGACCTTGGACGTCTATGACATCTGTTATCGTCGGCACGGCGGGCCACATCGACCACGGAAAGAGCGCGCTCGTACGCGCGCTGACAGGCAGCGACCCAGACCGTCTTCCGGAAGAAAAACGACGCGGGATCACAATCGATCTCGGCTTTGCCGACCTTGATTTGGGCGGAGTTCGAATTGGCTTCGTTGACGTGCCGGGCCACGAACGCTTCGTCAAAAACATGCTTGCCGGCGCGCACGGCATCGATGTGGTGGCCCTGGTTATTGCCGCCGACGAAGGAGTGATGCCGCAGACCCGTGAACACTTCGACATTTGCCGGCTGTTAGGCGTTCAGCAAGGTCTGATCGTAATAACCAAAACGGATCTGGTCGAAAACGAATTACTCGAGCTGGTAGCGTCCGAGGTTGCTGAGTTAGCAGCGGGATCGTTTCTTGAGTCAGCTCCGGTTATCCCTGTTAGCGCGAAAACCGGCGCCGGACTCGATCACTTAAAGACAGCGCTGAAAGAAGTAAGTCTGCGTGTACCGGCGCGTGCCAGCGGGTTCTTGACCCGCTTGCCCGTTGATCGCGTGTTCGCGATGAAGGGGTTTGGCGCGGTTGTTACCGGGACACTCGTCTCGGGATCGATCTCAGAAGGAGACGAATTGGAACTCCTTCCCACACACAATCGGGTCCGAGCGCGAGGCGTTCAAGTGCATGGAAAGTCGGTTCCACGGGCGAGCGCGGGGCAGCGCACTGCTGTGAATCTGGGTGGCATCGAGACGACCGCGATTGAACGCGGCATGGTGCTGGCTCCGGTTTCGAGTTTGTGCACTACACAAATTCTTGACGTGAAAATTTCGATGCTGGGCGACGCCCCACGTGCCCTGCGATCACGAGCTCGTGTTCGATTCCACATTCATGCAGCGGAAGTCCTGGCCCGCGTGCAGGTGCTGGAAATCGGCAGTCAGATCGCACCGGGCGCTGAGGGGCTGGCGCAACTTCGTTTGGAATCACGAATCGCCGCAGTAGCCGGTGAGCCCTTTATCCTGCGTTCTTACTCGCCTTCCCGGACGATTGCGGGCGGTCAAATACTTGATCCTCTTGCCGGCAAACATCGTGGTCGTGATCTGGCGGAGGTGCGTCGCAGCTTGGCAGTTCTAACTGCGGCGAATCCCGCGGCTCAGTTATCTATCTTTGTTGCGGCTGCCGGTGATCTCGGTCAACGAAAGGAAGATCTAGCGGCGCGCACTGGTTGGGAGAACGAACGCCTTGACCCTTCACTTAACGAAGCTATCAGCCAGGGTCTGATCATCTACTGCGGCGGTGTTTTCCTTGACCCGAAGAAGTACGCCACATTGAAAGCGGCGGCGCTGAATGAAGTGCGTACGCATCACAAGCGCGAACCACTGTCGCGCGGCCTGGCGCGGGAAACGCTGCGGGAACGTCACTTCGCACATATTCCCTCCGAAGTCTTTCGCACTGTACTGACTGATCTTGAAACGGCGGAACTTCTGGTTTCGGAAAAGGATCTGGTGCGAACGAGCGAACACGTACTGGAGCTTTCCGGATCCGACGCGGCCCTGCGAGATCGAATCGATGCAGTTTACGAGTCTGCCGGCCTGGAGCCACCCGCGCTGGATGAAGCGCTGCAAGCTGCCGGGTTAACTCCAACCCAGAAAACTCATGGACGCAAAATCTTACAACTGCTGCTGGATCGGCAAACTTTAGTGCGCGTCCAGGGAGATTTGTACTTTCATAGCCGTCACCTTGCTGATTTAACTGCGAAGCTGAGGAAGTTGGCGCTCGAACATCCCTCCGATCCCTCGCTTGATGTGTCCGCATTCAAAGAGCTGGCGGGCGTCTCGCGAAAATATGCCATACCGCTACTGGAGTTTTTGGATCGTGAACGAATTACCCGACGTGTGGGAGATCGGCGTCAAATCCTCAAGTAGTGGGCTTGCTTTAATTTGAGGGCAGGCGTTAACATGCAGCGCATTGATTGCGACAACGGCTTTTTCCAAAACCTTCATAACAACTCATTGGCCGGAGGTTCAAAATGAAAAGCATTAAAGACGTATTGGCCGTGATCGTTGGTTTGGCGGCCGGGGCCGGCTCGATCTACTACTTCTACAAATTCGTAACATTTGTGGAGGCAGAGGGTGGCCACGCTTATCTCTGGAAGGCCCTGGGCCTCGCCGTGATCGCTTTCGTTTGCGGGCTGGTTTATTTTCTCGGACACGTCAACAAAGAAGAAGAAATTCACATTACTCAATAACGGCATGCGGAGTTTCTCTTTCCGACTGCCGGTCGCGGATCCGTCCAGGCCATGAGTGTGTGAGTGACTTCTGTTACGTTGAATTGCAAACGCCGTTTGTGCCCTGGTCGTGACTAGCAGGTGCACAAACGGCGCTTGGTATGTTATCGAATCAGAAAATCTAGACGGAGATGATGCCTCGATGATCGCAACGATTGTAGTGCTCGCGCAAACAGACACAGTTTTCCGAGAACCGGCTTACTTTGCTCCGGTGATGCTGGGCATGCTGGTGTTGGGGGCGGTGGCGTGGCTGATTGCGGCGGTGCTGGGCTTCGCGCGCGCAAAAGCTTTTGGTGCGTCGGCACGTTGGTTTTCCTTCGCAGCTGTCAGCCTGATCTTGTACCACCTGCAATTCGTAGCGCTGGGTTTTAGCTTGTTGACGAAAGACAACAGTCTGGTTTTCAACCTGCTCACCTTCTTCAACATTTTTGTGATCGTCGCGGCACTCTGCGCCATCATGGGTTTTATCAGACTGACGAATCCGCGATAAAGATCCCCGCAACTCGCCTTGATGACAAAGAGACTTTTGCTAATCGCCGCGCTCGCGGTAGTAGTGAGCGCGGCCTTCTTCTTTTTACGTGGCCGGTCGCGCGAGCCGGGCCCGCGCGCCGGCAAGGGCTTTGTCACAACACAGCGGAGTCGTTTCGTCATCAATGACGAGCCTTTTCGTTTTGTCGGTGCGAATGTCGCAGTGATGTACCGCGATGAAGATAGAGCCGCAATGCCTGAGACTCTTAGACAGGCGTCTCTGGCAGGAATGCGGGTGGTACGCGTTTGGGCATTTGGCGAAGGTGGGCCAGGCGACGTCGGCCCGATCGCGGACTTTGCAGACTGGCCCCGCACGCATCCTTTTCGTTGGGCGCCGGGCCAATGGAACGAAGAATCGTTTGTCCATCTGGATCACGTCCTTGCCGAAGCGCAGCGAAATAATTTACGCGTGCAGTTGTGTCTCACGAACTGGTGGCGCGATACCGGGGGCGTTTCTCAGTATCTGCGTTGGGCCGGAATCAATGATGCTGCCGATGCGAGCTTTCCTTTTGGGATCAATCCTGAGCGCGCGATGCTTTTTTACACCAACGAGACTACGCGCCGGCTCTACCGCGAACATCTGGAAAAGGTGGTCACGCGCCGCAACACTGTCACCGGTGTTTTGTATCGTGACGATCCCACGATTCTCGGTTGGGAGTTAATGAACGAAGCGCAAGCGGTTACCGGCCGTTGGCAGGAGCGGCGGGCGTGGTTCGCAGAGATGAGCAGCTACCTGAAGTCTCTCGATCCGAATCACTTGATCACGCCTGGTGCCTGGGGGTACCGCACCGCGACCGAGCGCCGAGAATGGCTGGCTGATCATCGACTGTCCACAATCGACTATTGCGATGTGCACAACTACCCGCGCGAAGATAGCAATAGTTTTGTCGATAATCCCCAAGCGCTCCGCGAATTTATTGATAACCGGGCCGCCGCGGCACTTTCACTTGCCAAACCATTAGTCCTGGGGGAATTCGGCATCAGTCCGCTGGGCTATAACGGCATCAGCCAAAGGGATTGGTTTCGGGATTTCTTTGCGGCGAACCTTCGTGCCGGAGTCGCTGGCGCAATGTTCTGGATCCTGACGCCGGATCCGGGGCGGGGTTTTGGCATTACTTATACGACGCCGCGTGACGCGCCAGTGCTTACTGAAATCAAACATGCAGCAGAGAGTTTTGCGTCGCTGCGGAAGGCTGGTCCTCCCGAGCGACTCACCGAAGCTGGCCGTCACCTGATCCCGCGACAGTTTTCCTGGTCACGAGATAGCGCTGAGTCTCCGCGGATGCTTGTGCGCGAGGACAGGTCGATTCTTTATGGTTTCAAACCAGAGCTGGCGAGCCGGGTCCGTTTTGAAAAGATTGGCAGCGGTCCCGGCTATTTCTGGGGCTACGGCATGGGATCGATTGAATACGTGATTCCAGAGCGTACCGAACGCCGCCGCGTCAGCGAAATCATCGTGCGTGCACATATTCAACCAGTGCCGCCGGTAGATGCTCGACCGGAAGACATTCAGACCCGCGTCACTTTGTTTGTGAACGGCGCTGACTGTGGTTCACGACTCGTTGCGCTTGAGCCGAAGGGGCAGCCTTTGATTCAGGAATGGCGGGTGGATGGCTTCTTCGTCAGATTGCGGGCGATGCGAGGGCTGACATTGACGATTCGCTTCGCAGTTCAGGCCGACGCTGATTGGCCTTACGGAATAAATATCTCCAACTGGCCCGAAGGCTACGATAACTCACGAGACTCGAGGCCAGTTGAAGTTGAGGTCAGGCGCTGATCTCAAGCTGCATAAAACTCGCCACAGGTGAACGCGCCTATCACGGATCAGAATTGCTTTAGTTTCTGATCCGCGTGTTCCGCGTTGATCTGTGGCTAACTTTTGTTCAGGGGCGGCCGGATGGGGGCCTTCCTGACCAGTAGATTACCGGGCAAGCCGAGCTTGCTGACGAAACCATTTACCTGCGGACCCTATCCCACCACTTAAAACTTCCAGTACTTTGTCATCGATCTGGTAGACAACTGCCGAACGGACGCCTGCGAGCGAAACGGTAAATGAGGGGGGTACGGCTCGGTGCAACTCTGAAAGAAGTGCGTCGTTACTGAAATAACGCCGGCCCCGCGCATCAATAATGAAGTCGCCAGGCTGTAATTGACTCCGCGCTTCCGGATCGGAAATCGAGATGCAGTTTAGATCGCGGCGATTGATCCGCTCCGCGTAGTAAGTTGCCAGTATCGGACTCTCACTCGCGACCCGCGTTCCCGGTCCGGCACGCCGTCCAATTTCAGCAATCGCATCACGCATGCTGGCGTCATAAAACTCGTCGTGAGGAAAGTAATAGCCGGCTTGCTCCATCCCGCCCCCGAGCATATTTGTATACAAACGAAAATGCGGCGTGGCATTGATTGAAGCGACGAGGGAAAGCACGACCACGACTGTTACCAACGCGGCACGTGCGTAAACGCCGGTTCCATCTGTAGCGAAGAGGCTTTTCAACTTCTCTCCGAGCCAGCGCCCGGCGAACTGAATCCCAATCGCGGCAGTGATCAGGACAGCCGGCAACGCCACCGTGAAGTAGCGCGTAAACTTTCCCCCCACCCACACGAAGATCATCACCCAGACAAAAAACCAAAACAAAAGGAAGTAGCGGCCATCGCCGAGCTTGCGTCGAAACAGCAACGGCAATCCGGTGATGAAGCCCGCGACTGTCAGCAACGGCATTTTGACGCCCACGAAAACAAGATAGAAATACCAGGGAGTTCCCTTTAGCCAGTCTGTCATCCGATGGCTGTAGAGCGAACCCATGAATTCATAGCCGTCGTGCCCAATCCGTTTTTGCCCAGCGAAGATTCCCATTTCACGCCAGGTTGCCGGCAAAAGGATCGTGGGATTAAGCAATAGGAACACCACACTCATGATAAGCAAGAACGTTAACATTCGTTTCTTGCCCAAGCGCCACCGAGTCTCAGGGAGTCGCTGAAAGATCCAGTAGTAAGAAAGGCCAACGACAAGCAACTGCGGAAGATACTTGGAAGCTAACATCGCCCCACAGGAAGCGGCGGTGGCCCAATAGTATGGCTGCGGGCGCTTATCGGTGTTGCTTTCGGCCACGCGTTGGCCGCGCAGCCAGAAGATGTTGGCCAAAAGAAAAAAGAAAAGGAGGAACGTGTCTTCCTTAGCGATGCGACTGAAGCCAATCGCTTGTGGATCGAAAGCCCAAAGAGCCGCCGCAATTAGTGCTACTTCAGCTCCAAACAACTCCGCCGCCACTAAATAAATGAGAATGATTGTGAGGGCGCCGAAGATCGCGCCCGGTAGTCTTAACGCAGTTTCCGGTGAGACTTGTAATTGACTCTGCGCAGCTACGTAGGCCGTGCTGTTCCACTTTTCGGCCAGGAAAAGGCTGCCAGTTTGCAAAGCCTTCATCAGGAACGGGTGTTCACCGTTGGCCGCAGTCAGTCCATGCTGACGATAGTCTGTGACGGCGTGCAGTTTGTTGAGTTCGTCTTCGCTTAAACCTTCCGCGCTCAAGCCAACCACCCGAAAACTGAAACCAGCGCAGACAAGGAGGGCGAGTGTGGCCACAACCAGGGTTCTGCTAGCCAGGATGGCGCCACGTTGTGGAAAAAGCTCCGGTCTTAATCCAGCTGTTACTATTGCTTCCGCTTTTGCTGCCAACGTTGGGAAACTCCTGTTCTCTTTCGGCGCGGCCTCTGCTGCAAACTTCATGCTTAAAAAGGGGGAAGGGTACCCTTAATCACCAATGGTCGCAACTGGTGCTGCGGGACGGTAGGTTGTTAGCGACTGTCCGCGGACGGGGACGGCGACGCAACCTCAACACGAGGTGGAAAAGCGACGATATCTCATTGTCCACTTGCAATTAGCTAAAACATCAGCCAAAATCCGCACGTTTTGTAACAAGATCCTACCAGCTCATAACCTTTATCCCGAAAGGGGGAGAAATGGCAGAAACTCAGCAGAATCTTCATACGGGAACCTCCGCGCAGCCGTATCGCGTCGATCAAAAGCTCCACCAGATTCTTTATAAGCCCGAAAGCAGACCCTCATTGGCTCCGACTCTAGAGGTACTGCCGGAACCGGTATATCCCCAACATCCGGATCCCACGCCCATGACGCGGCGCGAATACCAGAAGCTGAACGCAAAGCGCACTTGGAAAACCTGGGGCGCTCCTTACTTCCGTTCGCGCTGGCATTCGAAAGAACTGCGGCCGATCATCCCGTATCTGTTTACCGAGTGGAAATGCAATCTTGATTGTCATTACTGCTGGTCGTACAACAACGCCGTTAAGGGCATGACCGAAGATGTTGCCAAGCGTTCGATCGACTGGCTGCATTCAATCGGCTCGCGCGTGCTGGCCTTGATGGGTGGCGAGCCTCTGCTGCGACCTAAGTTCATTCACAAGATTGTCGACTACAGCGCCAAGCGAGACATTTTTGTCTATCTACCCACTAACGGTCGCTTGATGAAGCCGGACGTGATCGATCGACTGGGCGACGCCGGCATCGCGACTTTCAATCTGGCCGTGGATTCGGTTGCGGAAAAGAAGTCGCTGCCCAAGGCTCTGGATCCGATTCGACCTTATTTCGATTATCTCGTGAAGCGGCAACATCACTACGGTTATTCGGTGATGTTCAACATCAATATCTGCCATAACAACATGGACGATGTTAAAGAGTTGACCGAGATTGCTCACGACAACGGCATCGCGACGGACTATCACGTAAACGAAACGCCGATGTTGGAGCAGACTCATTTCAAACATCTTGACGAGAACCAGACTTACCTGACGCCCGACGATTGGCCCAAGGTTGATGCGCTGCTCGATTACCTACAGGACAAGCGCCTGAACCACGGATACAAGATGGCGAACCCGGTGCAGCACATGGAAGACATGAAGCTTTTGATGCGTGGTGAGGTGCCGCCCTGGCAGTGTCGCGCTGGACAAAACTCACTAATCATTCGCACCGATGGCTCCCTGGCTCCCTGCTTCCCGATGTATTCCGCGACCCACGATTGGGGAACGGTCGGAAACCATAAGTTCGATGTGAAGCAACTCGATGAAATGAAGCAGGAATGCACCAAGCATTGCCTCTCGACCTGTAACTACATACTGGGTTACTGCTACGACAACATGCGTGTGATCACCTGGGGTCTGAAGCAGGCCATGCACGGATTTAGAGGCGCCAGCAACGGTTTCTGATGGCGTAGGTCTTGAAATGGAAAAGCCGGAGTCAAAAAGTGGCTCCGGCTTTTTTGTTTGCGCAATAAGAAAGGCGCGTTTTTAGATCGGCAATTGGCAATCGCCAATCGGCAATCAGGTTTGCTCAGTCGGGAAGGCGGGCTGGCCCCGGCTTCACGCCGAAGGCCTGAAAGACCTATCCCGATTTAGCTCCTTGCAAGGTGATCAAAGTAACCGCCACATTAATTCCAACGCCTATGGCGAAGTACAACCAATAACGACGCGGCTTCATGTCATTTTTGAAGCGGATCAGAGTGGCAAGACCAAAGGGAATCCAAATGAGAACTCCGGAAATCAATCCCGGTCCATACTGACGATAATAGGAACTGGTAACCAGGTGAGTGAGCCCATTGATCATGACCACGGTTCCGAGGATGATAAGTAACTGGCGGGGAAAATTGAGTCGTCGTGCAATCAGTATCCCGAGGATAATCAGGGCGAGTCCTATTCCCTGGCCAACAAGGAATTTTGTCGGCGACATGTCCACGCCTCGAAGCCGCTTGAGATAAGCGGTGTAGCCCTCCCCGCCATAAAACTCTTCACCAATATGGATGATGTAAGTCAGTGGGAAGAGCCATGACCAAAGAATGACAGAAGAAGCAGAGTTGTCGGGCATCGACCATTTATACCGCGGCAGGCGGGGAATAAAAAGCAGTATCACGCCTTCGGCGTGAAGCGGGAGCAAGCCCGCCTTCCTAACTGTGCATATGCACCAAGGCCGCCTTCCTGACCCAATTATCAGTCGGCAGGTTCCAGGCGGTTCGTCTCCAGTTTCCAGCGGCTGTTTTCTAATGGCAAGTGGCGATCGACAATCGACAAATCGACCAATCATGTTTTGCTCGGCCTCCCTGTGTTAAGGTGGCGCGCGTCGTTTATTCCAGGGCACAACCTACCCTTTTCCCATGGCTGCGAAAGAAACCCGGCACACTGCTCCAACCCAGCTAGCGCGACGTCTCGGTTTGTTCGACGCTACGATGCTGGTTATGGGAGGAATCATCGGCTCAGGGATTTTCATGAATCCCTATGTGGTGGCGCGCCAGGTTTCTACCCCACTCCTCATTCTCGGTGTCTGGGCCTTCGGGGGCTTGATTGCTCTCGTTGCCGCTTTCATTTGGGCGGAGCTTGCAGCACTGCGACCGGAAGTTGGCGGACAGTATGCGTATCTGCGCGAAGCCTTCCATCCGTCAGTAGCATTTCTCTACGGCTGGGCCTTGTTGCTTGTTATTCAAAGCGGAGGCATGGCCGCAGTCGCAGTTACTTTCGCCCGCTACTTTTTGGAGTTGAGTCATATCCCACTTAGCGGAAGTCTCGTGGCAGCCTTGGCTCTCGCCGCACTCACAGTGATCAACTGTATCGGCGTGCGTGCAGGAGGCACAGTGCAAAGCTTTCTGATGGTGCTGAAAATTGTCGCCATCGTTGCTCTCATTATCTGCGGATTGGTGCTGGCAGCCCCTCAGCCTCAGGAAACAGTAACGGCCACGCCACCGATCTCACTGGGCCTTCTGACAGCCATCGGTGCAGCAATGGTGCCAGTGCTGTTTTCCTACGGCGGTTGGCAGACCGCAAGCTTCGTCGCTGGTGAGATTCGCGAGCCACGCCGAAATCTTCCCCGCGCACTCTTAATCGGCGTCATTGGCGTAGTGATTCTCTATCTCCTGGTGAACGTCGCGTGTGTCTACGTGCTCAATCCCGAGGGCTTGGCAAAAACTACTACGCCAGCTTCTGACGTGATGAAGGTGGCCCTGGGATCAACCGGCGCGAAACTGATTGCCGCCGGAATTGCGATCTCAACCTTGGGCTTCTTGAGTCAGGGCATGCTGACCGCGCCGCGCGTCTATTTCGCGATGGCGGAAGATGGCTTGTTCCTTAAGAGTGTTGCCCGAGTGCACCCAAGGACTCGCGTGCCGATGGTGGCAATCGCGCTGCAGGGCGCGCTCGCAATCCTGATTGCTCTGTGGGGGCGTTACGAACAGATTTTGAATTACGTAGTGTCGGTAGATTTCATCTTCTTTGGTCTGACAGCGCTTTGCCTCTTTCGCTTGTCCCGCGACAACGATTCGTCCAGCATTCGAGTGCCCGGACATCCAGTTACGACGATCCTGTTCGTGGCCGTGTGTTGGATTGTCGTGGCCAATACGATCTATCGTTATCCGGAAAACACTTTGATTGGATTGGGCATTCTGCTGGCAGGCATCCCGGCCTACCTGTTTTGGAAATGGAGAGACGCATGATCACGGTTGCACGCGAGCACATTGGTTCGGAGTATATGGCCTGGGCTAAGACAAGCTCGCACGCTCGCTTCAATCTCGCCACGAGTGGCCTG
>JBAPXA010000326.1:0-5221 GCA_049283975.1 Pyrinomonadaceae bacterium | reverse complement strand
TCCCTTCACCGGCCGAGGTAGTGACCTTGTTTGGTTCAGTGAGTTGGAAGGAGCAGTTCCAATCCTTGCTCGCGAGAACAATGTAAGCCTCAGCCCTCTTTTCCGGAGCGGCACCGCCATCGTTAGCGCGCGCGATAATCCACTCTCTGAGCTTCACGTCTTCCTTGATGCGCTCGTAAAGAAAGGCAATCGCCCGGTAGGCTTCGTCGTTTTGCGGATCGTTCTGCAGAATTTGCCGGTACGCTTCAATCGCTTCGCGCGCCTTGGCAATATTTTCCGGAGCAGCAACGCCAGGACGATACTGCGCGTGAATCGTTCGGGCAATGAAGAGCGGAGCAGCTTTGCTATCAGGGTCGAGGTCCAGGGCTTTGCGTGAATGTTGTTCTGCTTCGACGTAATTACCTTCGCGGTAACTACGGGCCGCCTCGTTCAATTCGTTTTTCGACCTAATGCGATTGACTACGGCGCAGCCGGAGGCAGTGAAAACAAGAACCGCCAAGGCGATTGCGATCCGAGTTTGAGATAGTTTCATTTATCCGTGGCTCCAATTTTGAGCCAGCAGCGGGCGCCGCCAGCCGGAGATAAAAGCTGTATAAATCGCCCCGTCTACTGAGGCAAATCGTCTACTTGCAGTCCCACGGGATTGGCCCCGGCGCCCTTGATAGCATCGATCACCTTCACGACATCTTCATACCTCATGCCGCGGGGTGCCTTAATGAAGACTGTCTTCTCGATGCGCTCCTCTTCCGGCACATCGACCCGTGTCTCCATTCCGGGCTTGTAGGCACGTTGTTCTTTTCGCTGCTGAAACACCTGCCGCAACTTCGATGACAGCGGCGCCGTATCGTTGACGGAGCCCATGCCATCCTGGTTGAGCTTGAGCTGCAGATCGCTGGAGATCGAAACAACGAGTGTAAGCGGGTTGGGCTTTAACTGACTGAGATCCTCATTGGGATCGCGCTGCGTGGGTATGTCAGCCTGGAACCGACTCGGCTTCAGTGGCGTGATCACCATGAAGATGATCAGCAAGACCAAGAGCACGTCAATCAACGGAGTGACGTTAATATAAGGCTCAGCTTTAGTGCCGCCTTTTGTACTTCCCATCGACATAATCTGCTCCTCTTTAGGACGAAGATCCCACTAGCGGGTGTTCTGGTTAACCCGCCGGTGGCGGTGCGGGAGCCGAACCTGGGCCTTTCTTCTTGTCGGCCACGAGACCAATCTTGTCGACACCTAGTGCTCTTACCTCGTTTATCACGTTGACGACGTCGCCGTAGGAAACGTTGACGCCGCTTTTGATGTAAACAATCCGGTCTTCATCAGACTTGATCTTCTCGAGCATGGGCCCGACTTTGTTCTTAATATCTTCCTGCGGCACGCGAATCTTGCCAAGGTAATACTCGCCGTTGTTGGGAATCGAGATCACGACCGATGATTCCTTGATGATGCGTGGATCTTCATCTGGATTAAGAGTGTTCTGCGGAAGGGCTACCGTGATGCCGTGCTGCAGAAGTGGCGTGACCACCATGAAGATGATCAGAAGCACCAACATAATGTCGACCATCGGCGTGACGTTAATCTCGGATTGAAAGCCGCCCGAGCCGCCTCCTGACATTCCCATAACGAATCCCCTTTTCTAAATGCTAAAGGTCCAGTTCGCCGTGCGACGCGCCGCAATGCGAGTCGCACATCTATTCAGTTGCCGCAGCCGCTATGGCTTCAACTGCTTGGTGCGGTTCTTGATGAAGTAGTCGACCAATTCGGAAGCCGAATTGTCCATCTCCACCACGAAGCCGTCGACCTTGCCCGTGAAATAGTTGAACAGCCAGACTGCCGGAACCGCGACGAGCAATCCGAGCGCGGTAGTAAACAAGGCTTCCGAGATGCCACCGGCAACCGCGCCGATGCCTGCCGTCTCGGCGTTCTTCATGCCGCGGAAAGCGTTGATGATGCCGAACACCGTTCCGAAGAGACCCACAAACGGTGCCGTCGAACCGATTGTTGCCAAGCCGGACAAACCGCGTTTGAACTCGGCCGTCTTGATCGCGATCGCGCGTTGCAGCGCACGCTTCGAGGCTTCGATTTCGTCTCCGGAAATATCAGAGGATCCCTCGTGCGCGCGAAACTCCTGCAAACCGCTGCTCACGACCATGGCAAGGTGCGACTTGCGATGCTTGTCGCTGATGTTAATCGCTTCTTCGATGCGATCATTTTTCAGCGCCTGCGCGACGCGCGGCGCAAATTCGCGCGACTGCTTTTTCGCGGCCGAATAAGTCAAATAACGCTCGACCATGATCGCGATCGAATAGACCGACATAATCAGAAGCACGATCACGACAGCGATCGCGACTCCGCCCATGCTCTTAAGCATCGACGTAATCGAGAAGTGATCTGCCGCCGCACCGCCGGCCTCAGGGCTTGCCTGCCACATAAAAATCATGAAGCTAAAGGCCTTTGTTCCAAGAAGACTGGTTAGAATAGTCACGGTAACCCTCCAAAGAGTTTTTCTTACATTGATAGCTAGCAGGGATCCTGGGGAGATGGATTTACCATCCTCACTCCCGGCCCGAATCTCTGAGTTTACTGAGCCACGAAATTGTACGTTATGACCCCTGTTACCTTTACCGGTTGTCCCGAAAGTTTTGTCGGAGAAAACCTGGCGTTGCGAGCTGCGTTGACAGCCACAGCCTGGAGTAAAGGATGTCCCGAGACCGCACGCGCGGAAATTACACTGCCGTTCTCGTCAATCGTGACTTGAACGACAACGGTCCCTGACGCGTGCGCTTGTCGAGCAATCGGTGGATAAGCTGGTTTGGGAAGACTGATCGCTTTTCCATTAAGTACGCCGCCGGAAATTGGGGCACGAGGAGGAGTCGGTGCCGGTGGCGGCGGGGGTTCAGAAATGTCGACTTTGGTGGGTCCGGAAACTAATCCGGTCCCGCTGCCTGGTCCCACCGCGACTGGAGCAGCGGCGTTGGTGTCCGAGGAGCCGATTTGCGTAACCACGCCACGTCTTACCGGCGGAACATCGCTCGCCTTGGCCGAAATTTCCTTGGGCACGAGCTCAGTCCGGCTGACGTCAGCGATTAGCTCGCGACGTACGTCGACGTTCTGGTCGACTTTCTGCGGCTTTGCCTCTTCCTGCTTTTCAGGTTTGGCCTGCTGCGGCGGTACCGGTACCGGTGCAACCAGCGTGATCAGATCGAGATTTTGATTCTCGAGATGCGCGTCGTACCAGTAAATGCCCGCGACAAAAAACGCGAGGCCCAGCACAGCGTAGACAACGCTGGTAATAAAAATAAATGAGCCCTTTCGCGAAATATCACTCTTATGCGAATTCGACTCCACCAGATTGTCGAACATGAAATTTCTCCTCCCTATTCCGGTGCCAAATGGATCGGGGTGTGAAAAACTAAATCATCCGGCACTCAACCGCAACCTGGATGCGCGTTTGAGTGTTTGCGACAAAAATGAAGGGGAACAGCAACTCAACGACTTGAGCACTCAGTTTTGAAAAGCCGCTGTGCGAGAAAAAACTCGCCGGCCCCCTCAACAGACAGCCGCGCATCAGACCTGACAAACGCGCGGTCGAATTTGAGTATTCAATTGGCCAGCAACGGCCGCAGTCTAAGCCGCATACCCGCTTAAGTCAAGCGCAAAATAGATGTTTTTGGGGGCTCGCAAGCCACCTAGGACAGTGTTATTTGGGGACTTACAGACGAATCAAACCGCGCCGCGAGAACGCTTTTTAACTTGAGGGGACACCACCTCGCGTTTCGGATTAGCAGTAGCTGCGACTGCGTTGCCGGCGCGCTTGGGCGCCGACCGCGCCGGCGCAACGAATGCGGCCTGCTCAGCTGCTTCTACGCGCTGCTCCCACCAAACCATGATGGGGCTGGCCACTGCTATCGATGAATAAGTACCAAAAATTACGCCGACGGTTAGTGCCAGCGAGAACCCGCGCAACACTTCGCCGCCAAATATCACCATTGCCAAGACCGAAAGAAACACCAGACCGTTGGTAATCGTGGTGCGCGATAGTGTCTGGTTAATCGAATCGTTGGTAATCTTATAAAGCGACTCGCGGCGGTGCAGGCGACGGTTTTCCCTGATGCGATCAAAAACCACGATCGTGTCGTTCACGGAAAAGCCGACGAGGGTCAGCAAGGCTGCAATCACCGTCAGGCTGATCTCCCACTGGAAGATCGAAAAGAAGCCCAGCGTCACCAGCACATCGTGAAACACAGCGATGACAGCGGCGGCGCCGTAAGTCCACTCAAAACGAAAAGCGATATACATGAGAATACCAACGAGAGCAGCAAGCGTTGCGGCGATCGCTTTGTTACGCAATTGTGCGCCGGCGATTGCCCCCACCGCGTCCGTTCCCAGGATTTCGTAAGCAGCTCCCTCCGCTCCAATGCTATTCAGACCGGCGCGCACTTGCTCGCGTCCTTGCTCCACTTGCGCTTCCGACTGCTCGCCTTCAGCTCCAGCAAGGGGCAACTTGATCAAAAAAGTGTTGGGCTTGTCGGTGACCGGTTGAATGATTGCATCAGCCGCGCCATGGCTGGCGAGCGCCTGGCGAATCGCTTCGGCTGTTGTCGGTTGGTTGAACCTCGTCGTTACAACCGTGCCGCCCTTAAAGTCGACGCCGAGGTTGAACGCCTCGGTGCCACCGGGAGAAACCTGACGAACGATGGCCGAAGCAAGTCCAGCCAACATGAGTAAGACCGACGCGCCGATAAAGACTCGGCGTTTGGACAACCAGTCGAGGTTAACGTTAGTAAATACTTGAATCATAAAAACCCAGCAGAGAAACCAGGATGCCCCGGACCACGCCGCCTTTCAGATTAGATACTCAGCGTCTCCATGCGACGTTTGCGACTCAAGACCCACATGAAGATCGTGCGTGAAACGTACACGGCCGAGAAGAGGTTAATGACTAGACCAATGATCAATGTCACAGCGAAGCCGCGCAATGGTCCGGTACCGAATACGAATAGGAACAGTGATGAAATAACCGTAGTTACGTGCGTATCGATGATCGTCACGATGGCGCGTTTGAATCCCTGATCAACGGCCGAAGGAACTGTCTTTCCTGACAGCAACTCCTCGCGGATTCTTTCGAAAACCAAAACGTTAGAATCGACGGCCATGCCGATCGTCAAAATGATTCCCGCAATGCCCGGGAGGGTAAGCGTCGCCTCGAAAACAATAAGGG
>JBAPXA010000325.1:0-7518 GCA_049283975.1 Pyrinomonadaceae bacterium | reverse complement strand
GGCAGGACGATCTCGCTGTCGCAAATTTGCTCTCTCTCAGTAAGCATGACCGCACGCTCGATTGTGTTCTCGAGTTCTCGTATGTTGCCTGGCCAATCGTAGAAGATTAACTTTCGCATAGCAGCTTCGGATAATCCTGGGGTACTGCGGCTGAACTCGTGGGCGTATTTGGCCAGGAAGTGTTCGGCCAGCAGTTGAATGTCATCACGCCTGTCGCGGAGGGCCGGCAAATTCACTCGAGCGATGTTAAGACGGTAATAGAGGTCTTGCCGCAGTCTTCCCTCCTTCACTGCCTGTTCCAGGTCGATGTTGGAAGCCGCGATTACGCGGGCATCAGCGTGCTGGGATTTTGCTGAGCCGAGCGGTTTATACTCGCCCTCCTGGAGAAAGCGCAGCAACTTGCTTTGCGCTAAGAGTGGGAGGCAGTCGATCTCATCGAGAAACAGTGTTCCACCCTCAGCTTCACTAATTAAGCCGAGCTGTGAAGTCGTTGCCCCGGTGAAGGCGCCTTTCTTGTGGCCAAACATTTCGTTTTCCAACAAGTCCACCGGGATGGCGCCGCAACTTACAGCTACAAACGGATGGGTTGTGCGCGGGCTCAAATAGTGGATTGCGCGCGCAAAGAGTTCTTTCCCCGTACCGCTCTCGCCCAGTATCAAAACTCGACCATCGCAACTCGCCAGCAGGGGAATCTTCCTAACCTCCTCGAGGAAACCCGGAGACTCACCAATTAGCCGCCGCATTCCAACTCTTGCTTTAAGCGAGTGGGTGGCATCGATCCGGGATTTTGCTCTTTGCAGCTGACGCCAGACGCGCGGCATCGTGTCTGACGGATTAAGAGGCGGGATGATGAAGTCAGCAGCGCCGAGCGACATCAGTGAGAGTATTTCGTCGGCATCACACTCTTCGGCTACGAGGATTATCCCCGGATCATTTCTTCCGGTTTTGATGCCCGGCATTAGTTTTCGCACCAGCGGTAATTGCGCTGTTGTTAGAATCAGTATTACCAAGTGAGGATTTGAAACTTCAAGTTTCTGAAAGAAGGAGTCTTCACAATCGAGACACGACTCGCTGACGTCCTCACGGTGCAATTCCGCCTCGCCTGCTAATGAGGTATTAAGAATCGTCACCAGCGTCTGGCATAGTTGTCCGCAGTTACAGAAATTAAACAGTTGGATGCTTAACTGCTGCTTCATCGAACACCATCCCGCGTACGCGGCCTCTCCCTTAAAGACGCGCGTGCAGTGTCGAACTAAATGTCTGGCATCTACAGAGTGGAAAAGTCAGGGCAAGGTCGGGGAACGTTAATAAGGATGGGGGTAACGTCCGTACGCCAAAGAACAGGTTTACAAAGTTCTATCGGCAGTAGCCCAGTCTGGTTTGCGAGGTTCCACTTTGCTCTTGACCTTGAAATCGCTCCTCGAAAGAACAATTGGTCGGGTAGTTATTAGCTGGCTGGATTAGCGAGTGTGCAAGGAAAGCAGGCTCGTGAAGAATTCAGCCCTATTAATAGTTGAGCAGCGACAAATATATTGTCGCCGAAGCTAACTGTCAACGGCGATTCCGCCGTTCAATCATAGTTTTAGTTTGACACCTTAGCTGGGAGTCATATATAAGACGACTCTCGGAAGGAAAGTGCATGCATTTTAGTAGAATTCACCAGGTTCCGGTTGCCGTATCTACCAGTTATTATTGGTGGGCTGCGAACACATTGGCGGTCGTGGCCTGCGGTGAGGAGTGCAATAAACTAGAGTAGTAAGCACAAAATCAATTTTTCAACGGGCCCGCTGCCAGCAACTTGTTGGCAGCGGGTTTTGTTTTTGCGTGTGACAAAAGTTGGCACCTCGCAAAAAGAACAGGACATGAGGAACTCTATTTTTTCCCATGAGCACCTTTAAACCCAGTTCATTTGAGGAGTTCGAACTCGAAGCGGAGCGTGGGAATGTGGTTCCGGTGGTTAGATCCGTACCTACTAACTCCCACACGCCGATAGGTGCGCTTATTCATACAGGTTCCCAGTCACGCTATTCCTTCCTGCTTGAATCTGTGGAAGGGGGCGAACGAACGGCAAGGTACTCTTTTCTCGGCGCGGACCCGGAAATGATCGTTAGGGGTCGAGGCGAGCAAACGATAATTGAATCAGCAGGTGCAAGCGAAACGCGAAATGTTCCTCTTCCCGAGTTCGTTCGAGAATATTTCAGCAGCAGACGGCTCGCGCGCCGCCCGGATTTGGCGCCCATGGCGGGAGGTGCTGTTGGTTATTTCGCCTACGCAGCGGCACGCTGGTTCGATCCTGCCCTCACGTCCAGCGCTCAAGAGATTCCTTCCGATGACGCGATCTTGATGTTCTACAGAACTGTGCTTGCTTTCGACAGGATCCGACGGCGCATCGACATTACCTGCGTCGTATTCACGGAGGAAGCTGGAGGCAGTCGCACACGTCTGCGGGCACTTTACGAGCGCGCGGTCGGCGAAACTGCGCACATTGAGCAGCTGCTAAATGGAAGGACCGGATCACGCTCAGAGACCGGTAGCACTCAACCTGGGATTCCAGAGTTCTCTTCCTTCACATCCAACTGGACCCGAGACGGCTTTCAAGACGCGGTCTTGCGTGTCAAGGAGCACATTGCCGCGGGTGATTGTTACCAGGTGGTGCTTTCACAACGCTTCAGCAAGAGCGTGACTGTTCCGGCCCTGACTGTCTATCAGGCGCTCCGTGCCATCAACCCATCGCCATACTTATATTTTCTGCGGTTAGGTGAGGAGTCGATCGTTGGCTCATCCCCCGAAATGCTCGTGCGCTGTCGGGGACCACGTTTGGACTATCGCCCGATTGCCGGGACCAGGCCGCGTGGCGCGAGCAGGGCGGAGGACTGGCTCTTAACCTCAGAAATGCGCAGCGATGAGAAGGAGGTAGCAGAACACATGATGCTCGTAGACCTCGGGCGCAATGATCTGGGTCGAGTTGCCGACTATGGTTCGGTCCAGGTGGAAGGCTTAATGAACGTCGAGTGTTACTCGCATGTGCAACATCTGGTCAGTCATTTACATGCCCGGCTGCGCAGCGACCTTGATCGGTTCGATGCTTTCGGCTCGTGTTTTCCCGCAGGGACGGTAACTGGGGCGCCAAAGGTGCGCGCGATGGAGATTATCAGCCAGCTCGAACCCGACGCGCGCGGAATCTATTCAGGAGCAATGCTCTACGCCGACTATTCCCAAAACCTGGACTCCTGCATCGCCATCCGCACGATTGTAATGCGGGACGGAACCGCCTCGGTGCAAGCAGGAGCAGGCATCGTGGCTGACTCAGTTCCCGAGTCTGAATATGAAGAGACAATCAACAAGGCCAAAGCGCTGCTTCGCGCCATCGAGATCGCCGAAAACAAAACCGGGCGAAACAGATTACCGACATGATCCTCGTGATCGACAACTACGATTCCTTTACTTACAACCTCGTTCAATACCTTGGCGAGCTGGGGGAGGATATCGCTGTCCGACGTAATGACAAGGTGACGATGAACGAGATAGAAGCGCTATGCCCGGACAGGATTCTGATCTCGCCGGGGCCGGGTACCCCCAGGGAGGCAGGTGTATCCGTAGAAGTGATCTCTCTTTTTGCCGGGCGCCTTCCGATTCTCGGAGTATGTCTGGGCCATCAGGCAATCGCGCAGGCCTTTGGCGGCTATGTCGGGCGCGCTCCGGAACTCGTTCATGGGAAAGCCTCCGAGATCTTTCACGACGGCAGAACCATTTTTAAAGGCCTCGAACACCGCTTCAGAGCCGGCCGCTATCATTCGCTTATCGTCGAGCGCGAGTCTTTGCCTAACTGTCTCGAAGTCTCTGCGACTACAACTGACGGATTGATCATGGGTCTGCGCCACAGGGATTTGAAAGTTGAAGGTGTGCAATTTCACCCGGAATCAATCTTAACCACGCAAGGAAAAAGGCTGCTCGCAAACTTTCTTGAACTATGAGGAACGAGAAGCAAACAAGCGACAAAGCTCCGCCATGGATCACACCCATGTCAGGGCAGACTCAGGTCACAGAGCCGGAACTTCTGCGACAGCTGTTACCTCGGCTAATGCGAGGTGAGAACTTGCGGAGCGATGAAGCTGCGAGTCTTCTCAATGAGCTGCTGGGCGATGCGGCCACAGATGCCCAAGTCGCAGCGGCACTGGTCGCGCTGGCGATTAAAACCGAGACCGTGGAGGAACTCGTTGGCATGGCGACGGCGATGCGCTCGCGCGCGGTGCGTCTTCAATGTCGTCATAAGTATTTCATCGACACTGCCGGCACCGGCTCGAGTCGGGTCAAGACTTTCAACGTTTCGACGGCTGCCGCTTTCGTGGTCGCAGGCGCTGGTCTGCCTGTGGCAAAACATGGAGCGCGGGCAGCTACCAGTAGAACGGGCAGCGCCGATGTTCTGACGGCGCTCGGTGTTGGAGTTACCGCAGCGCCAGAAGTTTCGCAGCGCTGCCTGAATGAGATCGGCATCTGCTTCATGTTCGCGCCTCTTTATCACGGAGCTACAGCACGGGTCGCGGGAATCAGGCGCGAGCTTGGTATTCACACCACATTTAATCTTCTCGGTCCCTTAACGAACCCGGCAGGTGCCCCTAACCAGATCATAGGAGTTTGGCACCCACGTCTGGTCGAGTCCCTGGCGCGTGCGCTCGCGAAGCTGGGAACGAATAAGTCGTGGGTGGTGCACGGGTTTGATGGCCTGGATGAAATCACGCTCGCCGACAAGACCATCGTGGCCGAGGTTTCGCCTGGAGAGATCAGAATGTTTGAAGTTGCGCCGGAAGACTTCGGGCTTAGGCGCTCGTCGCTTGAATCGGTTCGCTGCGCTGACGCCGAGAGCAGCGCCCGCATGATTCGTGAAGTTATTGCCGGCAAGCGCCGTGATGAAGCGCGCGAGATGATTGTGATTAATGCTGCTGCCGGGCTGTTTGTCGGCGGCCAGGCCGGCGATTTAATCGAGGCCCGGCGTCTCGCGGAAGAAAGTATTGATGGTGGTGCAGCGCACGCCAAGCTGAATCAGTTAGTGAAAGCAACAAACCAATGAGCCCTGACTTTCTCTCAGCAATCTTGCAGCGTAAACGGATGCGTCTTGACCGTGCACAGTCAGATCATCCGCTCGACATCGTGCGCCCGCGCGCTGCGCAAGTGCGGCGAGAGACTCCGCCACACCGCTTGCGGCGTGCGCTTGCATCAGACGGCAACGCCAAAGTCGTCGCCGAAATTAAACGTGCCTCGCCATCCAAGGGAGTGATCAAGGAGGAACTGGATCCGGCCCAGCTGGCGCGCGCTTACGCGCGAGGTGGGGCGGCGGCGATCTCCGTATTAACCGAAGAGGAATACTTTCGCGGATCGTTAGACGACTTGCGCGCTGTGTGCGAAATCAGAGCCCTGCCAGTCCTGCGTAAGGACTTCATTATTGATGAGTACCAAATCTTTGAAACGGCTGCGGCCGGGGCGGACGCCTTACTACTAATCGTCGCCGCTCTCGACGACGATCAACTTTTAAGGTTCCGCCTGATCACAGAGGAGGAACTCGGGATGGACGCGCTGGTGGAAGTGCATAACTCCAGCGAAATGATCCGAGCCGAGCGCTGCGGTGCAACGCTCATTGGGATCAATAACCGAGACCTGCGGACCTTTGCAGTCTCACTCAAGACTTCAGAAGAGCTGGCGCGTATAGCACCTGCCGGGGCGATTCTCGTCAGCGAAAGCGGCTTGCGTTCGGGACATGATCTCAAGCGCTTGAGTGAGGTTGGCTTCAGCGGCTTCTTGATCGGTGAAGCGCTAATGCGAGCGAAAGATCCGGCTGTTGCTTTGCAGACGTTCATTCGCGATGCGAGCGAAAAGGAGCTGGTCCGCGTCAAGGTCTGCGGCATCACGAATCTCAAGGACGCGCAGATGTGTGTCAGGGCAGGCGTTGACATGCTGGGCTTCAATTTCTACCGAGCCAGTTCGCGCTATATCGCGCCGCAAGAGGCACGTCGCATCATCGATCAGTTGCCGGCAACTGTGACTAGTGTCGGCATCTTCGTTAATGAAGAGAGTCCAGAGAAAGTCGCGAGCATTGCCGAGCTGGCCGGTGTTGCAGCGGTGCAGTTGCATGGCGAAGAGACCCCCTCCTACTGCCGGGCGTTAGAGAACTGTTTTGTGATCAAGGCCCTCCGCGTCCGCGAAGACTTCGTCGCTGAAACCGTATCTGAGTATGGAGCAAATGCCATATTACTCGACGCATTTAGCTCGACAGCGCGCGGAGGAACGGGCGACCAATTCGATTGGTCTGTCGCCAGGCAAACGCAGCCGTTCGTTTCGAAGCTATTCCTCGCAGGCGGTCTGACGCCGGAGAACGTAGCACCAGCGGTCGCATTTGTTCGTCCCTACGCGGTTGACGTGTGCAGCTCATTGGAAAGCACGCCCGGTAAAAAAGATGGCGAGCGAGTGCGCGCCTTTGTTGCCGCTGTCAGGAGTATTGCTTGAAAGTTAATCGCTTTAGCACAACGAATATGGAAACAGCTCAACCAGATAAAAGTGGGTATTGGGGACGCTACGGCGGTCGCTATGTACCTGAGACTCTAATGGCGCCGCTCGAAGAGTTAACCGCAGCTTTCAAAAAAGCGAACGCAGACCCCGATTTTCACCGTGAGTTGGATGGCCTTCTGGCTGACTACTCGGGGCGCCCTACGCCACTTTTTCATGCTGCCCGACTGACCGCAGAAGCAGGCGGGGCGCGTATTTATCTGAAGCGCGAAGACCTGTCGCATACGGGCTCACACAAGATAAACAACGCCCTTGGTCAGGCCCTTTTGGCGCGGCGCATGGGCAAGCGTCGCGTCATCGCGGAGACCGGCGCCGGGCAGCATGGAGTAGCAGTGGCGACTGTCTGTGCTCTGTTTGATCTCGAATGCGTAATCTACATGGGCACCGCTGACATGCAGCGGCAGGCGCTCAACGTCTTTCGCATGCAGCTCCTGGGCGCGGAAGTGCGTGAAGTAAACACAGGTTCGAGCACACTTAAGGATGCCATCAACGAAGCGCTGCGCGACTGGGTAACAAATGTGGCCGACACCTATTACCTGCTGGGAAGCGCACTAGGGCCACACCCTTATCCAGTTATGGTGCGAGATTTCCAAAGCGTGATCGGACGTGAGACGCGAAAGCAGATTCTCGAAACAGAGGGCCGGCTACCAGACATTCTGGTGGCGTGTGTCGGAGGTGGCTCAAACTCTATTGGCATATTTCATCCATTTCTTGACGACGAATCAGTGCGAATGATCGGCGTAGAAGCCGGGGGAAGTGGCAATGAGCTTGGACAACATGCAGTTCGGTTTGATTTGGGCGGCGGCGGGCGTCCCGGCGTCTTGCAGGGAACGATGAGTTACGTCCTTCAAGACGAGAATGGACAAATCGCGGCGACTCATTCCATTTCGGCTGGGCTGGACTATCCGACAATTGGCCCCGAACACGCCCACCTTCACGACTCAGGGCGGGTGCAATACG
>JBAPXA010000324.1:0-4870 GCA_049283975.1 Pyrinomonadaceae bacterium | reverse complement strand
TGTATTGGCTGGTTTGCGTGACGATTGGTTGTCCGCCAACTTTGACGCGCGGATTAGTGACGACCGGCGTTGCCTGACCGGGCACGTGCGCGCACAAGACGGTCGCACCTAAATGCAAAAGAAACCCTGGCATTACGTCACCTCAAAAGCACTGCCGTTAATTGAAACCTGAGGACCGCTGAGTTTTACGGTAGCGCCCGTACCGTTGGTAATCTCGATTCCGGTGGTGTCGATCTTGATCTTCATGCCCGTAGTAGTCTCGATGGTTATGCCGCCGGCTCCCGGCGTATCGTTAAGAGTGATAGTCGCTGTATCGGTCTTGAGAACTTTCATTTCCGCAACTGCAGGTGACGCCGGCAGTTCACCCGGCGCCCAAAAGCCCCCTGCCCAGATTGGATAATCAGGATCGCCGTGCTCGAATTCGAACCACACCGAAGCATCAGCTGGGGGGATCAAGAACAGACCGACACCGTTTCCGAAATAAGGCAGGGCAGGCTTGGCCCAGCCGCTTTCCTGTTCACCGTATACGTCCGGAACTTTTGCGCGTACGCGGCCCTCCATCAGCGGATCCCGGTTATCGGTAACCTTGCCGCGAAACTTGCCGATGAATGGTGGTCCGCTCATAGTCCGTTCACTCTCTTCAACTCACCTGTGGCACGACGACCGGTGTCAACGAGCCATGCCCTTCACGCGTTAATGTGAAGCTTTGTTTGTATTCGCCTCGCCGGATGCGATGCGTTACCTGCTTGACGTAGTAATTACCGTTGTAGCTAATGCCGACTCCGCGTACACCCACCAGCCGTCGAGCGCGCAGTGCTTGTCCATAACGCACCGCATCGATCTCGCCGCTTGCCGTGATCGCGTCAGAGGAGTCTGTGCTTGACGACACGGCGCGCAACATTCCCTGGCTGGGATCGAGGTTGGCGGTGTCCCGTTCAATTGAGCTGCGCAGGGGCGTTGCCGGACGCATCGAAAGGGGCGGCCGTAGGGCGCTGGGCGCGGGAATCTGGATGGCAGTCTTAGTGATCGGATCGAGAATCGTCACCTTGGGCGCCAGAGGTCCGAGGGCGTTGAAATGAAAGTTGATTGGCTGATCGAGATTTGTCTGCGGCCCCATGTTCATCGTCAAGGCGGGTTGCGGCAGTCCCAGGCGGTTGTCGAGACCCCAGTAAGCCTGAGAAGTTCCGGGGAGCGGCAGCGGCTCAACGTAGAAAACAAAACCGTTGCGTTCGGCCAGTCGCTTGATGTAGGCGAGATCAGTCTCCTGTTGTGAAGGCACGCGATCGATCTCAATAGGCACATCAGTTGTCGGTGTAACTTTCGGCGCGATGCCATACTGCGCATACTTCATCAGGAGTTTGCCGACGATGACTGAATCGGGCTGATTGGCGTGTGTCTCACTTGCGGGATCCAAATCGAGGCGCAGGCTGATGTCTTCGCCGGTGATCCGCAACGTTGATTCGCCAGGCCGATTGCTCGGCATGACTTGATGACTGGTGATGACTCCGTCGATCAAGACCTCCGGCAAGACACCTATTAATACGACGATGATTATGCGGTTAGGCGGATCGAAATAACCGTTCCGCAACAGTCCGTAATCAACCAGCGATTCCTTACCCAGGGTGAGCTCCATATCGAACACGTCACGTTCTCGATCGTTGTTGCGCACTTCCAGACCCACGAACGACTCCATCACCTCAAAAGGGGCGGGGCGTGGCACGTTTTCACCGATTAAGAGTTGTAGTCTTACGCCCAGATCCGGCACGTCACTGACCTCCAGTGGGCATCGCAATTTTGAGCAGGCGCCCAATCTCTGCGGTTAACTCATCGGGCACCATCGCATTGTTGACATCACAGACCTGCCAGAATTGTTCCGGGTCGCCGATATACCTGGCCGTTACGTTGTCCAGCCGATCACCTTCCGCGACACTGTGCTCAGCAATGATCACGGCTGCAGATGAATTCGGCAGGAAACGCCGGCGCAGATAAACAATCTCTCGCTGGTCAGGAGTTATGTATTTCGCTATCTCAATGCTGTAGTACCGGCTGGTTCGCGGAAACATCATTTCACCTCGTCCAAGTTGGAGTGGCGACTAGAACAACTTCATTGAGGCACTCAAGTTCTGCGCGCTGTTGGCGACGTTAGTAGTGGCCAGCACCTCTTTGGCTATGTGGTGGGCCAGGAAGAGTTGGTAACCTGGATTCGTAACTTTCAGATCAAAGTAACTCAGCACTTGCAGAGACAAATCCACCTTGGCCCGAATTGGGTTAAGCAAGGTGTCGTAGGCTTCTTCGGTAATGCTCAGGCTGGTGATCCGCACCGGAAGCACTCGCGCCGGCCCCCAGAAAAAGAGAGTGAGTGGGGCTTCTGGGGGGATGATCTCGAGATTGCCGGCGAGGGCCAGAGCGGTGTTCGCGATCGTCAGCGCGCTGGTGGGATAGAGCAACATTTCCAGCGCCGCCAACGTCGGATGAATCCCTGATAGGACCGCCAGCGGGTTTGCCTGTTCCAGTTGATCGGTGGCGTCGATTTCAATACTAAGCGTGATCGTTTCCTTAGGCGGTCCAGTGAGGCGAAACGCTTCCGAGCGATCGGCATTGTCTCCACCACCGGCCGAGCGCGCATCGATGCGGCGCGTCAACGTGTCGGGGTTGTACTGAAACACCACGACACTGGCGAGCGGCTTACCGGGATCCATCCCGATAATTGCGCCTTTGAGGAGGCGGGGTGAACCAGGGAATGTACTCACGTTTTCCTTTCGTTCTTCAGCTAATGCGGCACAGTTTTGTGGAATTCATTTACGACTGCCTTCTTCTACATGGCGCACTGGGCGCAGGGTTCGGGGAGCGACTTATCAATCACCGTCGCGGAACTGCCGGTCGCCTCGATGACGTTTGTCGGCTCCGAAAAGTCGCTGCCTGGATCGGCGTTCGCGCCGTTTATCTGAAGTTGGAGGTGCAAGTGGGGGCGGTTGCTGGAAGCGTTGCCACTCGTCCCAGTCTTTCCAATGGTGTTGCCTACACAATAGAAGCCAGCGGGTTCGCGGTCGGAGAGGTGTGCGTACAGATATGCTCGCGTTGGATCAACCAAACTCCGAAGCTTAATGAAGTCTCCAAGTCCACTTGGTTCCTTATGACGAGTGATGGTTCCTGTGACGGCGGCAACGATCGGTGTACCGACCGGAGCAGAGATGTCCCAACCTCTATGGGGGCGACTGCAAGTATTTCGGTAGCAACCGAACTTTGCGCCCCACCAGCCTGAAGCCCCGGGAGATTGGAAGGTCGACATATCGCTTAAAGGATTCCGGACGCCGGATCCGCTGCAGATACGTCTGGACTTTTCGCGAGGAACCGCCTCAAGGCAATAATCCATATTCTTCTCTCCCATGATCCGGAGGCAGTCGGAGAGTTCTATCGCTTCACGATAAGGAAGGGTCGCGCTTCCCAGCCCTTCGCGCCGAGGCGATCCCGTCACCGCCTCCGCCATCAAATCTGCTTCTCGTTCAAGCGGGTTTCCCGGGTGGTCCGTATCAGGCTGAGCCTGGACAGTATGCGCACCGGCTGCCTGCTGCTGTACGACATGCGCCAACTCATGAGCCAGGAGATGACGACCGTGAGTTGTAGCCGGAGCAAATTGCCCCGCACCGAACACCACATCGTTTCCAAGTGTGTAGGCCAATGCGTCGACTGTTCGTGCTGAGTCCTGTGCTTGAGGATCGGTGTGTACTCGCACACTGCTGAAGTCGTGACCGAAGCGCGGTTCCATGAACGCGCGTGTAGACGCATCCAGCGGTTGACCTGATGAGTGCAGGACATCATCAACCAATGCTGGGACAGCCGAGCCTGGTCCAAGATCAGACTTACCTTTATCTCCAAAGAGACTAGCCCGCTTGGGTTGGACCTTCGCCGGAGGAGTCGCCGGCGTAGTGGGTTTGGCCGGCGGCGGTGGAGCAGGTTGGGCGCTAGCAGCCAGAGGCCCCAGATGGATCAGGCTGATCCAGCCCAGTTCTTTGTGATTCTCGTCTGCAATCTTGGCATTGAAGGGATACACCTTCTCCACGTCAACCACCCAGACTTTGCTGTCGGCAGTAACCTGCCGGTCCTTCACTTTCTTTTTAAGATCGCTTTTCTCAAAGACCGGCAAGGTTGTAGGTGGGTCGCCAGAAGTAGGGAGGACGCGGATTAGCCCGCCCGCCTTGACGGTGCCAAGGAAGTCGTCCGTAGCGCTTGGCTGTGCCGCTGCCGCCGCTGCCATGGATGCAAAGGACGTCTCGTAATGACCGCCTTTGGGAGTGAAGAAAACGATTATGGTTCCCTGAAGAGTCGATCCTTTCTTCGCGACCCACTTCGATTCAATGATGAAGCCGCCCGGCATCGGCTTTTGGTCTTGCGGTTTGGGTATTGTTTCTTCGGTGATTTGGAAGGTGCCGGCCTTATTCATGTCGGCGATGGCGCTCTTGATCTTGACGAGCACCTTGCGAGTTCTTGCCTGGTCCCCTGGGGCAATTAGAACTCGCACCGTCTTTTCCGGAGTACCTTGGAAGAACCAGTCCATCATAGTTTCCCAGGTGTCTCCGTAACCGGCATCTTGAAGGGTCAGGTCCTGAACTTTGTCTGCGAAAGCCGTGGCACCGCCCTTGACGTTGGTCGATTCGACAATTCCCTGGCCCCCTCCGCTATGACCGGCCACATGTATGGCTCCCGGTGTTAACGTCGTCTTGAGGCCTTTCGCAACTGAAAGGTTTTTCAAGACGAGGTTTATGAGGTCGTCGAATCCTTTCTTCCTGAAGACCTGATGCCACTGTGAGAATTGGCCAAACTGCCACTCAGACTTGCTCTCCGAAAACTTACAGGTCTTTGGAGCCTGGGG
>JBAPXA010000323.1:0-8937 GCA_049283975.1 Pyrinomonadaceae bacterium | reverse complement strand
CCTTGTTTCCCGGAAGTTTTTCGGCAATCCGCTGTGCCACCACTCCCTTGTCAGTTCCACTGCGCACCTTCACCATGATGTAGGTGCATTTGTCCTTCGCCTCGAAAGCTTCCTGCATCGCAGCCAGGGACATTTTCACGCGAGCACCTGATTCCGGCGAATAGATTCCCACAATGCGATACGGTTTGTTTCCAATCAGATTCAGAGTTTGTCCCACCGTCAGCTTATTATTGCGAGCCTTGGTTTCGTCAATAACAACTTCGTCGTTCGCTTGCTGCCCGCGACCGGTGACAAGGTGAATACCATTCATCGCAGCAAAAGGTTCCCAATCGACTCCCTCTATCCGTTCAAGTCCGAAACTACGGTTGGCCTGTAATACCTGGACCATCACAGGCAAAGCCTCCGCTACGCCGTCAACCTGTTTCAAAAGATCGACATATTTTGTGCTGAGGTTGGAACTGGAGGAGGTCAGCTGCATCGACCCGGGACGTGTGAAGATTATCTCCGCCCGCAAATTAGAAGCGCGACGTTGCATATCGTTTGACATTCCCTGAGTCAGTCCGGTGAACAACATTACGAGAGCTACACCAAGCGCGACTCCGGCGACACTCACGAGAGTACGAACGGGTCTTTGCCTAATATTGGATCTGATTAGGTTGTCCATTGCCATGCAGTCTAAGAAACGCCGAGGGCGTTAGCAAATGCCGGGATTGATTCTGGGAGACCGTCCAGCGTGCGTTGGCGACACAAGGTGAGGGGGGTTATTCGTGGAAGATGATAGGTATCGTGCCTTGTTGGAGATGATCGAATTCTCTTACGCCGGAGGCGTGAAAGTAACTTAGCGCAATCCGTCCCAGTTCGTTATAATCGGCCATCAACCCAGGCGACCAGAGAGGCTAGAATTGTCAGGTCATTTAAAAGGCACTTCCGCGTCACTAACTAACGTCGCCTCTCGGAAGAGTCCCTGGGACGCAAATAAAGTCAGCAAACAAAACCGCGTCCTTACTCTCGAATGGAGCGTGATCGGCACGCTCACAATCTTCATCATCCTCGGGATTGGACTACGCGTCTCGAAGCTTCCTGCGCTCGGATTCGCCGAAGACGAAATCAACAAACTTGAAGCAGTGCGCGCTTATCAACGGGGCGACATTTCCGCCAATGCGGAACACCCCATGCTGATGAAGGTGCTGATGTTTATTTCCCTAACGCGGGCCGGCCAAGGTGGGCCGGACGCGTTGAGCGATGAGTTTGCCCTCCGCCTTCCTAATGCCATCGTGGGTGCGTTGACCGTGATTCCTTTGTTTCTGCTGACTGCTGCTTTCCTCGATCGCTGGACGGGATTACTGGCTGCGGGCTTTTGGGCTTTCGGGCTCAACGCGATTGCAATGAATCGCATCGGCAAAGAAGATACGCTGCTCGTATTTTTTACCCTCTTCGCTTTCTATTTCTTTTTGCGCGCCAAGCTGACTCCGCCAACAGAACAAAAGAAAAAACGCAATAGCTATATTCTGAGTGCTACGTCCTTTGGTCTTATGCTGGCCTCGAAATATTTTCCGCACTACTTGGGCCTCAATATGCTCTTCCATCACCTCTTTCACGTTCGGCCCAAGCAGCCGGGCGAGTCCAGCGGCAGCACACCCAAACTTTTTTACATCTTAATCGTTGTGGTTTTTCTTATTGCCAACCCCGCAGTCCTGCTGCCGCAGGTTTGGGATTACCTAAACGCCTATATGGGCGGTCAGTTGCTGGTCCACACGGGCTATCTTTTTGGCGGGCAACTCTACAAGAACAACATGTCCAGTACTCCATTTTGGGGCACGCCGCTCTATTTCTACTTGTTGTTCATGGCGATCAAGATTCCGCTTGTAGTACTCGCTGCGTTCGGTGCCGGACTGTTTGTAGCGATCAAAAACCGCCGTTACTCTGGGCACGCGTTTCTGCTGTTCATGTTTCTCTTTTGGATAGTTCCCTTTTCGCTAATCGGCGGCAAATGGCTGCGCTACACCCTCTCGTTAATGCCCTTCGTGTACATGATTGCGGCGGCGGGCGTGATGGCGCTGATAAAGCTGGTCTCGGCGCGAGTCTCAAGCTTGAGACATGGTCCGTCGTTGGTTTCTGCTGTCGCCGTACTGATCTTCATGTTAGTACCGGCGGCGATTGCTTATTCCAATAACCCGCACTACGCGCTTTACACAAATGCTCTCGCTGCCGACAAGGCCGGCTACTATTTTCCACACGATGAGTTTTACGACGATGGCCTGCGCGAGGCGATCAGGTTTGTCTGCGATAATGCTCCGCAAAACGCGATCATTGCGCACGAAACTCCTGCTGTTGCCCGCTATTATTTGGAGCAGTACGGCCGGACTGACCTGCAGTCGCAAGCAATGTCGGCGAGCGATTTTGATCCGGCAAAGATCGATGGCCCGGCTTATTTTATTCTCCAGCGCGGGCGTACGTATTTTGAGAATCGCGAAAAGCTGGCCTACATTCGCGCCAACTTCAACAAGATTCACGAGACCGAGGTACGGGGTCTGACTGCTTGTGAGATATTTGCCAGTCGGAAGTAGCCCGAGATGAGATTTATGATTTGAGATTTCAAATTTGAAATCTGAGATCTCATATCTAAAATCTACAACGTCTGACATCCGACGTCTGAGATTTGACATCTGAGTTCTGACATCTGACATGGTGCCATCATGAAACGTTCCCGACCGCTACACACTCTCATAACACTGGCTCTCTTCGTCTTCGCCGTTTCCGCGCCACAATCGCCTGTTGCTGCGCAAGAAACGCCCCAACGTGTTCACATCACCATCCTGGGCACCACCGACCTTCACGGAAACATCTATCCGATCGACTACTACACGGACAAAGCCGACAATCGTGGTCTGGCGAAAATTGCCACGCTGATCAAAAGAGTTCGCAAGGAAAGCCCTACTGCGCTATTAATTGACTCCGGCGACACCATCCAGGGAACACCTTCGCAGTACTACCACAATAAGAAAAACAACACGCCGCGCGATCCGATGATGCTGGTGATGAGCTCGCTGCATTACGACTCAATGACCGTCGGCAACCATGAATACAACTTCGGCTTGCAGGTGTTGGAAAAGGCTCGTAGCGAAGCAGAATTCCCCTGGCTTTCGGCAAACACCTACAACAAGGGAACAGAAACAACGCATTACAAACCTTACGTCGTGAAAGAAGTTTCCGGAGTGCGCGTCGGCATACTAGGACTGACGACTCCCGGTATTCCTAACTGGGAAAACGTTCCTAATTACGTCGGCTTGGAATTCCGGGAGCCGGTGGCCGAAGCCAAGAAGTGGGTTGCCGAGCTGCGCAACAAAGAGCACGTGGATATCGTGGTTGTCGCCATGCACATGGGTCTCGAAGAAGATCTACGAACCGGCGAAATCAATCCCGGTCAGGTGCCGAACGAGAATCGTGCCGTTGCCATCGCGCGCGAGGTGCCTGGTGTTGATGCAATCTTTATGGGTCACACGCACAGAGATACGCCCGCGATTCTTCTCAACGGAGTCTTGATAACTCAGGCGAATCATTGGGGCCGCCATCTGGCCCGGGCTGATTTCTATATGCAAAAGGACGGCCCGCACTGGCGTGTTTATGCAAAGGCAGCGCGCACGATTCCGTCGGATGACAAGGTCGAACCCGATGCTGAAGTGCTGAAACTAGCGGAAGCGTATGACGCGGAAACGCAAAAGTGGTTGTCGCGAGTCGTTGGCGAGTCTGCGGCAGAGCTCAGCGCTAAGGAAGCACGCTTTCGTGATACTGCGATTCTAGACCTCGTGCAGCGAGTGCAACTGGATGCCGGCAAGGCCGACGTCTCAATGGTGGCGCCGTTTAATCTCGACGCGCGAATCGCGCAGGGCCCGGTGACGGTGCGTAACATTTCCGGCCTCTATGTCTACGAAAATACCCTCGTTGTTTTGGAGGTTACTGGCCAGCAGCTGAAGGACGCGCTAGAGCACTCAGCAAAGTTTTTTCGTGCTTATCAGGCGGGCAAGGCACCTGCTGATCTGGTCGACGAAAAGATTCCGGCTTACAACTTCGACATTGCCGAAGGCGTGGAATACGAGCTGGACATCCGTCGCTCCGTGGGCGACCGCATCCAGAATCTTCGCTTCCAGGGAAAGCCGCTAGCGTCCACGCAAAAGTTGCGACTGGCCACCAACAATTACCGCGTCAACGGAGGCGGCGGTTACAGCATGTACAAAGACGCGCCGGTGTTATTTCGCTCGAGCGAAGAAATTCGCGAGCTGATCATTGATTGGGTCGAACGAAATAAGACTATCCCAACAACCCCGACCAATAACTGGAAGCTCCTTCCTTAGTTTCCAGGAAAAGCAAAACTAAGCTTCCTGAAAGACCGACTTTTACCTTCCAGAAAACTAAGTCTCTCAGCCTCGGAATTCTGTTGACTGGACCACGCAAACTACGGTAGAACGAGCACAGCATACTAAAGGAGGTGCAACTTAAAACCTGGCCCGCCCTTTCCAGTCTGAATCTGCGAGTGAACCTCAATCTCACTTCTGATTTTCTCAAGTCACTATCCAGCATTAGAACGAACCTTTAGTTGTGTAGTTCAACTGTTCCAACTAGTCCGCGAACGTAACGCCCCCAGTTCGCACACCTCACAATCAATTTCGTTCAGAAATCCCGACACCTTGTGTGTGGTTTCCAGCACCATCGTCTTCTGAAGGAGTCTCTCAATGTCACGGTATCCAAAAAGCAAGTTCGGTTTTGCCCTAACCTCAGTCTCTAAGAAAGGTCTGTTAACCGCCGTCAGCGCAACGACCGCGCTGGGTATGCTTGTTTTTCTAATGGCAGCAATGTATGCCGGAGGAAATCCTGTGGCGGCAAAGCGGCTGCAAAACGACTCCCTCGCAAGCGTAGGTAAGAACTACGACCAGGGCGCGCGACAAGCGCTTACGTCTCCTGCGCAACAATCACGTCCGCGACCGTCTGGGTCTGGAAGCGATAAGAACGAAACCATCTTGTTCAATCACCGACGCGCAGCTTATTCCGGTTTGTTGAACCTGGTGGCGCCAACCGTAACCACCAGTAAGGTCGATGCTCTGTTTACCGACGTGGACGGCGATGCGATGGCCGACCCTGGCGACACCTTGCAATACACAGTAGCGATTTCCGCCACGGGCGAAGATGCCACTGGTGTGACCTTCACCGATACGGTAGATCCCAATTCCTCGTTTGTGCCAGGGAGCCTGACAGTGACCCCGGTAGCTGTGGATGATAGCTATTCCGCTACAGGCAATGTCAGGATTTCGATCAGCGCGCCGGGAGTCTTAGGGAATGATTTTGCGGGCTTGCCGAGTGGGTCCATTACCGCGCCACCGGTCACGAGCGCCAATGGCGGCAACGTAACGCTGAACCCCGACGGAAGCTTTGTCTATAATCCGCCAGCCGGTTTCGAAGGCGTCGATAGCTTCAGTTACACATTGACCAACTCAGAAGGCAACAACGCAGCGACGGTATCCATCAACGTCAGCGGCATGATCTGGTTTGTAAACAACAATGCTTCCTGCCCTTGCGATGGCCGCTTAACAAATCCATTCAATACGCTTGCTTCATTCCAAGCCGTAAATAATGGTGCGGGCAACAACCCGGCTGCCGACGACAATATTTTCCTTTACGAAAGCGGTACGGATTACGTGGGGCCGGTGACGGTGTTAAGCGGTCAACGGTTTATTGGTCAGGATGCGACGGCGAGTCTCTCGAGCATAACTGGTCTGATACCACCCGCTGGCAGTGAACCATTGCCAGTAACGGACAGTGCCAATGGGATCATTGTCAACATCACGAGCGCTACAACTGCGATCACACTCGCCTCTGACAATTTGCTAAGGGGATTCACCGGGGGAAACGCCACTGTCGACATCACAGGCGCTATGTTTGGCAACCTGATTGTTTCCGATGTGACCCTGAACGGAACCGGGCAAGCGTTAAATCTCAACGTCGGTACTCTGGCAGCAACCTTCGACAGCATTTCCTCGACCGACAGCGCGACTATGGGTATTAGTGTGGCGAACGCCGACGGTTTTCTAACTTCGCCAACCACCACCATTACGAATTCCACTGGCGTGGGACTTAACGTAAATAGTTCAAGTGCCGCCTTCAATTTTGGCAACACCAACTCAACCGGATCGGGCAGCACTGGAGTTAGTCTGACGTCTAACACCGGGGCAATCACTTTCGGCGCTCTCAATCTCTCACCGGATAGCGGTCAGCGCGGCTTACTGGCTACCAACAACACGATGACTATCACTTCGACTAGTGGTTCCGTGACCACAAGTGGCGCGACCGCTGTCGAAGTTACGCGCGTCGGTGGCGAGACACCGCTGGTTATGTCGTTTGGCAGTGTAGCCGCTAGTGGTGGCGCTCCCAACGGGATCTTCCTCTCAAATACCTCTGGGAGTTTCACAGTGGCAGGCAGCGGTGGTCCGTGTACTTTCACCTCGCCAACCTGCAGCGGTGGGCGCATCACGGCAACGACTGGGGCCGACGACTCAACAAGCGGTGTCGGTGTCTACTTGAACAACGTCGATAACGTATCGCTCACCAGCATGCGTGTCGATAACCATCCCAACTTTGCCGTGCGCGGCCACGGCGTGATGGGATTCACACTGCAGAGTTCTGTGGTTGATGGGAATAACGGCACCAGTGCGACCGCTGACAATGACATCGTCAACGGTGAAGACAGTGTTCGCATCATCAATCTAACGGGCAGTGCTTTGATTGATGACTGCTTTATCGGCGGCGGTTATGAACAGAATCTACGAGTGGTCAACGACTCCGGCACCCTGGACCGTTTAACTGTCAGCGATAGCAGCATCGGTGATCTGGACGGAGCCGGTCCTGGTCGCGGCGTGGATAGCACAAACGGTGCCGACAACGTCTACATTGAAGCGCGAAATTCCGGCACGATTCTAAACGTCACGATGAGCAATAACATCCTGAACAACGCTCTCAGCGACGTCGTGCAAACAGACTCCGGGTTGGGTGCCAGCATGGATGTGGTCTTCCGCGGCAACACAGTCAGTAACAATCACCCGAACATATCCGCTAGCGCGGGGGGGGCAGCTATTACAGGTCTCGGAGCCGTAACCTACGATGTCTCCTGTAATAGCTTCCGCGATGCGAATGATATTGGTCTCAATGTTTCCAAAGGCCGGGCAAACGACGGCAATACTGGCGGAAACTGGTCGGGCACCATTTTCAACAACAAGGTGGGCGTGACGGGTGTGGGGAGTTCAGCTGGTTTCTCGGGAATAAACGTGTCCGCTCGGGGAAACGGTACGCATACAGTGCTAATGAAGAACAACACTGTGCGTAATTACGATGCTGGCGGCATTGTCTTAGAAGCTGTTGATGCCAATACGTCGGCCCCAGTGCAGCTTACGCTGAATGCTTCCTTAATCGGCAATCTGGTTGCTGAGCCTAATCCCGATAGTGCGTTCACGGGACTCTTCGCGGTTCAGGGCACGGTCCCCGGCGCCGACGTGAACACTACTCTCAATCTCAAGCTGGGCGGCGCGGGCGCCGAACAGAATAATTTTACCGCTGGCGACCCGGCTGATTTCAACGACGTGTTCGTCTTCCAGGGAGCAGCTCCAGACGGAGTCTTCAATCTGACGCAAGGCAACTCGGCGTCGCTTGATCCGACTACAGTCATTATCAATAACAACGTATCGCCTTTGGCTGTGTTTGCTGACGGTGGTCAAACGGTCGTACTGGCTGCCCCACCTCAACCAGCCGCGATTAGCGAAGCATGTACGCCGCCGCTGGGATCGATGACCCTCGAGGCAAGTCCAGAAGCAAATAGCGATAAGAGCTCAGAATCGACTACCTCAGGTGTCGGTGAAGTGAGCCAAACGTTGCGAGCCACACACGGTGAGCAGAGTAACGGAGCGACTGCTTTGAAACTGTCAGCGACGGAGTTGGAGTTGATGACGCGTGAAGCGATTGCGCGTTGGGCGGACTTCGGACTTGCTGCCGGTGATCTAACTCGAATGCAAGCAATCTCGGCGCAGCTCACTGATCTGCCTGATGGTGAGCTGGCGAGAACGAGCAAGGGTGTCATTGAAATCGACGACAAAGCTGCTGGCTTTGGGTGGTATTTCGACCCGACGCCTGGAGACGACTCAGAATTTGCCGTTCTGGTTCCCAACAAGGAGAGTCACGCAACTGACCCCAACGCAGCGCAAGGCCACATGGATCTAATTACCGTGCTGATGCGTCAGCTTCGTGTTGCCCTCGGGCGCAAGAAATTGAATCTCAGCGGGAACCAGGGTTGGTTGATGCAGAACACCCTTGGAGTTGGCATTCGGCGCGCTCCGGCGCTCAGGGTGGCTGCCAATGGTGACACTTCGCCAAACGCGGGCCAACAAACTTTTGTCAGACAGACGAAGGAACAAACACAATTCGTGCTTGACGGTTCTGCCAGTCAGCGCGGATTCAAGCAACAGCCGAAATTTACACCGCGTACGTCATCCCCAGGCACGCTGGCTGATGTGATGTTGAATATCGGCACGTTACCGGCGGGCGAAAGTCTTACGATCACCTTCCGAGTTACGGTAGCTAATCCGTTCACCGCTCCGTCGCCTCAGGTTTCGAACCAGGGCACAGTCTCCGGCGGCAACTTCGAATCCGTGCTTACCGACGATCCCGATGTTGGCGGCGCAGCCGATCCGACGGTCACGCCGATTCAACTAGTCGCAGCCACTCCAAATGTGTCAGTTGCAGTCTCACCGGCATCCACTGCCGAGGGCGGAGCAAACCTCGTGTACACATTCACTCGCACGGGTTCAACAGCTTCAGCGCTCAACGTGGATTTCTCGGTGGGCGGTACGGCTAGCTTCCCCGACGATTATTCGCAGACCGGCGCAGCTACTTTCACGC
>JBAPXA010000322.1:0-2892 GCA_049283975.1 Pyrinomonadaceae bacterium | reverse complement strand
CACCGAAAGAGAAGTGGAAGGGCGACTAGCTTTAACCTGCTGGTGGCGAAGTTTATGGTAGGGGCGAGAGCGGATACTGCTTCAATTATCGCCCTCCGTATTTTCAATCGACCGAATCATGAGCTCTAGTCGAAGGGCGGCTCCCTTTCCTCGAGAGACTTACTCCGACCACTCGGTTGTAGACCGAGTGACCGGTCGCAAGAGAAATATTTCTGGTTCAAGGGCTGCGGCGGCTAGGAGATATTCGAGATTTCACATTCCGTCACATCCGCTACAGTTCACTACACGCTCCGTGCTGGCATTTCTGGTCATTAATTGCCCACACAGAAAAACCGGGCCGTTAGGTCGTATGCTCTAAGTTAGTGATGGGTTGAGGTTTTATGGTCGGGGCGAGAGGATTTGAACCTCCGACCTCTCGGTCCCAAACCGAGCGCACTACCAGGCTGTGCTACGCCCCGCTAACTTGCCAACGACATCGTGCGAATGGCAGGGCATTCTAGAAGCCCGTCAGACTTAGGGTCAAGCGGCGGTCAATAATCCCATCAAAAAGTCTCTGGTTAGTGCCAGCGATTTAGCCCGGTGACTTATGCGTGCCTTCACTTCATTTGGAAGTTGCGCAAACGTCAACTCGTAGCCATCAGGAACGAAAACGGGATCGTAGCCGAATCCATTGCTACCAAGCGGCGCGCGACTAATTCGTCCGCGGCATTCGCCTTCAGCTACATTGAGCACGCCTACCTTGGGATGAACGATTGCCACCACACTAACGAAGCGTGCACGCCGATCACCATTGGCAGCTTCGATCAATTTTGCAAGCAGCAGCTCAACGCGATCACTATCTGAGCCAGCACCAAATCTTGCCGAATGAAGACCAGGTGCTCCCTTGAGCCAATTCACTTCCAATCCGGAGTCATCTGCAAGGACACACATCCCCGTCTGTCGCCCATAATCCGTAGCCTTGATAATTGCGTTCTCGGCATAAGTCTCTCCAAGCTCCTTCGGAACGGACAGATTACCGACTCGGTCGAGTGATTTCAGCGTCAATGGCAGCCCATCCATTGCAAGTTTAATTTCCCTTATCTTACCGGGATTGCGGCTGCCAATTAACAGGGTGGAACAAATGGACGGCATAAAAGAATCACAATCTAGTTTGATGGAAAGAGCAAGGGGACGAGAGCGCTAAACTGCCCAAAGGGTGAACGCGTGCGTCGCTCCAGACCAGAGTCGCTGAGCGAAGTTTCCGTGACGGCGAAGGGAAGTTGCAGGGCTTGGTTCAACTGAGGGTTACCATCCAGTTTCGCCGTCGTGTTTTGCGCGCGCGCGAGTGCGGAGATGAAGTCCGCCACGCGAGCCGAATCGTCGCTGTAGGTGACGATTGTTGAGCTGGGTTCGCTACCGAAGTGTTTCAGCTTTTGTTCGTTCGTGGCCTGAAGACAACTTTGAACATCATCGGCAGAGCCCAATAAGACGTAGCCAGCCTGATAATGAACAGTGAGCTGCCTGTCTTCATCTTCTGAAGCTTGCAATACGGGGTTCTTAAAGAGCGCTCGCAAGCCTGGTTCGTCGCGGACTTGAGCGATCAATACTGAACTTGCTTCATTGGCTTTTAATCTCAGGGTCATTATCTCGGGACCAACCAGCCTCAGAAACTTCTCCGGATCGTCGATTCCATAAGGTGTTAGGCCGGACTTTAGCACCGAAGTAACCAGCACTGCTGAGAGCGTGTCCAGTTGGGATGAAAGAGTTGTTTGCAGTTCTCGCCAGGTCTGGTCCGCTTGTTTAAAACGATAGACGGTGACGGACTGCACGCTCTGCGGGACAAAAGCCGAAGGCGTCACCGATTGCTGCGACGGTTGAAACACCGGCCGCATTCGCGAAGCAACGGCCGGGTTCAAGGTGAAAAAGTAGTGATCTTCGATAGCTCCTTCCCGTAACCTCGCGCTCCAGCCGGCCGAGCTCAGAATCTTGGCAGCACTCCTGGCGACCAAACTGTCAATCTGTGCGCCTCCGGGTGCTCGTCCCAACGCAACAGGAGTCACCAGTGCAAGAAGTTCAGGTGCATGGCTGGACGGCACAAAACCAAAAGCCAGGGCGCCATCCGCACTCAGATTGTTCTTCATCTGTCGGAGTTCCGGCTCGTTATTGAGGTTGGGTCGCAAACCCCGGCGCGCCTCAAGGCAAGCTTTTACGGCCCGATCGCTATTGGCAACAATCACTAGCGAGTCGTCGATTATTGCCACAATCTGCCGGTTGTTATCGGCCGCACTCCAGATCAAAAACTCATCACCGTCGACGATGGTTCGCCTCAACGTCGGTCGCGAATAGAACCGCTCAGCAAAGGTTTGCAGGGCTTGCTCAACCGTGGTCCTGATGCGCCGCCGCGACGTGTGGGTTTCAATCAGGAGAGCGGCCTCCGGTTTGAGCGTCATCGTGTCTGCTTCTTCTCGAGCACCAAGGTCAAGCATCACCATCGCGACTTGTGCGCGAGCAATGATTACGCTTGCGGTCGGTCCAATCCCGGTGAAAGCAATGAAGCGTCGTGTCTGCGCGCTGGGCCAGTCAGACTTGGTTTCCCCGATTAGCGGCTTCACCTGCTTCCAGGTATCGGTTGCAGCAATTCCATCAGCGACTTCCATCAGGCTGTTAGACTCGAGATAGATGAGGGCGCTGGCGGGAGCGAATGCAGACATGTCCACTCGTTGCGGGCGGTTTATCCAGATCCAAACGAAAGCAAGAAAAAGGATCAGAACCGCGACGAGTAGGACGCGACGGAAGATTCTCATTGGCTCGCATCCTAGCTTCTAAGCCCAAACTCCAGCAAGCAGCGACTGAATCCGACAAATTTCTTCAATCGACGCCTCCTGACGAAGCGATTGATAGGCTGAGTGGCCG
>JBAPXA010000321.1:0-1930 GCA_049283975.1 Pyrinomonadaceae bacterium | reverse complement strand
GTTCTGGGGTCAGTCCGACCGAGGCATTGGACCGGGAGTTTGTCCGGCCGGCCCCTGCCTCTCCTATGGTTATGGCTACCTTCAGGATTTCGGCACTGTCGGTCTGGCAAGCAGCACGAACAGCGCTGTCTATGTTCAGGACAGTTGGCAGCCTACCCCCCGTTTGACCCTGAACCTCGGTTTGCGCCTGGAAAAGGAAGACGTTCCCTCCTTCTCCGAGAATGGCCAAGCGATAAAATTTGGTTGGGGATCCAAATTGGCGCCGCGGTTGGGTTTCGCTTACGACGTCTTCGGCAATGGCAAAATGAAGGTCTTCGCCAGTTTCGGCCGGTTCTATGACCGCTTTAAGTATGAGCTGCCACGTGGCTCATTCGGCGGCGATCGGTTCCTGCGCTACTTCTTCCCGCTCGCCGATCCAAACTATACGACTTACACGAGAGCTTACGCTCTGTCACACACTCTCGTTGGACCGCTTGATTTCCGAGTTCCTTCCAATGACCCGGCTGACAATCGCGTCGATCCGGATCTCAAAGCGTCACGCCAGACTGAATTTACCGTTGGCGCTGAATACGGATTAACTAACAACCTTGTATTGGGCGGTCGCTACACTCGCAAGAACCTTGACCGCACGATCGAGGACGTTGGATTCATCGACGCCCTCGGCAATGAGAACTTCTTCATCGCCAATCCGGGCCTGGGCATCGTCTCGCAGCCATTTGCTCCGGGTCTTCCGGCGTCGCCGTTGGCAAAGCGCTTGTATAACGCAATGGAATTGCGACTCGACAAGCGCTTCTCGCAGAACTATTTCTTCAACGTTAGTTACACCTACAGTCGTTTGACCGGCAACTACTCAGGTCTCTCCAGCTCGGATGAGCCTGATGGACTTGGCGTCGGTCGTTCAAGCCCGAATGTAAATCGCTTCTTCGATTTGCCATTTCTCGGTTTCAACACCAACGGCGAGCCGGATAATGGCCTGCTGGCAACCGATCGCCCACACGCTTTGAAGGTGTTCGGTTCTTACACCATTGACTGGAAAAACTTCCTTGGTCAGTTGGATAGCTCGGGGGCCAACACCACGGAGATAGGCGCATCGTTCATCGGCTTAAGTGGGACGCCGTTATCGAGTCGCGTACAACTCTATGGTGCTTATACCTTCCTGAACACGCGTGGAGATCTAGGCCGCACCCCAATGTTCACGCAAACCGATTTCCAGCTGACTCATACCATCAAGCTGGCCGGTGACGGACGCTACGCGTTGAAGTTTGACGTCAATTTGCTCAATGCTTTCAACGAGAACAACGTCCTCAGCACGTTCACTCAGATCTCACCGGATTCCTTGACGGCAGGGAATTTTGGGATCAGCGACGCGGATGGCCTCGGAGAACTGAACACCTTCCGTGCAGTTTTCGCGGGCGGACTCACCAGCCAGATCCTGGCCGGATTGGCGAATGGCAGCATCGCCAGAGATGTGCGGTTTAATCAGCCGCTCACGCGTCAGATTCCGCGTCAAATCCGTTTTGGTTTCCGGTTCGTTTTCTAAGCCGGCGACTTTCAACAACTGACCCTCGAAGCCCGTCCGACCCTTGTCGGATGGGCTTCTTTTTTTGTTCGCAGATCGATCCCCAAGAGTCTGGCGATGGAAATAGGGCCGAGGTGGATTCTGGTAGGAGCGGTAGAGGTGGACTCAAGTTGGACGTGCAACATACAGGCCCGAAGGGCCGATAGTTAATAGCCACAGGCCCGAAGGGCCGATAGTCAATAGCCACGCCCGTTAGGGCGTGGAACACAACGCACAAAAGAATTCGCGAGGCCCGAAGGGCCGATAGTTAATAGCCACGCCCGTTAGGGCGTGGAACACAACGCACAAAAGAATTCGCGAGGCCCGAAGGGCCGATAGTTAAATAGCCACGCCCGTTAGGGCGTGGAATAC
>JBAPXA010000320.1:0-3647 GCA_049283975.1 Pyrinomonadaceae bacterium | reverse complement strand
GGTATTTGCGTCGCGATCCAGACGCGTTTTATCTCGATTGGATCGCGGTGTTGGATTCCAACCCTAATGACTACCGAGGAATGGTGAATGGCTTCATGAACTCGCTCGAGTATCGCTTCCGCTTCGGTCCGTGAAACGCAGAAGGCAGGTGCAGGATGGTGTTGCGGCTTTGCTTTCCGTGCGCCAAGCCTTGGGCCTACGGGCCAGGCCTTTTCTCCTCGACTAACCCTCGCGCAAAAGAAGACTCAAAACTTCGGTTAGGTGATCATCGCATACAACGTTTTGAAGAATAATTCAGATTTTTGGACGAAGAGCGTAGTGGTGGTCCTTCAGCATCGCAAAATATCCCACCTTTTCATCTTTGGCTAGCGGCATCTCCGTTGCTTAAGTCAAATTAATCCCCAGACTCGTTGGCCCACGAGCCTTCTCCAGGTCGTGAGGTCACTCTTGCGAACCCAAAGTCTCTGCAAACGGGCCAAGTTTCTTCTCCGTTCTTTGTTCAGATGGCCCATCAGCTTCCTGAAAAGGAAAGAGGCATGATCTCTCGACTGCTTCTCGGCGCCCTCCTGGCTACCTGTCTAACCACCTTTGGCGCGATGGTCGCGCGAGGGCAAACCGAAACATCTCCCAGGCCTGTTGAGATAAAGCTCACCGCGAGGAAATTCGAATTTGAGCCAAATGTAATAACAGTTCGTAAAGATCAGCCGGTGCGTTTGCTGATTACTGCTGCCGACGCTGAACACGGCTTCGAGATCGAAGAATTAGGGATCAACAAGAAACTCAAGCCCGGGGCGGTGACTGTTGTTGAATTCACGCCTACCCGAACCGGCAAGTTCAAGTTCGCCTGCTCGGTCATGTGCGGTTCAGGTCACGATGAGATGAATGGAGAGTTGATCGTCACTGATGCACAGGCGGGACCAGGAAACCTGCAGGTGACGTTTGACGAAACTAACGCAAGCGTTGTCATCGTCGAGACCGGTGGCGAGCGGGTGCGTATCGATACGCAAACAAAAACTGTCACGAAACTACCACCCGTTGAGCCAACCACACGGGAAACGGTAGCGACAGAAGCACCCCAGTCGACCGAACTCGAGCAGAAACACGTCGCCGCTGACGAACCCTATGACTATCGACTAGTGAATGTCCCGACGCCGAAGCGCGTAGTGAAGGGAAGTGTAAACCTGTACTTTACGCACCGCTTCGCCCAGCCCGTGCGACCTTTAACGCGAAGCGATCAGGACTTATTTGGTCTCGACAGCTTCGCGGTTTCTTCGTTTGGCCTCTTCTATGGGATTACGGATCGACTTTACGTAAGCGCGTACCGTTCGCCGATCTGCCAACCGGGACTTTGCAAAACTGTTGAGCTGGGCTTGGGCTATCACTTGCTCGATGAACGTGGACGTTCGCCGATCGCCCTTTCGGCTTATGCAAGCATTGAAGGAGACGACAACTTTCGGAAGTTTTACACCTATAACCTACAGTTCATGGTCGCCCGCAGTATCGGCAAACATCTCAACTTTTTCTTCTCTCCGGCGCTTCACCTTAATGCAAATGCCAACCGGCGCTTTGATCCAAAACCAACCGACTTCTTTCCTCCCGAGCCGTTAGCAGAGCAATTCAACCAGGACAAGCATGCGATGTCGTTTGGCTGGGGCGTGAACGCGAGGATCAGACCGACGATCTCTCTAATGTTTGAATATACACCGAGGATAGGTTTCAAACTCGGCCGCGTCGATCCCATTTTTGATCCGAACTTCCGCATCACTGGATTCGAAAGCAAATCCGAGGCAGAACTGGGCTTCGGTATTGCCAAGGATGTCGGTCGTCACACCTTTGCGCTTACATTTTCCAACACGCAGACAACAACGACCAGTCGGTACAACTCCAGTAACCAGGTACTACAGCCCAGCCGTTTTACAATCGGCTTCAACCTTTACCGCAGGTTCCTAAGATGAGTCCGGCCTCTCATCCCTCTTAGCCACACGTACTGTGCTGAGGAATGAGAAGCTGAAGTCTCTGGAGGTTCAGCAATGCGACAAAGTAAGCAACTACGTACGCTCTTGGTGGCGGGAATCTTAATAGTGTTTCCGTTAAGTAATAAAAGTCGTGAAGTAGCAACTGCGAATCAAAGCCAGCAAGGGCAAACATCAGCTTTTTGCGCAAGTAAGATACGACTTAGCGCCGTTACGTTGATGAGTTTCGCAGGATACCGTCGCGTGGCATTGGGCCTTCCGTGGGAACGCATTTCCACGCTCGGATTTCGAAACGGCAATAACAACTCGCTGCCGCTAATCTCTGGATTACCACCTGTGGGCCCAGCCATACCGACTCCAGTGGCAGCTCAGACAGTCGATGTAGCCGTTCAGAACGATTATTTCTTGCCGGCGATTGTCCACGTCTCGGTCGGCGACACCGTTCGCTGGACCTGGCAAGGGTTGCAGCATTCGGTTACCAGCGGTGCATGCCTTTCTGAGCAATACGGAGACTGTGTCGCTAATAACAAATTCTGTTCGCCATCAGATTTGAACTGTGCTGTTGGTCCGCCCTCGGGCACGGGAACTGTCTATTCCCATCAGTTCAACGCCGCCGGATCCTATCCTTACTTTTGTAATGTCCATCTGGGACTAATGACCGGGACAATAATTGTTGAAGCCTCCGCAGCCCCTACGATTCAATTCAGCGCCGCAAACTACCCGGTTAGTGAAGGGGGCGGCGCCGCGACGGTCATCGTATCGCGCGGTGGGGCGACGACGGGCGCGGCTACAGTTGACTATGCAACGAGCGACACCGCTGGACTGAATAATTGCAGCGTGGTCAATGGGGTCGCATCATCACGCTGCGATTACCCGACGTCCGTAGGCACAGTGCGCTTCGCTGCAGGGGAGACTTCCAAAAACATTTCGATACCAATCGTGGACGACAGCTATTCGGAAGGAAGCGAGAACTTCACCATTACGTTAAGCAATCCAACTGGAGGTAATCTCGGTGCGCCCAGCTCAGCGACGGTAACACTTAACGATAATGAGACGAGTAATGGACCGAATCCGGTTGATGGCACACCCTTCTTTGTGCGGCAGCAATATCTCGACTTTCTCAGTCGCGAACCAGATCCGGCTGGCAATGCAGCCTGGCAATCAGTCATCAACACTTGCCCAATTGGCGATACGACCTGTGACCGTATCCACGTGTCGTCGGCGTTTTTCCGTTCGCCGGAATTTCAGGACCGCGGTTACTTTGTCTACCGCTTTTATCCGGTGAGCTTTGGGCGCAAACCTGATTTTGTTGAGTTCGTTCCCGACATCGCGAAAGTAAGCGGCTTTCTGAGCGACGCGGAATTGGAAGCAGCCAAGGTAGCGTTCATTGCGGAGTTCATGAGCCGGCCGGCGTTTTTGACGAAGTTCAATGGGCTCACTGATACGCAGTATGTCGACACGCTGCTGGCGACCGCGCAAATCACCTCACCGAATCGAGACTTTTGGATTGCGGCCCTTGGCAATGGCACGCGCACGAGGGCGACGGTGCTGCGTGACATCTCAGAGAGCCCGGAGGTCTACAACAAATACTTCAACCAGGCTTTCGTGGTGATGCAGTACTTCGGGTATTTGCGTCGCGATCCAGACGCGTTTTATCTCGATTGGATCGCGGTG
>JBAPXA010000319.1:0-4819 GCA_049283975.1 Pyrinomonadaceae bacterium | reverse complement strand
GCAGCAGTTTGTGTTGGGCTCCAAATAAGACAGGATTTCCTTCATCAAGAGTCGTGCTTTCATTGAGTTCTGCGTGACTTCTAACTGAAGAGTTAGCGCGCACGCCGGCGATACGGTTAAGCCAGGTTTCTTCGCCGATCAAGACGTCCGCGAAGTGAGTTGGGTGGGCACAGTTGATCATGTAGTAAGCGGGGGCGTTATTCGTAGCCGCATCAACAGTGGTGATTGCCTCTTTCAATGATTGGCCCGTCGGCAGTTTGCCGTCAGTCTCCACCGTAAAGGAGATAACCACGGGCATCTCAATCGATTTCGCCGCCTGGCTGATCCCAATCGCTTCGTCAACATAATTCATAGTTGTAGCGGCAACGAGATCTGCGGCCGTGTCTTTGAATGTCTGAATTTGTTTCAGGTGATATGACTGCGCCGCGTCGGCGCTCATGGCAGTCCCGGGAACATATCCATCGCCGCGCGGACCGATGCAGCCGCTGATTACCATCGGGGTCTTGTTGCTTTCAAGTTCAGCACGAATTCCTTCCAGCAGCGCGATCGCGGCACGATTTATTTCTGCCAACTTGCTTTCTGAATGGCCCTGCTTCGTTCCCCAGTCGGCATTGGCACGCCACGTTGGGCTTTCAAGAATAAAACCCAAACCATGAGTCTTGGCGATCGTCGCATAACTGCGAAAGTATTCGCGCAACGTTTCTCTCCCGCTTCCGTCTTTCAACAGATCGAAGGCCGCGAAGTCAGGCAACTCCAAACCGAGATGAAACACAAGGGTAGTTTCCAGTCCGCCATCTGTGATGAAGAAGTCGTCGGCTAGCTGCGGCAGGTGATCGCGATACTTTGCCATAACATCAAATCTCAGCGAGTTAACCAGGTCGCAAAAGCGAGCCATGCATCTGTGCCGGCAAGGAGCAGACGCAATGGTTGGGAAAGTACGATTAGTAAGCCTCCCCAGATGAACGCCGGATGGATGCGACCGCGCACCACGAGGTCATACGCCAGGCAAACCACAATGAATAAATCAGTAAGGCCGAAGAACGCCAACGGACCGGCTGTCCCTACGTGAGGTAGGCGGGCAACTGCCGCAGTCAAAAGCGAGATGGTCGCCAGCAAGAGCAGGCGTTTGTGAATTTGCGGTCGACGTCTGAAATAGAGACCCGTTCCGATGAGAGACGCGAATACCAGGATATCGCCAAACGGTATGACCAGGAATTGTAGCGGTGGAACACTACCTGGTGGGGCGGCACCGCGGCGGGCAGCAGCAACAGCAGTCATAAGACCGATCACCACCATGGCACTTGCCAAAACGCCACCAAGAATTCCCAAGCGTCGATGAATATCGGTGCGTCTTACAGCAACCAGTGATGTTTGAGTGACGAAAAGAAGAATCCAGGAAGTGAAGAGCAATCCATGAACGTGAACGAGCGGCGATAACGTGGGGGCGCCGAAAACGCTCTTGAGAAAATATGTTGGCGCGAAGCCTGCAAAAACCGTGAGCGCCGCAGCGATCGCCATCGCTGTGTAGAAGCGCCGATCAGCGCGTGGAGTGGCAAGAGTGTGTTGGGCAAGCATGGGGGAATTACTTCACTCCTTATTTTGAATTAATGGCCGTGGTTGTGGATCGCGGGCGACTCGCCCGCGATGAGCGCGAAGCGCGAACACTGGATCACAGCGTTTCGCCCGCAATCCTAAAAACGACTCTATCCTCGTGTCAATTGCCGATACTTAATCCGGTGAGGTTGTTCGGCGGCCGCCCCAAGTCGCTCCTTGCGGTCAGTTTCGTACTCGGAATAGTTACCTTCGAACCAAACAACTTTGCTGTCGCCTTCAAACGCGAGCATGTGCGTCGCAATGCGATCGAGAAACCAGCGATCGTGAGAAATTACCACGGCGCAACCGGCAAAGTTCTCCAACGCTTCTTCCAGGGCACGCAGCGTGTTGACGTCGAGATCATTCGTCGGCTCGTCGAGCAGAAGGACATTCGCACTCTCTTTTAACATCTTGGCGAGGTGAACGCGATTGCGTTCTCCGCCCGACAACATGCCCACCTTTTTTTGCTGATCCGAACCCGAGAAGTTAAACCTGCCGACGTACGCACGCGAGTTTACCTCACGGTTGCCGAGTTTTAAGAGATCGGTTCCACCAGAAATTTCTTCCCAAATGGATTTGTTGGGATCCAAAGTCCGACTCTGATCGACATAAGCAAGCACTACCGTTTCGCCGATGCGAATCGTTCCGCTGTCAGGCCTTTCCTGATCCGTGATCATCCTGAATAGTGTTGTTTTACCAGCGCCATTCGGTCCAATCACGCCGACGATACCTCCCGGCGGTAGTGCGAAACTCATGTCGTCGACGAGTAAATTGGCACCGTAGGCTTTGCTGACTTTATCAGCTTCAATCACCACGTTTCCCAGTCGCGGACCAGGCGGAATGTGAATCTCCAGGTCTTCGCGACGCTTCTCCGATTCTTCTCGCAGCATTGCCTCATATGAATTGATCCGCGCCTTACCCTTGGCGTGTCGCGCCTTAGGCGACATGCGAATCCATTCCAGCTCTCGTTGCAGAGTCTTCTGCCGCTCACTCTCCGACTTTTCTTCACGTCGCAGCCGTTCCTGTTTTTGCTCCAGCCACGAGGTGTAATTGCCCTTCCAGGGAATTCCGGCACCACGATCGAGCTCCAAAATCCAGCCGGCAACGTTATCGAGAAAGTACCGATCGTGAGTTACGGCGATGATTGTTCCCGGATAGCTCTGCAAGTGATGCTCGAGCCAGGCAACGGATTCGGCGTCGAGGTGATTCGTTGGCTCGTCCAGCAGCAAGATATCCGGTTTTTGTAAGAGCAAGCGACAAAGTGCCACACGCCTGCGCTCGCCGCCGGATAAAACCTTCACCGAAGTATCGGGAGGCGGACAGCGTAGCGCATCCATCGCCATCTCCAGACGTGAATCGAGATCCCAGGCGTCGAGTTGTTCCAGCTTCTCCTGAACCACGCCCTGACGTTCGAGCAGTGAATTCATCTCGTCGTCCGAAATCTCCTCGCCAAACTTCGCGTTAATCTCTTCGAACTCTTTCAGCAGGTCGACAGTTTCCTGAACCGCTTCCTCCACGACTTCACGTACGGTGCGGGAGTCGTCAATCAATGGTTCCTGTTCCAGAAAGCCGACATTGAACCCGGGTGAGATTACGGTCTCGCCATTGAACTCTTTGTCTACGCCCGCGAGGATGCGCAGCAGCGACGATTTACCGGAACCGTTGAGGCCGATGACACCAATCTTGGCGCCATAGAAATAGGAAAGATAAATGTCTTTGAGGACGGGCTTCTTGTCGTAGAACTTGCTGACGCCCACCATCGAATAGATAACTTTGTTTGGTTCAGTGCTCATACTTTCAATCGTTTCAATGATGCCGAAATGCAATGCGAGTCCAGAAGGTAATGCACAGTCCGGAAGGCGGGCTTGCCCCGGCTGTCTTGTTTCGTCCGCAACTTCTAACCGGATCGCAGATATCCGATCGATTCCGAAGTCGAGATTGTGCCGTGGAGAAGTGGGATTGGCAAGATGTTAAAGCGGGAGAAGGTAGCCGACCCCGGCTGTTCGCGCGCTCATTGCGGGGACAAGCCCACCTTCCGGACTGAGCGCATGGATGGCGGGACGCCCGCGATCCGGCGAATCGCTAACGTCCCAACACTCGCTTGAAGAACTCAGTCGAATAGCTCTGGAGCTTTTTACGATCATGACCGACACCGTCGACGAGGATGAACTGAGCATTAGCGCCGGCAGCCTTGTAAACGCTCTCGCTATTTTTCCAACGCGCCTGCGGATCCTTGCCGAAGAGTCGATCGACTAACGCCGCCGGTTCCTCGTCCCAGCCATCACGAAAATCCAGAGAGTCGTTATCGTCGGCCGATCCCATGACGATGAGTTGGGGCACCGACTTGTAACGGTCGGCGTCGAAAGGTGTACCACTCAACGTTTCCAGATCAGCGACGCCAGCGGGATAAGGCAAAGCCTCACCGGCGAACGCCGCTAGCGGTGCGATTGGCCATCCGCCAGGTGAGCCCGTGGCGACCGCTTTAACGCGTTCCGGATGCAAGGCCGCAAAGCGGTTCGCAAACATACCGCTCGCCGAATAACCCTGAATCAGAATCTTTTCCTCGGTCTGAATTCCTTGTTGACTGAGTGCGCGACGCGCCTCATCGACCATCGCCAGGAGCTGGAGATCGGGTCGTGCGAGATCGCTTCGTTTAGTTGTTAGAGAATCGCGGTCAAGGGCGTGAGTGTAAATCTTCCAATCTTCACCGGGACGAATGAACGCAGGCACCAGGAGAATCACGCCGAGTTCGTCAGCAACGCTTTGCCGCTCCCAACCAGTCCACCAGGCGTCGCGGCGGTGAACGCCAGCATCGTCGGAATTGGTGCCCGAGTTGTTTGGTTGGACGAGGATCGTTTGCCGGCCGCCATTCTGCGCCGCAGACCGGGCCCCGAGCGAAACGTAAAGATAGAAGTCGGCGTGGTAGCCGGCCCCTGTGTTTGCAGGAAAGTGCTGCACGCGAAAGTAGTAGGGGCCAATCATTGCTCCGGCAGCGATGGCGCTAAGAGCAACAATGATGATGAAAGCGAGACCGAGTCGGCGAACAATTTTCTTCATGCGTAGCTGACAAACGAAGATCCGATGGGAGTTGTTCCGTGGTGTCTTTCGGTATTAACCAGCAGTCACCGCCAAGCCGCCAAGAAACGCCAAGGACGCCAAGAACTCGAAGGCGGTGGAGTTGAATCAAGTTTCAGAAACTCAACTGCAAGGTCGAGGAATCCTTGGC
>JBAPXA010000318.1:0-18079 GCA_049283975.1 Pyrinomonadaceae bacterium | reverse complement strand
GGTCAGTACCACCATGCGGTAGGCGGTGGGCCGATGGGGCAGCACTCAATTGTTGCGTGAGATGGTTGCTAATCATGAACAGATCTGACCAATGCGAGTGACTATGTCTTTTCGCAAGACTCGAGTGCCATTCGATCGGCCCACCGCCTACCGCCTGCTGGTACTGACCTCACCGGGTCCGCGACTTGAGAGTCGGCAATCACCAATTGGCAATCGCCATTCGCCAATCGCAAAGGCCCACCGGGTACTACCTCATGGGTGCGTTCGGGGGTTGTCAAACTGCATACTAACCAATGCCTACTAACAAACTTGAGAACACGATCATTGCGTTGATCGGCTTTGCCGGCACCGGCAAATATACGATTGGTCGCGAGCTTTGCGAACTCACAGGAGCAAAGCTGATCGACAACCACCTCATCAACAATCCGATCTTCAAGGTCGTTAATCCCGACGGCATCACGCCGTTACCGCCTGGCATCTGGGACAAGGTGAAGGCTGTGCGCGGGATTGTGTACGAAGCGATCCGCGAGCTGTCGCCGGCCGACCTGAGTTTCGTTTTTACGATTGAGCTGTTTGCGAGCAGTCCCGGTGATCAGAGGGCTTTCATCGATCTTGAGGAGCTGGCAGCATCGCGGCGCAGTCTGTTTGTACCGGTGCGTTTGCTTTGTGAAATTGAGGAGTTGTGCCGGCGCATAGTTGATCCCTCACGAGTGCAGATGCTGAAGTCTTTAAGTCCTGAGGCCGCGAGGCGAAAATCAGCGCAAGAAACAGTTTTGGATTCCACTCATCCTCATGTTCTGACTATCGACGTCACAGAGAAGACACCCTCCGAGACCGCGGAGATGATCCTGGGACATATCAAGAAGATTAGGATCGCACAAGCAGTCCGCGAAGCGGACGGCTGAAAATAGCCCAGCACTTCAGGGTCACGAGAAGGAATCAGATTCGAGTCCGTGAAACGGACGGCTGAATTCAGGTTCCATTTCTTCGACACCTTCAGTCGTCCGTTTCACGGACTTTGTTTTTCTTCGCACCTCGATCCCAGCAGTAAAGTGCTGGGCTATTAGCAGTCGTCCGCTTTCGCGGACTGGCTGATTGGCCATCAAAGGGAATTAGACTTGAGACCTGAGACGAATTCTACCCGCCAATAAAACTCATGGTGCGGGAGGGGACGACAAACTGCGGATCGTTGATGAAGTGACGCGGCTCTTTCTTTAGCACCACTGACTCGATGAACTCCACAATTTCCTCACGAGCCGCGCCGCTGCGAACTACATCCCGCAAACTGTGTTCGACTGTGGAGAATAAACAGGTGCGAATCTGCCCGTCGGCGGTGAGGCGAATGCGAGAGCAGGCGCCGCAAAAGGGCTCACTGACAGGCGCGATAATTCCGATCTCGCCGGGTGCGCCATCAGCAAAGCGATAGCGAGACGACGTTTCCGAACCGCGCGCCACATCTAGGGGCACAAGCGGAAAGCGCTGACTGATTCGCTCCCGGATTTCGCGGCCGGAAACAACCATCTCGCGCGACCATTCGTGGCCCGAATCAAGCGGCATGAATTCAATGAAGCGCATCTTCACATCGTGTTCGCGCGCGAAGGCCGCAAAGTCAGCAACCTCGTCCTCGTTGTGACCGCGCACAATCACGGCATTGATCTTGATCGGTTGGAGGCCGGCAGCTTTCGTGGCTGCGAGCCCCGCCAGGACGCGATCCAAAACATCGACCCCCGTCATCTCCTTAAACACTTCGCGTTTCAAACTATCGACGCTGATGGTGACGCGATCGAGTCCCGCCTCCTTAAGACTGCGGGCACGGTCGGGAAGGTAATAACCATTGGTGGTGAGCGCGAGATCGAGCAGCCCTTTGGCTTTCAACGCTGAGAGCTTTCGAATAATCGTTTCGATGTCGCGACGCAGCATGGGCTCGCCGCCCGTGAGTCTAATCTTCTCGATGCCCAGGCTGACAAAGATGTCGCAGACGTATTCAATCTCTTCGTAAGAGAGCATCTGCTCTTTGGGTGCGATTGGCGGTTCCCCGTGCGGCAGGCAATAGAAACAGCGAAAATTACACCGATCGGTTAGCGACACACGGAGGTCGCGAATGGGGCGGTTGTAAGAGTCTTTGAGCAGGGTTGTCATCAGATTGTCGATTTGAATGATACGACGGTGCGGAGCGGTGACAAAGTAGGCAGTGAGCAGTTGACGCGAAAAGCGCGAAAGCAGAGACATTTTCCAAATTTGTTCAAGCGCAGAGACGCAGAGAGGCAGAGACGCAAAGGAAGGCAAACAGCTCGCGGTTGGGCTTAATGGATTGGTGATCCGAAGACCAAGCTATTAAAAATGACAGCAGTCTTAGGTGTTGTTTTGTGTGTTTTCGTGGTTCGTATTTATAATGCCGCGGCGACGAACCACGAATTAACACTAAACCACACGAAAGCATTGGATGCCTTCTTCGCGCCTCTGTGTCTCGCACCTCTGCGCTTCGTGGATCGTATTCCCTAAATGCCGCAGCGACGATCCACCAATTAACACTAAACAACACGAAAAGCATTGAATGCCTTCTTCGCGCCTCTGTGTCTCTGCGTCTCTGCGCTTGAACTCCTAGCCATATGGAAAATGACAAATGATATATGGAAAATGTTTTGGAATTCCGCCCCGGCTCACACCCCCAACGCCGCACTTGTCATGAAAACCGACGCTGGAAGGCGCCGCTGCGTGCCCGGCAATCTGATCGTTCGCTTCAGGACGAAATCAAACAAGAGCGGGTTGTAGTCATAGATCTCATTGAGCGAGTCGCGCTCCGCTGCGTTGATGTAACCGGCTTTCATGAGGGGCCCGGTTCTAATCAGCACGTTAATCGCGGGCAGTGGATAGTCGCTGCCGTTCACAAGTCGTTCACGCAAATCTTCCCGCTCGAGAATGGTTGCAAGGGGCCTCCCCGCGCGATTGAATTGCGTCATTGCTGAGATATCTCCGAACACCAGACCCTCGTAACGCTTTTCATTCATCAACCGCATAAACAGATCGAAGTTTGGGACTCGCTTCTTATCGTGGTCGTCGAGATCTTCATTCTCACCAAGTCCGGCACAGTGAGCCACAATGACTTTCACGCCATGGTCAAGCGCGCGCCGCAGCAAGAGCGGGTTTCCCAGTTTTTGATCTTCATCGGCTTCCACCGCCTTCTCTTCTCCACCATGACTGAGCAGAATCAAATCCAGCGCCTTCATCTGCTGATAGAAACGATCGCATTGCGGATCCGCCGGGTTAATGCCCATGGCATTCGGCAACCATTTCACGACGCGGGCGCCCCGCCGGGCGCATCTTTCAAGTTCGGCGATAGCATCCGGCCGGTAGGGATTAACAGAAATATTAGGAATGAAGAGTTCCGGATACTTTTCCGTCAACTCAAATACATAATCGTTCGGAACATAGAACTCGGTCTTCTCCAGGTTGGGAGTGCCATCACGGTTGTAGTTTTTGTCGAAAGCTAGCAAGCGGTGCTTGCCATGATCGGAGATGTGCTTAACCAGATTCACAAGCCGATCGATGAGCTGCGTATCAGCGTGGGCGACGTCCGCGACACCAGCGGCGCTTAGATAGACCTTGAATTTCAGATGATGAAACGGGTGGGCCCAAGTCCGCATCTTAGGATTAATGAACGCTCCGCTGGGACCCGTCCCAATGCCGGCGACGTGGGTGTGATGGTCAACAAGGCGCGCTGGATCGATGTCGTCGAACGCTCGCCTGATTAAATCACTGCTACGAGAACTGATGCGATCGTACAAGTCTTCAGGGTGGTGTTTGAAAGCCCCGCCGATAAAGTGAATGAGACACATAATGAGAGTTTCGAGTTTCGAGTTCCCAGACAACTACCCGGTAACAATAATGCACAGTCAGAAAGGGTGGTTTACCTTCGCTGGTTGAGTGCCATTCAATCATTGGCGGGAGCAAGCCCGCCTTCCTGACTGAGCATTACTCTTCCTGACTGGGCATTACCCTTCCTGACTGAGCATTACCCTTCCTGACTGAGCATTACTCTTCCTGACTGAGCATCACCTGGTTCCGAACATGGTGCCGAGGAGCGTTGCTACCAAGGTGCTTTCCGTGCCCTGAATTCCAAACACATCCGCGCGTACAACGGTTAGGGTCTTTCCGGGTTTGATTACTTCCGCCCGCGCCACAAACCGTTCGCCCTGCGCCGGGCGCAAGAGATTCACTTTGAATTCCACGCTGAGAACTCTGGAACCCGCCGGCATCAAACTGTAAGCCGCATACCCAGCAGCCGAGTCGGCGATCGTGGTAATGATGCCGGCATGCAGATAGCCATCCTGTTGCGTCAGGTCGCCACGATAAGGCAAGGAGATTTCCACCACACCCGGTTCGACGCGCGCTAGTTCCGCGCCGATCACTTGCATGATCGATTGTTCGGCAAAGCTCTTCCTGACTTCCTCTGCAAATGCGGGATTGCGCGCTTCGAGTTTCATTTAGCTTTGCGCCAACCAGCGGGCAGCGTTACTTACGTAGGTCTTGATGTCTTTGAGAGCTTGCGGATTGCGCTTATAACCGTCGCCTGGAGGCTCCACTAAAAAGGTCGGACAGCCCAGATCGGTATTCCAATTATAGTCAACGAAGTGATGAAAGCTTGATTCAGCGATGCCGCGACCGAGTTGGTTGCCGTGATTGTCTGGGGCGCTCTCGAAGGCCACGACGAGGTTGAAGACTCGTCCGGTGACTTTGCTCTGACCGGTTGCTACCACTTCGGCGTGTTTCTCCTCCGCGGGAACTCCAACCGCACCCTCGTGCGGATGGGAGGGAAAGAATTCCACCACTCCCGCGGGGGATCCGGGATTGCGCAGCAGTTCATGAGCAGACTGCGCCGTGATCACCTGGTAGTCGCCGTTTGCTCCCGAATGATAGTTGGGCCAGGAGATGGAAGGCGTATAAGGATCGTCGGGCATCTGTCGCGACGGATCAGGTTCCTGATATTTGGAATGGAAGTAATGCGCCCGGCCGATGCCACCTAACGTGCATAGCGAGCTACCAAGATCCTGATGGTCGCGAGTGGCAAGAATGCCGCCGCCGCGTTGGCGAAAGCGCGTGATACCCTGGCAGTCCGGAACCGTCAGTCCCTCTCCCAGGTCGATGGCAAACAACCACAACTCGGCAAAGTCGCTCGTGTCCAAGTTCGTTAGCACGGGTTCATTTCCGGCAGCATCAGATTCGCGATCGCGTGCTACGACTTCATACAAGAAATTCCCGTCGTCGTCTTTGAGTGAGGCGAGATGCTCACGCAAGAGGGAGAACCGGCCGACGTGCCAATTATCTGCCTCGAAGGGAATCGTCGTTTGCAACAAGATACGCGTTGGGCCAGGCATGGGAATCCTCCGTTCCTTAAAGCACGAGTTTGTAGCGCCGTACGTCTGGCGCCTGTTTTGTTAAGCCCTCGAGTCTGGCGTTAGCATCCTTAAGATGCTGGCTTGCTGCATGAGCGTCAAGCGCAGCTTCACTCTCCCACTCTTCAACAAAGGTGAAGTCCGTCTCATCCGCACTGTTCTGCCACAATTCGTAGACGGTGCAACCAGCTTCATTGCGCGTAGGTTCAATCAACCCCGTAAGGATTGTGCGCACAGCCGCAACGCTGTGCGGGAGCGCATTAATTCGTGCAACGACTCTGACTGAGTTGTTTGGCATTGCTCTAATCCTCTGTGAAACTCAACTCCGGTGCTCGCCGGTGAGCGCTTTCGCGATAGCTTGCCGGCTACCCACCGGGCGAATGGGAAACACTTCCAAAGCCATCTGGTCGCGAACGACCGTGGGATTCTTCAATCCTTCGATCAGATGGCGACCAACCTCGTAATTTGCCGGCGTCACGAGTGCCAGCCAGAGACCGGACAGGTAGGGCGTCAGCAAAGGCACCGAAATGAGCCAGCGATGCAAGCCTCGCTGCCGAGCGTATTCGCGGATCATATCCAGATAACTGACCACATCAGAGCCACCTACTTCGAAGATTCGACTACCTTTGCCGGCCAGATCTTTTGCGGCGATTAGATACGCCAGCACGTCGTCAATCGCGATCGGTTGCGTGCGAACACTAACCCAACGGGGACAAATCATAACTGGCAGCCGTTCGGTCAGCGACTTCATCAGTTCGTAGGAGAGGCTGCCTGCGCCAATAACCATTGAGGCCCGAAACTCGATTGTTTCCACACCGGAATCACGCAGAATCTGACCCACTTCATGACGACTGCGCAAGTGAGGCGAGAGTTGTGGATCGCGGTCATCGCCGAGACCTCCCAGGTAGATGATGTGACTCACCCCCGCCTCTCGCGCCGCCTGGCCAAAGTTGATCGCCGCCTGCCGGTCGTCTTTCTGAAAATCCGCAGAACTGGACATCAAGTGAACGAGATAGTACGCGGTGTGCACCCCGGCGAGTGCTTGTTCGAGTGACTGCGCATCGAGTACATCACCTGAGACGATCTCAGTAGCAGAATTCACCTGAGACTGAAGCGTCTCCGGTTTTCGCGCGAGACAACGAAGACGAATCGGTTGCTCTTGCAGCAAAGGAAGGAGGCGCGCACCGACGTACCCAGTGGCGCCTGTCAGCAGCACGAGTGGGCGGTTTGGATCTTGTTCAGAAGGCATCAAGTTCTACGGTGGTCGCGTGGGAGTTGGGTAAACGACAGGAGGCTCACTTGAAACAAAACGGTCCGGCGCAGACTGTCTCTTCGAGTTTGCGACGATCGCTGGGAGCTTCTTTGGATCGTAGTTGCTCAGGCAAAACGTCAGGGCTTCCTGGGAGACCAACTGCCACCATCGCCTCAATCTGAAAATCGTCGGGAACTTGCAGCGTGGTGCGCGCGCGTTCGTAGTCAAAGCCTTGCATCCCATGAACAACGTAGCCTTTGAGTGAACCCTGCAGCGCCAGGTTTTCCCAAGCGGCTCCGGCGTCAAAAGAATGAGTAATCGAAGGCTTGCCGTTGTAGGTAAAAGTTTTCTTCGAGAGGAAAAGCAACAACGCGCCGGCATTCCTGGCCCAAACCTGATTACTTTCAACGAGGAGTTCCAGGAATTGCTGCCAGTGCTCACTGTTTCGCATTGCGTAGAGAATGCGCCATGGTTGATTGTTATAAGACGACGGCGCCCAACGTGCGGCTTCGAAGAGCGTTAACAGGTCTGCCTGCGGAATCGGATCGCCTGTCATCGCACGTGGCGACCAGCGGTCGAGAAAGAGTTTGTCAATCGGGTAATCTGCGCTTCGTTTTTCACTTCCCTTGATCATGGAGTTCCTCGTGTCGACGATTGCCTTAAATATCGCTCAGTCGGGAAGGGTGGTCTGGCCCCGCCGCTAGAATCCCCATCCAACCTTAGCGGGGCAAGCCCACCTTCGGACTGAGCATAACTGACGCATGCCAGATCAGCTATTATGGCCTTGCAAACGATGATTAATAACTGCATCAGTAAAGCAGGACTTCACTGTGAGATGTATGGAAGCGGAGATCCAGTATTGTGCTTGCACGGTCTCGGGGCCAGCACGCACTCTTTCCGAGAGTTTAGGGAGCCACTTTCCAGACAGCACCAATTGTTTCTGCTCGACTTCAAGGGCTTTGGCGCTTCACCAAAACCTAAAGACAAACATTACGCGATCACAGAACACGCCGAGTCGGCATATCAGTTCATCATCGAACATGACCTGCGCAATCTGACATTGATTGGCAATTCGTTCGGCGGCGCCATTGCTTTGTTAGTGTCGTTGCACCTTTGTGAGGAAAATTCGGGAAGGTTGAAACGGCTAATACTGATCGACAGTGGAGGTTACAACCTGCATCTGCCCACGCATCTCAAGATGCTGCGCACACCGCTCCTGGGCTGGCTGATGATTCATCTCTTGCCTCCCAAGCTGGCCGCGCTTACGGTACTTAAAGATTCATACTATGACGATGGGAAGATCACGAACGAGCAGATCGAGACTTATGCCAGACCGATTGCGGATCGCGGGGGGCGCCACGCCTTACTGGAAACTTCAAAACAGATAGTCCCCGAGGATTACGATGAGCTAATCAAGAAGTACCCGCGGATCACTGTGCCGACACTGATCATCTGGGGACGACAGGACAAGGTTATTCCGCTCGTGATTGGCGAGATGCTGGATGCCGCGCTTCCGGATTCGAAATTGGTGGTAATCGACCATGCGGGTCACATACCGCAGGAAGAAACGCCGGAGATCGTAGTGCCGTTGGTTTTGGATTTTCTGCGCGCTTGATCTTGTAGGGGCGGCCCTCCGTGGCCGCCCCACCCGGCGATTTCGACACCCTGAGATGGTCAGCGAGGGCCATCCACAACGAATAAGTCACCAGGTCTTGACCCGGCCATACCTTGGTACTTACCATTCGCGCTGCTTTTACACCTCACCTATGAAGGTATCTCACCATGCCTCGTTTTTCCGGCTTTTCCTATCGACGTCGTTACAACTCGTTGCGTTTGCTCGGTTACGACTACAACTCCGTCCATCAACTTTGCGCGATCACCTTGGTCACCGATTTGCGCCGCCCTCTCTTTGCTGACATCAACCTTGCGAAGGCGATATTGACTTGCTTACTCAGTGAGCAAACGCTTAACCGAATGCGAGTTAGAGCGTTTACCCTAATGCCAGATCATCTGCCACTTTCTTGCTGGCGTACGTCAGCCCGAACATTGCCTTCCAAGTCTTATTGGCCAATTCAAGAGCTACACTACTCAACAATATTGGAAGCGAAGTTGTGAAGTCGTGAACACTGGTATGGTTTGCCTTCCGCCGAAGACAGTTGTCAAAACTGATCCGTTAGAAGTTCAAGGGCTGCTTTCACCAGTTATGGAGTGGCGAGCCACTATTCGTCCGGAAATGATCGAGTTAAGAAATTGGCCAGCTCTAAAACCAGGTCAGTTCCTTAAGAAGCGACTGTGGCAAACGCGTCTGTTTGACCACGTGATCAGGAATGATCATGACCTGCATGAAAACTTAGAGTACATCGCTACGAATTCAGTGAGAGCTGGATACGTTAGAACCGCGCAGTTTTATCCTTATACAGGATTCATGCTGTAAGCGTGGCCGCCCCCAGTGGCGTGAGTCTCCCAAGACTGGGGTGGCCACAGAGGGCCACCCCTACAGACTATTGCGGTTGGGTGTCCAGCAGAATCCACTCAACAATCGAAAGCGGCAGACTCCCATTCTTAAGCAGGTCATCGTGGAATTGTCCGAGGCGGAAGTTTGCGCCTTGCCTGTCTCGATATCTTCCCAGCAGTCGCATGATCTGCCATTTGCCTACCATGTAAGTGATCTTCTGAGTCGGACTCGCGGCCGCACCGGCGGCTTCTCCCGTCGCCGCTTCACGATCGAGTCCGCCTGCTTCCATGAAGTAATTCACCGCTTGCTCAAAGGTCCATTTGCCCGTATGCAGGTTCACGTCAACGCCGATGCGCGCCGCGCGATAACGCGACAGCCTTAGCACTTGTCCATTGCTCGCCGAATTGACTGGATACAATCCCGAACGCAACAACATCTCCTCGCCGTAGAGTGCCCAACCTTCAATGAAGATGCCGTCGCCATGCTGGCGCCTGATTTCATTCGGCAAATGGTTGGCGATAGACAGTTGCAGGAAGTGACCGGGAATTCCTTCGTGTCCGAGGATTGGCCGCGGGTCCTCAATCGCCGCCCGAATATAGAAGTTCTTACTTTCAGCGTTGTACGTGGGAATGAAATAGAAACCACTGTTGTCTTTGTCATACACGCCGGGCGGGTTCATGAAACCGCCAGGGCTCGTCGGTTTGAAGGCTTCCGGAAGTTGGCGAATGGTGAACGCTCCAATGTAATCCGGAATAGTGATCAGCCGATTCGTTTTGAGAAAGCTAATCATTTCCGCCTGCCGGCTCTCATAAGCTTTTAGGAAGGCCTGCTGATCGGCAGGAATGTTTTTGCTCCGGGCCGGATTGGGATCGGCGAGCGCCGGATCAGACAGTAGCGACTCCAGGCCGCGATAACGTGCCAACTCTGCCTGACCAAGCATCTCGACCTGTTTAGCATCGAGCGGCAGCAGATAGATGTTTTTCAAAATGTAGTTGTAATGTTCTTCGCCCATCGGTTTAAAAGCGACCATTCCGGGCAAGCGCCGTTCTAACCAGTCGGCATATCCATGCAGCGCCACGATTGCGGTATCGCGGGCTTTCACGAGTTCAATTCTTTCTGCCGGACTAAGACCGGTGGCGAGGGTCATAAGGCTATCGTTGAAGAGGCTGTCGATTGAGCGTGCAGATTCAATTGCCAGCTGGGCGTAAAGTCGTACCGGCTTGATGAGGTTTTGTTTGCCCTTCTCCAGCAATTGCGGCATCTGCCGTAAGCGTTCCGTAGCAGAGATGGCGCGGTTGCGGGGCGTGTCGTACTCCTTCTTGAGGAGGGAGAAGATGCCGTTGCTACATTCGTTCACGTAGACCTGCGGGTCGCTCTGTTCAAAGTCCATTACTCGATTGAAGAAAACAACCCCGTCGATCTGCGCGCGAAAGAGCATCCAGTCGATGCGGTCCTCCTTGCTCCAGCCCCCTGCGGGCATCGCATCGACTTTTGCGAGTATTTCCTTGGCGTACAGGCGTCGAGCTAAAACGGCGGAGAGCGAGTAGTCAGTCAGGCGATTGTCCCAGGTGTGTAACCCCGCATCGCTGGAGGCGACGGGAAAATTCTCATTGCGCCAGTTGTAGTAATCCGCCGCCAACTTGTGTAAGTCAGCCGGAGTCTTAGGTTGCTGGGCACTGGCAGGTGAGAATGAGCAGCTGAAGACGATGAGAATTAGGACGACATACGCATAGGATCTCATTTAGTTGGACCTCTTTTGTTATCGCGAATTGTTTTTCACTATCATTCTCACCGGGCTTCACCCCGGTGGTAAAGGCGGGCAACAAGACATGCTAACCGTTTCAACGGTCTTCTTTGGCGAAAATAATTTTCTTATAAACCGTTGAAACGGTTAGTGGCTCATTGGGGAACTCTAACACACCGGGCTAAAGCCACGGTGAGAATGAGAATTTCAAAGGCTACGACTCCTTAGATTTCAACAACGCGAGCGCATTGCGTTGTAGTCCCGCCAGCTTTGCTCGCTTCATTGCGCTGCCGCGAAAACGTTCGGCATAGTCGCTCGCGGTTAATTCCAACACCGCCGTAAGATCTGCATTAACGTTTCCTGGACGCGGCGCGAAGGATTCTTCGTTTGAAGTTTGTGCAAAACGATTCCAGGGACAAACGTCCTGACAAATGTCGCACCCGTAAAACCAGCCTTCAAGGTGTTCGGCAATAGAAGCTGGCATTTCGGGGGCACGCAGTTCGATAGTGGCGTAAGAGATGCACCTGTTGGAGTCAACCACGTATGGTTCCACAATCGCGTCAGTGGGACAAGCATCAATACAAAGAGTGCAGGTGCCGCAGTGGTCCTCGATCACTTCCTGGTCGTATTCGAGATCGAGATTGGTTAGCAACTCGCCAATGAAGACCCAGGAGCCAAGCTCTGTAGTAATGAGATTGGTATGCTTGCCGATCCAGCCCAGCCCCGCACGTACACCCCAGGCCTTGTCCATCAGCGGTTGGATGTCTACGCAAACTTTGCCGCTTGCAGTGGGAAGCTTGACCTGAATCCAAGTGAGCAGGTTGCGCAGCTTACTCCCGACCACATCGTGATAGTCATCGCCCCAGGCATAACGGGAGACTTTGCCGGTGCCAGGAGAAGTCGCATGCTGTTCGGGGGTGTTGTAGTTGAGAGCGACGACGATTACCGAGCGCGCCGCGGGGAAGACCTTCCGCGGATCGGTGCGCTGATCCGGGTCGCGCGCCATCCATGACATTTCGCCGTGGTACCCACGCGAAAGCCATTCTCGCAATCTGTCCTGCTCGCGGCTTAGCGAGGTAGCAGGAACAATGCCCACGAGCTCAAAACCAAGCTCGCGGGCCCGTTGTCTAATCTGATCGCTAAAACCTTTGGGAGGTGGATCGACCGTCTTAGAGGTGAAAATTTCAGTGGCTTGGTGCACGCAGTCAGGATAAGCATGGACGAATAGCGCGTCCAGCTACGGCGACTGGGTGAAGCTCAGGAGCTAGTCGATCTTTTGCAGCGTGACGCTAATGAGCGGCGATTCGCCCGCGGTTTTGCTGTACGACAACCAATAACCGGCTTTTGGATAACGCGTCATTTTGTAGACCGAGCCATCGGGTTTGGCCGCCAGCTCTTCACCAAACAGAACTTTTGGAGTGGGGATGTTCTGGGCACCGCGAAGGAAATTGGCCGAGATAGCCATTACCTTCTTAGTCTTGTCATAGAAAATCTGCGCACTTTCCGCATCGTTGAGCATGAAAAAATCCTGCTCATCACCTTTGTCTGCCGGATTGCCAAGCTTCTTACGAACTTCATCGGCAGCCATGCCTAACTGAATGCCGCGATACTCTTGAAAAAGAGGCTTGTCTGGATCTTCGGCTCTTTTTTGTCCCAGCGCATTCGGCGTCACGAGCACCGCTCCGCACAGTGCGGTGCATAGTAGCAGCAGGTTCCTGAATCGTGCTGGACGCTTGATTAGTGAGCAACTCATCGGGTTTCTCCTAAAAGCAGAGGCTTATTTTATTAAAGGGTCCGAGGCCGGAACTGGCGGATGTGTGAACGAAGCTGCCCGAAACGGCCTCTCCATCGGGTCCGATTGAGTGGACAATAATCCCATCAGTTTCGTCCTGTCAATGCCATTACCGCTGGTAAGTTGGGAGTGAAATTGGAAGGGCGGCAGCGTTCTCTCTCCCCAAAGAACGCCACCGCCCTTATCAGTGGAATGACGGAGCACAAACGGTCCTGGAGGCTGTGCCTCAAGCCTGAGGACTAGATTAACCGTCGCTTCCAATGTCGATATAGAGCCAACGAGTTGAGGTTTTCAGCGGTATTAAGTTATGCAGGTGATCGTGAGAAAATTATGACATTTAGGCGCGGACACATACGAAGGCTTATGCTCCGATCCTCATTTTTGGCGCCATCGGTGGAGCAATCGTTGGATTTATTGTTGAGAAAAGGGCAAATAGCCCAGCGGTAAAACTTACGCGCAGTTCGGCAATGAAGTCGGTGCCACAGTGCGGTAGCCGTTGGAGGGTTCGATTGGCGATTGCAAATGGTCCGTAGCGATGGAAGCCAATTGGAAATTGGCAATCGGATCATTGACTCGCAGAAAAAATTGGCATATAGCCCTTGGCCCGCAAATCAATCAGTGGTTACTCGTGCGAGACCGTAGGCAAAGCAGAATCTTGCCTGCACAACAAAGGAGCTGCTCAGATGAGAAAAATAACTCTCGCGGCCGCGATGATGGCGGTCGTTTCGCTCTTCACTTTTGTCCAAATATCCTGCCAGCCGGCGGCAGATACAAATCGCTCAGAATCTCTCGCGCCTGCCAACACTAATTCCGGAAGAGAAACAGTAGATACGGCTTCGATCGAAGCAGAACTGCTACGCATCGAGAACGATTGGCCCCGCGTCGTCAAGGAGAAAGACGTGGCGGCAGTTGGACGCGTCGAAGCTGATGACGCAGTCTTCGTCTATCCCGATGGCTCTGTAGGAAACAAGCAGCAGGATCTAAACGACATCGGCGGCGGAGCCTTAACTGCGGATGCCATCGAGTTGACTGATCTCAAGGTGAAGGTGCTCGATAACGACGCTGCTTTTGTTACGGGCCAGACTGAGTTTAAGAACGCCAGGTATAAGACTCCGGATGGCAAGGCGAAGGATATCAGCGGCAAGTATCGATTCATCGATACCTTTGCACGCCGTAATGGTGAGTGGCAGCTAGTTGCCGGAATCTCGACGCCGATCACGGCAACGGCGGTGGCGAGCGCCTCACCTGCGACTTCTCCGGCGATGAGACCTTCGCCAGCAGCGAAGGCTTCGCCAGCGGCCTCGCCCGCGGTGAAAGCGCCAGCGACCACGCCCGCCGTGAAAGCGCCAGCGACTGCGAGCTCGCCAATGACGAAAGCCACGCCGTAAGAAAAGCAGGAAGGAAAAATCGCCGCGCCTGAGGCTTGTTAGGTCGCTACGGCGCGGCTTTTCCTCTAAGCACTGTTGCTGCTGACTTTCATCCTCAAGACAAGATTGCGCTCGTCCTTGACTAATTCGGGCAATTGGCATAAAACCGCCGCGCTACATCACAACGCCCATCCAGGAGTGTCATCATGAAAAAGATCTTCGTACTCGTGTCTCTATTGATCCTTGCGGTCGCTTGCGCAGCCCCGCCTACCAACGACGTTGCTACTAACCGAGAGGCGAATGTTGCCGCCGAGAAGCCGGCTGCTATGGCGATGACCGAAGCGGATGCGATCGCCAAAGAAAAGGCAATCTGGGAGGCAATTAGAGTCAAAGACTACGAAGCCTTTGGCAACATGTTAGCCAGCGACCAGCTCGAAGTTAGCGACGTTGGTGTTAACGACAAGGCTGCATCAATAGCGGGCGTAAAAGACTTCGAACCAAGCGAAGTTGTTTTCAGCGACTGGAAGTATTTGCCGATTGATAAGGATGCGTTTGTGGTGGTCTACACTGCAAACATGAAAGGAAAGTATAAGGGCAAAGAGTTTGAGCCTCAGACGGTGCGCGGAAGTTCAGCCTGGGTTGCCCATGATGGCAAGTGGCAAGCAATCTTTCACCAGGAATGCCCGGTAAAGCCACCGATGACGCAGTCAGCTACTCCTGCTACCGCCAAGCCGGCAGCGTCGCCTTCCACCGCTCCAATGGCAGCGGTCACACCGGGCTCGGATATGATTGCCAACGAACGGATGGTCTGGGATTTGTTCAAGGCAAAGAACTATGACGCCTTTGCAGACTTGCTCGCCGCTGACTTCATTGAAGTTGAACCCGACAATGTTTATGACAAGGCAGGATCCGTAAAAGGCGTGACTATGTTTGATGCTTCGAAATCTGTCCTAAGCGATTTCAAAAGCGTCAACATCGACGCGGATGCCGCGATCGTGACATATGTTGCGAAGAATCCGGGCTTCGCCCCCCAAGGCGAACGTCACTCGACGATCTGGGTCAATCGTGGTGGAAAATGGATGGGACTCTTTCATCATGGCGGCACTCCGGTTGCGAAGATGCCCGCTACTCCGGCTGCGTCAGCTTCGCCGGCAATGAAATAGACTTCCAGGTCTTTAGTCTCAAGTCCCAAGTCTCAGGTCCCAAGTTTGTTGCTTGGGGCGTGGGACTTGGGATTTCTAGTTTGATTCGCAGAATCAACTTCGAAGTGCAACAGAGAATAAGCGAAGAATAGGGAACTGGGAGCGTTAGCGACCGCATTCAACTAAGCTATCGGTCAGGTTGCGAAGGTCGGCGATTAACCGGGTTTCTCTAAGGTCGGTATCTCGAGTCTGGCGTCACTTGAATGCGGTCGCGAACGCTCCCGTACTGTACCGAGTGGCGATGTTACTTGAATGCGGTCGCTTACCGCTCTCGAACTTGCCCAGCCGTCACAGGTGTTGCACTTCGGAGTTAAATCCGCCATTGGAATCCGAGATTAAGATTTGAGGCTAAGAGTTGGTGACTAGAGACTTGAGACCTGGGACTTGAGACCTGAGACCTATCAATGCCAGATACCCGGTATGTGGGTCGCGCATGAGGGACAGGTTTCCCGATGCGTGACATTCATCTGGCGCACGAGATAGCCGTACCGTTCAACCAGCAATTGATCGCAGGTCGGACAATAAGTGTTTTCCCAACGTCCGACCTTGCCGGGCAGATTACCTGCATAGGTGTAACGCAATCCGGCAGCGCGGCCGATTTCGCACGCGCGCACGAGCTGCGCTGCGGTCGTGTTGGCGTTTTCCTGCATGTGGTAGTCCTGATGAAAGGCAGTGACGTGCCAGGGAATATCAATGGAAACTGAGGCGATGAACTCGGCAGCACGCTTTAACTCGGCCTCCGAATCGTTGAACCCCGGGATGACGAGGGTGACTATCTCTTCCCAGAATCCGCGTTCGTGCACCATCTTCACCGTCTCTAAAATGTTGTCTACCACGCCACCCAGTTGCCGGTAGTTCCGATCACTCATCGACTTCAGATCGATCTTGTAGCAATCGGTCCAGGGTCGCAGGTAATCGAGCACCTGTGGTGTCGCATTGCCGTTCGAGATGAATGCTGTGCGAAAACCTTCGGGACGAGCTTTTTTGAAAACCTCGACCGCCCACTCGGCGGTGATCAATGGTTCGTTGTAACTGCTGCCGACGAGGGATGCGCCATAAGCCTTGGCCAGTGCCACTAAACGATCCGCCGTCACTTGCTGCGGAGCGGTCCCTGCTGAATCATCACGTAGCGCTTGCGACGTGAGCCAGTTTTGACAGTAGGCGCAATGAAGATCGCAGCCGAGCATGCCGAAAGTGAGCGTGTCGGATCCCGGCAGCACATGAAAGAAAGGTTTCTTCTCCGTGGGATCGCAGGCCAGCGCGGCTACGTAATTCGTGGGCACGCGCAACTCGCCACCTTCGTTGAAGCGCACTTTGCAGATGCCGCGCTTGCCGTTATTGATCAGGCAACGGTGGCCGCAGGCGTAACACCTCAGCGCGTCGTTGCCGAGTTGTTCAGTCAACTCCGGCGCACCTGCCGTTGTCAGCGCGTCGAGCACTTCTGCCAAAGGGTTTGCTGTTTTACTGCGCGGCATACCAAGCCTTAATGGTGGGGAGATGTCACGATTATACGTCAAGAGGCGGTCTTTGGCCTTTGGTCTTTGGCCTTCGCTCTTATATCGTTCAGATAATCCTTCAGAAGGGAGTTGCAAAAGGCCAAAGTCCCAAGACCTAAGACCGTCGTAAGGCGATGATTATCGAAGAAATCACTGTTACAGCTTTTCAACAGCACACTCGCATCGTCGGTTGTGAGAAAACCAAACGCGCGATCTGTATCGATCCCGGAGATGATTCTGAGGAGATTGTCCGCGCTATCGACAAACACGGATTTGAACTTGAAGTAATCGCCTGCACTCATGCGCACTTGGATCACGTGGGCGGAGTCGCGGCACTAAAGCAACTAAAGCCAGCAGCGCGAATCATGCTGCACCAGGCCGACGAGTTTATTTACCAGGCACTTCCGGAGCAGGCCGGATGGATTGGCATACCTCGTTCACAGTGGGCCGCCCTGGGATTTGATTTTGCGCAACCGCCGGTCGTCGATGAGTACTTTACAGATGGCTACACTTTGCGTATTGGGGAATTGGAGTTTCAAGTTTTGCATTGTCCCGGGCACACGCCTGGTCATGTTGTCCTGTTTGCTGCCGCCGAGAAAAAGGTATTTGTAGGTGATGTGCTTTTCGCGGGGTCGGTGGGGCGCACGGATTTGCCGGGCGGATCTTCAGCCCAGCTCATCGCCTCTATCAATGAGAAACTGCTGCCGCTAGGTGATGATGTGGAAGTCTATTCCGGTCACGGACCAGTTACCACGATTGGCATCGAGCGCACGACTAATCCGTTTTTGACGGGAGTCTATACACTGGGAAGCGGCCGAATGTGAGCGCAACGGGAGGCATTAAGAGTGACGCGGCCTAATACCATTTTCCATATATCTTTCTCAGTTCTCATTTTTCATCGATAACTTAAAGCGCAGAGGCGCAAAGAAGCTGTTGCACATTGGTTCAAAGACAATTGTCTCGTGTAGGTTTGTGTTAGTTCGTGGATCGTCCGTACGGAGGTAGGAAATCCGAACCACCAAATACACGAAACGTCACAAACGTATTGAGTGCTTTCTTTGCGCCTCTGCGCCTTTGCGTCTCTGCGCTTAAGCTATCGAGGAAAATGAACCTATGAGAAATGACAAATGGAAAATGTCTAGGATTCCTTTTGTCCAGGTGAGCGCAACCTGCTGGCTTTAAGTTCTTCCCATTTCTCTTTTTGCTCGTCGTTGAGTTGGCTGGGTAAGGATTCGACCGGAATATTATTTGTCGAGCAGAAGTGACGCCATAACACAAAGCGAAGATCAAACTGTCCTGTCTGATCCGAAATTACATTATCAACCGGGGCCGGTTCTTTCTTTTTGTTCTGCGCCATGGTTCCCACTCGCTTCTGTCT
>JBAPXA010000317.1:0-6091 GCA_049283975.1 Pyrinomonadaceae bacterium | reverse complement strand
ACTTTAAGCAGATACCTGCCCGCGGGAAGATCGGCCAGAGAAATTTCCGCCGCATAGGGAATGCGGTTGAGGTCCGGCGCGCCTTCGCTGGCCGGCTTTTTTAATGGTGTGGTAAGAACCGGTTGACCATCTCGGAGTAAAAGAATCTGGAGGGCGATATCGGGTTTAGCATCGGATCCTCGCGCGGCGTTATAAATAAATAACAGGAAGCGCAGGTAAGACGACGAGCGAAAATAGTGATCGACGCTGAGACCGACACCCTCGACTGGATTATCAGGACTAGCAGAAGCGTTCGTTACCGTAGCAGAAGTTCGTTCCCCAATATGCAGGCTGCTCAACTGCACCTCGCCCGCGACGAGCGGCGGAATCTCGATCCAGGCGTGCGCCGTCCCCGTTTTTCCACTAGTTACATCACGCACCCCGAAGCGTGCCTGATAAAGACCAGGTGCAATGTGAATGGGGAACGTATAACGAAAATCTTTCGGCGGCGGCAGCGAATCATTTGGCGGTGGCGCAGTGACAGTGAGTCGCTGATCTAGTCTGGCTCCCACTTGACCCTTGTCGTTGTAGATGCCGCCCGCCAGCTCAACAACACTTTTTGATTTACCATCGACAGCATTGAAGGTCAGAAACTCGCTCGGAACCATCATCGTGGCTGAGAGCAGGGGACCCTTCTGCTGCGTATCCAGGTAAGTGAGGCTTAGCGAAAAGGGTAATCCGTTATGTGGCATTGCGGCGCCAATCGCATTCCACAACGCCGATTCAGGATTTTTGTCCGCAGCTTTTTTGGGTTGATCGTTAGCGGGTGCTGGCGGCTCAAGATCGAAGAATCCGCGGCGCACTCGAGTAACTAAATCAGGTTTGTTTACTAACTTCACTTCAATCCGGCGAAACTTACTTGACGACGGTTTATCCTGCTCAGGCTTCCACGCGAGCAAGTAGTAAACGGAAGTTTCGATTAAGGCTTTTTTTAAGCCCGGTCCGAGGTCGTTAGTATTGATAATCATGCGCCCGCCCGTGTCGTAAGCAAGCGCGTGAAGTCCATCTTGCGTGGCACTTAGCTCCGCACCTTCGGTACGTCGTAAACGATTGGACGGATCAAACGGCGCATCCGTGCTGGCATCAATCAACGCGCTTACCAAGCCGCGCGTGTCGAGCGAGTAGATCACCACGCCGTTGCGTGCCGCCGCGCTCGTTATCCTTTGCAACCGATCCCGAACATCCGCATGCCTGTCGTGGACAAAGAATCCGTTTGACAGGAAGAAGAGCAGCTTCTGTCCCGGCACGGCGGAAGCCGAGCGCACCAGACTCTGGAGACCAACCAGCGAGCTTCTGGTGATGTGCGCTGCCTGTTGCAAGACCTGATTGGCCCGCGTCTGAACCATGGCCTCTGCGGTTTGCTGGGTAATCATAGGACTCTCACGCCGCAGCGCATCGACGTAGAAATCTGTTACTTCACGATCGAAGCCATCAATTCGCAGCGCTTGAAATTCAGACATCGGCGGCCGTTGCTGGTCCTGGATCGAGTAAGGCTGTGGTGTGAGCCGTTCCAGCGCCCGACGCAAGACAGTCTTGTTGTCGGTTAATTGTTGAAGAAAACCAAGCTGGCCGGAGGCCGACGTCACTGCGGCTTTATCGTTTTGATTCATTTCCGCATCAATAAAGCGGGTGATAACTCTCCGCGCGCCTTTTGCGCCCGCGAGGTCCAGATGCAGGTCGTCAATATAAAAGAAGACGGTGCGACCGCGATCGAGAGGAACGGGCTTGCCTTTGGTGCGGCCCACCCTCACCGATCCGCGCGCGGCGGCAAGTTGAGCTTCTTCGTTGGCGCTACCGGCGGCAACTCGCTCAAAGAATTCAATTGGTTTCACTTTGCCGTCGATGCGCAACTCAAAATCTTCACGACGCAGGTTGTCTTGAAAGCGCCCTTCCTTATCGAAGACCAACACGTCGGTCTGAATCAGTTCGGTGAAAACGCGGACAACTTCAGTTTGATCCCGCGACTGGGTTTGTGTTTGGCTGAATGCCGTTGGCGGTATGGCAAGAAGGCAGATCAATATCCGCGTGACCGTGGCGGTGACAACCCGGGCTGGCACAGGCATGATGCTTTAGCAGCGGAGCGAAGTTGCGTTGAGGGGAGACCTTGACCGTCGATCATCGGCGATAGCGACTCAGAATGGAGACGACTAAAGCTGCCTAACTATGAAACAGTTGCGGCTGGAGTGCAACCGCTAAACCTTCAACCGTCCGTCGTCGTAATACAGGGCAAGCATTCTATTTCCGCGGCCTTCGCGTCAGACCAACCATTGTGGAACTCGCTTGATGTCTAACTCCCTGGCGACTGTCAAACTCGAACAGGTCACGAAACGTTTCGGTGAGTTTGCGGCTGTCAGTGACCTGAGTCTCTCCGTCTATCCGGGAAGAATCTACGGACTATTGGGTCCCAACGGGGCAGGGAAGACCACCACCATCCGCATGATCGTAAACATTACCGCGCCTGATTCCGGCAGGATCGAGCTGTTTGGAAAGCAGATAACTCCGGCGTTGCAGGATCGCATCGGGTACTTGCCGGAGGAGCGCGGGTTATACAAAAAAATGAAGATCGGCGACCAGATCAGGTTCTTTGCCGAGCTTAAGAGCGTACGCAAAGATGAACTAAGCAAACGGATCGACTTCTGGCTGGAGCGCGTGAAGCTAACAGAGTGGAAAAACAAAAAGGCTTCTGAACTGTCCAAGGGCATGCAGCAAAAAGTTCAATTCATTACGGCGGTTTTGCATGATCCTGATCTGCTGATCCTTGATGAACCCTTTTCGGGACTGGATCCTATAAACCTGGAGCTGCTGAAAGAGATCATCCTGGAGTTGAAGAGTGCGGGGAAAACTATCATCTTCTCGACTCACCAGATGGAGGTCGCCGAGAAAATCTGCGATGACATTTGTTTGCTTAATCGCTCGCGAAAGGTTTTTGAAGGAAGCCTACGAGACGTGAAGCGTAGTTTTGGACGGAACGCCGTCGCATTACGCATCGCCGGAGGCGACGGCGTGCTGCGCGATCAATCCTTAGTCTCAGCGACCACTTACCATGCGGACGAAATCGAAGTGCTGCTCGCACCTGGAGCCGACGTTCAAGTGTTGTTACGCGAACTAATCAACGCCGGCGCCAGAGTTGAGAAATTTGAAATGATTGAACCGAGTCTTCACGATATCTTCATCGCGCGGATAACGGAGAACCAATGAGTAAGTTCCTGGCGATCGTGAAACGCGAATACCTCCAGCGGGTGCGTACGCGAATGTTTGTCGCGCTTACCATCTTAGGTCCGGTGATGTTGGTCCTATTTGCAGTGGTGCCTGGGCTCTTGTTTAGTCTCAAGACCGGTGGAGCGACCCGTCTGGCGATAATCGATGAAACCGGAGACGCAAAACTCTACGAACGGTTCAGAACGACGCTGTTGGACGGCGATGATTTTGCGGGCCCTCCGGATGTTGCCAGCAGCTTGAATGCAAACACACGCGAACGCGTCGAGCAGGCCGGGAGTTCGTTAGCTGGAAGTTTTTCGACTGAGCGAGTTGATCTAAATGGCCGTTCACTCGACGAGGTAAGACGCGACCTCAATCGTCGGATTGCCGCGGACGAGTTGGATGGGTATGTGGTCTTGCCTGCAGACATCCTCCAGAATCCCGAGAGCAAGCCGGCGTATTACGGCAGGAACGTGGGCGATGTGATCACGCAAAGCCAGATTCAGAAAAGGCTGAATCTCGCGGTCAATCGCCAGAGGTTGATCCTTGCCGGCGTGGATGAGGAGCGATTGAATGCCTTGTCGCGGCCGATTGAGTTGGAAACTTATCCAGTCAATGAAAAAGGAGAAGCCGGTGAACGCGACTCAGGCGCCGGGTTTTTGATGGTCTTCATGGTCGGGTTCGCGATCTATCTGACGATCCTGATGTATGGCCAGGTCATCCTCGGTGCTGTAGTGGAGGAAAAAGAAACCCGGATTGCCGAAATCCTCTTTTCGTCCGTCAATTCGTTTCCGTTGATGATGGGCAAACTGATAGGGGTTTCCCTCGTGGCGCTGACGCAACTAGCAATTTGGGGCGCGGCGTTTGTAGCGGCGACGACGTGGCTCTTAGGCGCTTCCGGCGTGCAGGATCTAAAGATACCGCACTTGCCGCCACTCTTTGCCCTCTACTTTCTGCTGTTCTTTCTGTTGGGCTACTTCCTTTACGCATCACTCTACGCGCTAATCGGATCGATGGTGACGACTACGCAGGAGGGCGGACAATTGGCGATGCCGGTGGTGCTGTTGCTCGTGTTTGGGTTTTACCTCGCTTTTCCCGTGATTCGTAGTCCTTCATCAGCTCTCGCTTTCTGGGTTTCCATGGTTCCGTTTTTTGCCCCCATTACGATGATCATCCGGATCGTTTCGCAAACGCCGCCGCTTTGGGAGATCGTCCTCTCGTTGTTTATCGGACTCGTGACTGTCATCCTCTTGCTTTGGCTCACTGCGCGAATTTATCGAGTTGGGATGCTGATGTATGGCAAGCGGGCGACGATTCCAGAAGTACTGCGTTGGCTCAGGCACTCGTGAAGGGGCAGAATAAGTGTGGGAAATCGGGGCCCAGCGTGAGGACCTAGTATGATTGAGACTGAGAAAAAATATCGCCTCACGAAAAATCAACAGGAACAGGTGCGACTCCGGTTGGTCGAACTTGGCGCCAGGCGAATAAGTGAAGAGTTCGAAGAAAATACGATCTACGTAGGCGCCGGTTTAGAGGCCGGAAGCAAGATTTTGCGTTTGCGCCGTGTCGGAGATCGCGCCAAGCTGACCTTCAAAGAACGTCTGTCGTCCACTTCCCCAATTAAACGTCAGCGGGAGGAAGAAACCTCAGTGGCCAATCCTGAAGCCATGAGCGCAATCCTCGAAGCCGTCGGTTTCACGGCCGCGCTAGTCTATGAAAAGCGGCGCGAGACTTGGATCCTGGACGAGACAGAAATCGTTATCGATGAGCTTCCGTTTGGTCTCTTTATGGAGGTAGAGGGGAAGGAGAGTGAAATCGAAGCGATTGAGGGTAAGCTTGCTATCAAAGAGTTCGCGCCTGAAGGCTCAACTTATCCTCAGCTCACCCTCGAACACGGGACGGCTTGTGGGAACGTCATTGAGGCGCGCTTTCCGAAGCCTTAAAAAACAGGACGAAGAACTACTCCGCAGTGGTTCCCGCAAGTACCTTCTGAATTACTTGCCAAGCGCGTTCCGCTTCTTCGCCAAATAACACGATCTCGTTTTGTCGCTGATCCAGGTCTATCCCCAATCTCGTTTTCACATCACCAGCGCCAGGACGAAAATGGGCGCTGGTAACGTGGTCCACATGGAAGATGAATCGTCCCCCTTCCGGATGTGCGACTTCAATAAACTTCATATTTGTTTGGAAAGATGCATCAATCGTGAAACCCTTTAGGGTACTAAAAGCCGCCGAGATGGATTCCCGACGTGAATGTGCGGTCCGGTAGCCACACCTGGCACAGCTTCCCGAAACGCCAGAAACGGAATGTCCTCACTGCGTAAAAATTCGATCAGACTTCTGCCCTCCACACTGTCCGGATGTAAACCAACATCCATACCTTGGCGGTGGTCGTATCCCCAACGAGTGTGCAAGTCTGACTGGCCCAGAGCCGCCACGGGTAGCCGACGGCCGAACTTACTCAAGAAGAAGTTTTCAACCTTGACGGAGTTGGAGAGTTTCCAGTTGCCTGATCCGCGCAAGGGCTCGGACGTAGATTGCTCTTTAATATTCGACCGGCGCTCAATTCGGTCAACGCGGTTTCGGTCGACGAAGGTAGTTACGTTGCCTATCTTTAACCAGAAGCCATCGGCCGCCTCCGTAGCTTCGGCTACCTGTCTTCGCTTGCCACCGACAAAATGGATCCATATCTCGGGTTCATCAGCATTCGAGTTGCCCTTATTTGTTTCGACTGGCCCGGGAGATGGGGCTATCGACTGGTCACTTACAACATCCGACGTTTTCTTTTCCACCTGACCGGAGGCTAAGGTAAAGGTGGCAATCACCAGGAGGACTGTGTGAATTGAATGTCTGA
>JBAPXA010000316.1:0-5985 GCA_049283975.1 Pyrinomonadaceae bacterium | reverse complement strand
CCTCCGCACCGACCGCATCGATCTCCTCTACCAGCATCGCGTCGATCCGGAGGTGCCGATTGAAGACGTAGCCGCCGCGATCAAGGACCTGATGGCGCAAGGCAAGGTTCTGCACTGGGGTTTGTCTGAGCCGGGACTGCAGACCGTCCGCCGGGCACATGCTGTGCAGCCGCTAACTGCCATTCAAAACGAGTATTCGATGCTGTGGCGCGGGCCTGAGAAGGAGGTCATCCCGACTTGCGAGGAGCTTGGAATCGGCTTCGTGCCGTGGAGTCCTCTCGGAGTGGGTTTCCTGGCCGGTGCCATCGATCCAAATACGCGGTTCGCTCCCGGTGACATTCGCGGCGTTGAGTCCCGGTTTTCGCCAGAGAATCTGCCGCACAACCTGGCGCTCGTGGATCTGGTGAAGAGTTGGGCCAAACGGAAGCAGGCCACCCCCGCCCAAATCGCGCTGGCATGGCTGATGGCGCAGAAGCCGTGGATCGTGCCGATCCCTGGAACGACACAGATGGCGCACATGCTGGAGAACAGCGGCGCGGCCGGGGTTCGATTTACTCCCGCCGAACTCTCTGAGCTGAATTCGGCTGTTTCAGCGATCGAGATCCGCGGGCAACGCCTCCCAGACGCAGTGCTGGTCTTCTCGGGCGTCGAGGCGCCGCCGAAGAAATAGGAGAAGGAATATGAAAAAAAGAAAATTAGGAAATAGCGGGCTTGAGGTATCGGCAATTGGACTCGGCTGTATGGGGATGAGCTTTGGGTTGGGTCCGGCGAAAGACAAGCAGGAAATGATTTCTCTGATTCGCTCCGCCGTCGAAAAGGGCGTAACCTTTTTCGATACTGCCGAAGTTTACGGACCGTTCACCAACGAAGAGCTCGTCGGCGAAGCACTCGGCCCGCTGCGCGAGCAGGTGGTGATTGCCACTAAATTTGGGTTCAACATTGACCCGGATGGAACGCAGCACCAACAACCGCCGCTCAACAGCCGCCCGGAGCACATTAAAGAAGTCGCCGAAGCATCTTTAATGCGCCTCAAAACAGATTACATTGATTTGTTTTACCAACACCGCGTTGATCCGAATGTGCCCATTGAGGACGTGGCTGGAGCAGTCAAAGATTTAATTGACGATGGCAAGGTAAGGCATTTCGGACTTTCCGAAGCGGGGGTCGAAGTGATTCGCCGGGCGCACGCCGTCCAACTCGTGACGGCACTCCAGAGCGAATATTCGCTGTGGTGGCGAGAGCCGGAAACAGAAATACTGCCGACGCTTGAGGAATTAGGAATAGGCTTCGTTCCGTTCAGCCCGCTTGGCAAAGGATTTCTCACCGGAAAAATTGACGAAAACACGAAGTTCGACAGCAATGATTTTCGCAATACGGTACCTCGCTTTTCGTCGGAGGCTCGCAAAGCCAATCAGGCGTTAATTGATTTGATAGGAAGATTCGCCGCGCAAAAGAAAGCAACGCCCGCACAAATTGCTCTCGCCTGGGTGCTTGCCCAGAAACCGTGGATCGTGCCGATTCCGGGAACAACAAAACTGCATAGACTCGAAGAAAATCTTGGCGCGGTTGATGTGGAATTAACAGCAGATGACTTCCGCGAAATTGAAAACATCACGTCACGCATTGAAGTACAGGGAGCAAGATATTCTGAAGGCTCGCAAAAGCTGATTAATCGGTAGGTGCTTTTATTTAGAATAACGTGGCTGCTGAGCGTGAAATATCGCTTTTCTATCGGCAGTTCTCGCTGTAGACGGCGCAACCCCGACTCGTTGGTGTCGAGAGAGTGAGAACGGACTGCGTTACGCAAACGTCACTGACTGATCTTCACCCGGTTATTCAAATCGCGTAAAGCTTCGAGATTCTTCTGTCTCAGTTCAAATCTGCTTTTGCCGACTGCCATTTCAACCACCTGACCCGAGACGATCTTTTTGAAGGCTTCGTAAGAGATCGTGGCCTCGAGAATTTCGGTTCCCAGTGTGTCGATATTCTGGCTGACCAGACGCATACGACCTAGCCTCAACGTGGTTGTATCAACGACGACGACCAGATCACGCTCCTCGAGTGCATGTCTTTGGTACCAATCCTTTGTCTCAAAGATCAGCTGCAATTTGGCATTTCGAACGTAGTCAAGCTGAACGCCCGGACAATGAAGTGAAGCTGAAAGACTCACACAAGTGTCTTTCATCATGTCTTTCGTGCCGGCGCAGGTCACTTTCATTTTCCTCAGCGTCGACACCGTCTCATGACTAAGACCATCGTACTTCGACTCGATCTTGCCGCCATGGTTCGACTCGCCATGAACAACAGAGGCTGATAGTTCGGCAATTTTGGCAGGGACAGAGTACAGCTGACTCGAGAACGCCAGGAAACAAGACACGGAAAAAGCGACGGACTTCATAATCCAACTCCTTGTTATTTCGGGTTGGTTTAAGGCGGTGAGGTAAACCGGCGGCAAGAAGTGATCACGTGGCGGGGCGACGTCGATCACGTTACAAACATAGCGAACGCCAGTAGCCGAAGTCAATGCACTAGTTCGGTTGCCGGGGAAATACTAGAAAGCACGGAATTGCTTGAAAAGTGGTGAGCCCAGCAGGACTTGAACCTGCGGCCGACTGGTTAGGCGGTGTCCGGCTTCCTTTCGATACGACTCCGCGTGGGCGTTGGTTTTCGTTGACAAAGCTTATTCTCGGCGGTAGAAATTATCTCCTTCAGGCAATAGTTTGAATCCAGCCCGACCCGCTTGCACGGGACTTTACCTTGCTCCCCGACGCGACCTCTGAAAGGAGAGTGCTTTATGTCAGCAAACTTTCGCAAAGTGTACCGGGTGGCGCTACTGCTGCACGTCGCCTTATTCATTTCCTTCCTGGGCGCGCCGGCGCGCGCGCAGAATGGACTGCCGCCGCTTATCGACCGCGAACTGCTCTTCGGCAACCCCGAAATCGCCGGCGCAACCATTTCCCCAGACGGCAAGTTCATTGCGTTCCGCAAACCCTACAAAGACACAATGAACGTTTGGGTCAAAGGGATCGACGAGCCGTTCGACAAGGCGCACCTCGTGACCAACGAGACGAAGCGCCCCATCCCGGGATTCTTCTGGAGCCGCGACGGCAAGTACATCCTGTTCGTCAAAGACCAGGCTGGCGACGAAAACTTTAACGTCTATGCCGTCAGCCCCTCTGAGCAGCCGCCGACCGGCGCGGAAGTTCCGGCGGCCCGAAACTTGACCAACTCGCAGAAGGTCAGGACCTTCATCTACAACGTGCCACGCAGCGACCCCGATTCTGTGTACGTTGGCCTGAACGATCGCGAGCCCGCATGGCACGACCTTTACAAAGTCAAAATCTCGACTGGCGAACGCACCTTGGTCCGACAAAACACGGACAGGCTGACGGGATGGGTCTTCGACAACAAAGACACCCTTCGGCTCGCCATGCGCACGCCCCCGAGCGGGGACACGGAAATCCTGCGCTTCGATGCTGACGGCAAGTCCACCAAAGTTTACTCCTGCACCGTGTTCGAGACGTGCAACCCCGTCACCTTCCATAAGGACAACCGCCGCGTCTACATGGTGTCGAACAAGGGTGACGGCGTCGACCTCATTCGGCTTGTGCTTTTTGATCCGGAAACCGGGAAGGAGGAGGCGGTGGAGTCTGACCCGATGGGCCGGGTTGACTTGGGCAACGCCTTCTTTTCCGAGGTCAGCAACGACCTGATCTTTACCCAGTACATCGACGACCGGCGTCGGTACTACTTCAAGGACAAGGCCTTCGAGGCGGACTATAAACTACTGCAGACGAAGTTGCCTCGTCGCGAGATCACTTTCGACTCCTCAACTAAAGACGAAATGACGTGGCTCATCACGGCGTTCAGCGATACCGAGCCCGGCGAGAAATACTTCTTCGACCGCAAGACGAAAAAGCTGGCGCGGCAATACCGCGTGCGCGAGAAACTGCCCCGCGAAGCCCTCGCCGAGATCAAGGCGATCCGATACAAGTCCTCCGACGGTCTGGAGATCCCGGCTTACTTAGCCTTGCCGAAAGGTCTCGCGGCGAAGAACCTTCCCGCCATCGTTGTCCCACACGGAGGCCCATGGGGCCGCGACTTCTGGGGCTACAACTCCTTCGCGCAGTTCTTCGCCAACCGGGGCTACGCCGTCCTAATGCCGAACTTCCGCGCCTCGACGGGCTACGGGAAAAAGTTCCTTGACGCGGGAAACAGGCAGTGGGGCGACAAGATGCAGGACGATATCACCTGGGGCGTCAAGCACCTTATTGCCGAGGGCATCGCCGACCCGAAGCGCGTCGGCATCATGGGCGGCTCCTACGGCGGCTACGCGACGCTGGCTGGGGTCACCTTCACGCCTGACCTTTACGCGGCGGCGGTCGCCATCGTCGCCCCATCCAACCTGATCACGCTGCTCGAAACCATCCCGCCCTACTGGGAGGCCGGCCGGGCTACGTTCTACAAACGGATGGGCGACCCGAACACGACGGAGGGGAAGGCGCAACTCGTGAGGCAGTCGCCGTTGACCCACGCCGACAAAATTAAGACTCCGCTCCTCGTCGTGCAGGGCGCGAACGACCCGCGGGTGAACAAGCGAGAGTCCGATCAGATCGTCATCGCACTTCGCGACCGTGGCTATCCGGTCCAGTACCTGGTAGCGCCCGACGAAGGCCACGGCTTCGCGCGGCCGGTCAATAACATGGCGATGCTAGCCCTGTCGGAGAAGTTCATGGCCCAGTACTTGGGAGGACGCTATCAGGAGTCGATGACGCCGGAGGTCGCCAAGCGTTTGCAGGAGATCACGGTAGACCCGAAGACAGTGCAGAAGCCCGCTCCGCTTGCGACGAAATAGCGACCGCAAAGATTGCGGTGCAAAATACTCTCAAGAATCGCGTGGTGCTGAAAACAAATGCAGCCGCCTTACGGCGGCTGTATTTTCTTGCAGATAGTGGTGAGCAAGGTCTGTCTCGATCCTCCAAATTCTAATTCGAGGCCTTAGACTAAATAAAGGATCCATAACGGGGCGCCTAGCGCCTTAGCCAGTCTGCGCTCGAAGAAATACACCTAACGTGGATTGCCGAGAGGGATAAGCCGGAGGATGCATGATGGGCTGGGTTGGCACCCTCGGGGGAGGGTGCCGACCAAGTCGGTTAACGATCTGATGATTTAGACCGCTTCCTTAACGCTCCAACAATACCGAACAGACCACTTCCCAAGAGCAACATGCTGGTAGGCTCAGGAACAGGAGTACCTGTTATCTGGCCTTGGACGGTGGTTATTCCATTGTTTGAAGCTGGTGGTACCAGGTTGAGTGGATTATTGGTGATGGAGTAAGTGATCCCGCCGATGGTCACTGATGTTACCGTGAAATTCACCACCCCTGACCCGGAATTACTCGCCGAAAACAATCCGGTAAAGGTCGCCGCGAACGAGTCACTCCCAGCGATCGGAACAGTTTGCGTTATGGTCAGGGTGAACGTTCCCGATGCAGCAATAGAACCAGTGCCCGAAACGAACGTTTGGAAATTACCAAAGCTGGAACCAGTAGGTGTGTTCAAGCTGGTAGATCCCAGACCGGTAAAAGTGATCATGAGCGCGTTGCCCATGCCGCCCAAAAAAGTGACGGAGTTGGTGCCGCTTCCTGCGCAACCTGCGCACGTGAAAGTACCGGACGTAGAGAAGGTTACTGGATCGGCTTTTGCGCTGGACGTGCCCAGTGCCATTACTGCGAGGAGTAGCGCACCCATCGCAGTCGTTTTGAAAATATCTAGCATGTTTGTTTCCTCTTTGCGTGGTCCTCGTTCGGGGACGTCCGCACGCAGCCCTGACGAGCGAATCGGTGAACTTACCACCCTCTTGTTCAGTCTTCGGCTGCGGGCAAGCACAGCGTTAGATATTTTCGTGTTTCTGGGATCTCCCAACAGCTGGGTAGGCCCAGGGAGATATGCGTCCGCAGCTGGATCGGCTGAGAGCACGTAAACG